>JAJDEH010000432.1 GCA_029259935.1 Planctomycetota bacterium
TCTGGAAGCGGCCACGGAACGGGGTTGGCAAGCGGTGGGCGTGGACGTGAGCCGCGATGCCGTCCAATATTGCCGAGATCACGGATTTCAAGCCGAAGCGTTCAACGGCGGCAAGTTGCCCTTCGAGGATCAGTCCTTCGATGTGGTGACCGCCTGGCATGTGATTGAACACGTCTCGGACGTGCGGCAGACGTTGGCGGAATGGCGGCGTGTCCTGCGCGTGGGCGGGGTATTGGTGTTGGAAACTCCGGACGCCTCGTCCCCCAAAGTGAAACGCCGGGGCGCTGAATACGCGAAGTTTTGGCCACTGGGCCACACCTACACATTTTCCCCCTCGAATCTCAATCAGTTCGTGGAACAGGCCGGATTCGAGTTGGCAACGGCACCGCTGCTGGGTCCGATTTCGCAACTCGCTCCCTGGATGGCCGGTTATGCGGTCGCCTATCAGGCCGGTCAGGGCCTACGGCATTTGATGGGAGTTCACAAGGCCTTTCAAGTCTTCGCGCGGCGAACCGCGGGTCAGGCTTCCGCGGCGGCATGACCGGGCAGGTCGGCGACCGCGCGGCTGGAGAGTACTGATGAGTTTACAAGTGGACCGGAAGACCCCCTCTAACTCCCCCCTTGGCAAGGGGGAGAACAAGAATCTTCTCGCACTTTACCAAGGGGGACCACAGGGGGTTCTTCCCGTGTGCCGGTTTGAATCGCTGGCAAAACACGGCACGTTTTTGAACATTTGGTATTTAGATTTTGAATTTGTTTCGGATTTCGAGATTCGGATTTCGAATTTAATCGGTGTCCGTCAAGGTGGAGTCGTCCGGCATGACACAAGGAAATGATCGCCCATCCAACCCGCAACCCCCCTGGTATCGCCGCCCGGAACTGGCTTTGCTGATCTTGCTGGTCGTGGGCATTTATTTTTTTCGCATGTCTTCGCTGCCGATTCGCGGCGAAGAATCGCGGTGGGCTCGCGGCGCCGTGCAGATGATCGAAACCGGCGATTGGGTCGTGCCGCGCCAGCAAGGCAGCCCGTTCCTCGACCGGCCGCCGCTTGCCAGTTGGCTGATGGCGACTGCCGGCTTGGTTCGTGGCCAAGTCGACGTGGTCGCCGTGCGGCTTCCCAGCGTGATTGCTATCTTGCTTACCGCGCTTTTAATTTACACCTATGGGCAAACCTTCTTGAATCGCTTCGGCGCTTTTGCATGCGGAGCTATTTACATCACGTTCGGCCAAGTCGTCCAGATCGGACGACTGGGTGAAAACGACGCCGTATATGCACTGCTAGTCAGCGGTGCCTTGTTGGTTTGGCATTGGGGCTACTCACGCTCTTGGTCGCCGACGTCGATGTGGATGGCCGGTTACTCACTTGCCGCGGCCGGAGCCATGCAAAAGGGATTTCAATCGGTCACGTATTTCGTGTTCGTCGCCGTTGTGTTTTTGGCATGGCGGCGTGACTGGCGGACGCTGTTCCATTGGGGGCACCTGGCGGGAATCATGACCCTCGTGGCGATTCTCGCGGCCTGGGTCGCGCCCTTCTATTTGGCCACGGACCTGGAGAGCACCCTCGCCATCTGGACGCAAACGATCACGTATCGCTTTACCCATCAGTTCTCTCTGTCGGCAATCTTCAAGCATCTCGCGACGTATCCTTTCGAGGTCTTCGCCTGCTTGCTACCCTGGTCGCCGGTGCTGTTGGCGTTGTTCTCGCGCCGAGTTCGCGCGACGATCGGCCCCGTCCCGCCGCAAGTTGCTTTCGTGGTGACGGCGGTCTTGGCGACTTTCCCCAGTCTCTGGCTAGCGACCGAGGCCAAGACCCGCTACTTCATGTGTCTTTATCCGTGCATGGCAGTGTTGCTGGGTTGGATTCTGCAACGTTGCGTGATGGCCGAACGAAAATCGGAACTGCGGCTGACCTGGAATCGACTCGTCACGGGCCTGGCATTCCTCATTCTCTGTGGCGGCGTGGCGGTGGCCATGGCCAGTTTCTCGGACGCTGCGTTGCTATCCGAACTGAAACAACCGGCTGCTTTCGCCGCCTTGTTTTCGATAGTGGCGGCGGCGACGTTTGGCGTTTTGCTGTGGAGCCGCCAGCAGCCAAGCTGGCGGCCGGCCGTCGCCGGGATGTTCGCGATCGCGGTGTTCATGGGCCTATCCTATACAGGTGCGGTCGTTAACGGCCGCTTGCGCAATGCCAACGATATGACGCCCACAGTAACCGAACTACGGAGCCGCCTGCCGGAACCGGAAGAACTGGTGAGCTTCGGGGCCATCAGCCATCGGTTTGCCTACTATTACGGGTCGCCGATTAAAGAGGTCGCCTGGCCGTTGGATTCAGACGAAGTACCGCCAGAAGTCACGTACTTTTGTTACGACCAACATCCGGACGACAACGAAGAACTTCGCGCGAACGGCCGAGTATGGGCGTGGGGGCAGACGCCTGGTACGCTGCCGTTTGAATGGGAAAAGGTCGACGTTTTGCCGACCGGCCGCAGTCAAGACGATCCCGGCGTCAAAGTCATCGTCGGTCGAATCGTGCGGCCACTTCGCGTGGCGAAGAAGCATCGCAAAGCGGATTAGTTCACCGCCGTTTAGACCGCCGTGGCCAACCGATCTCAAGCGGCTCGCGAAATTGTCGCGGCTGTCGGTTTCGAGGCATCTCGCGGATGCTCGGCGGGAACCGCTTGTGTGCACACCATCACCAAGGCGCTGTACGGAATGTAAAACAGGTCTTGGTGCAGATGCATCTCTAACTTGGGAAAGACGCTCGACGCCAGCGCCTCGTATTGTTCCTGGTAGCGGACAAAGTCCCCGCGATCCTGCCGCAGCAAATAGCGGCTGACCGGGGACATGACCTCTTGAAAGCAACCGTCCAAGGTCATCAATCGTCCTTGCGGTGCAAGACATCGATTCAAGAGTTGCAGCAGGTTGGCCGCGCTGTTGTCATCAAGGTGATGCAGAACGCCGTTGAGCATGATGAGGTCGAACTGGCCAAAATCGTCCGCGTGTTCTTCGGTGAATTCCAGACAGTGAAACTCGGCCCGATCGCCATAGCGAGATTCAGCGTGCTGAATATAGGCCTGGTCGATATCAAAGCCCACGTAGTCGACTTCGGGAAGAAAGTCGACCACGAAACCAGGTCCGCAACCCACGTCCAAAACTCGTTCACCGGCGAGTGGCCGTGCGTAATGGTCGATGCACCATTTACGGGACCGCGTGGCACCGGTCAGAGTCTGAAACAGCAAATAACACCAAGGGTGTTTGAGAAGACTCTTCATGCCGTGGCTTTCGCTGGAGTAGGCCGGACCGAGGAGCGAAGCGACGACGTTCCGGCATTTACGATTTCAGGAAGAACTGGGGACTGCCGGAGCGGCGCTTCGCTTGATCCGGCCTACAAAAGCTACAAATGCCTGTCCTCCATCGGCCCAGGCAGCGGGACTTTACGAAAGCCCCCGCGGATCGACAAGACGACATTAGCCACGCAGCCCGCCCATTCTTCCTCCGCTACTGCCGTTGACACAAATCCACGAGCTTAATATTCTCCCTCGTCTCCTGCCTGCTAGTGATGCGCCACTAGCAAGGGCCTCTCATGAAAAGTCGTCCGCAGCCCTCCCATGATTAGGCAATCCCCGGCCAACCGCAAACTGCTGATCAGCATCGTGGTTCCTGTTTACAACGAACAGGAAAACATCGACCGCTGTGTCTTCACCGTGCGGCAAGTCATGGAGTCGGTGCGTGAAGAATACGACTACGAATTGATTTTCACCGACAACCACAGCACCGATTCTTCTTTTGAAAAGCTGCGCGTTCTGGCGGCTAACAATCCGAAGATTCGCGTCTTTCGTTTTGCCCGAAATCACGGATTTCAAAAGTCGATTCTGACCGGATTTCGACTCGCCTCGGGCGACGCGGCCATTCAACTGGATTGCGACCTGGAAGATCCGCCCGACTTGATTCCGCAGTTCTTGGAAAAGTGGAACGAAGGCTTCCAAGTTGTTTACGGCATTCGGCGTCGCCGCCACGAAGCCATCTGGATCACCTGGCTGCGAAAAGCCTTCTACCGCACCATCGATCTGTTGAGCGAAGACAAATTGCCCCATGACGCCGGCGACTTCCGCCTGGTCGACCGCTGCGTGCTCGACCTGCTCGGGCAGATCGACGACCAGCACCCGTACCTGCGCGGCACGATCGCCGCGATGGGCTTTGAACAGGTCGGCATTCCCTACGACCGATCCGAACGGGTCAAAGGCCGCAGCAAGTTTTCGCTGCGCGATCTGTTTCGACTGGCCACCGACGGAATCGTCAATCATTCGTTGCTCCCGTTGCGGCTCGCAACGCTGACCGGCTTCCTGGTCTCGATCGCTTCGGTGCTGACGATGATCGCCTATATGCTGGGCCGCCTGAGCGGCGCGGATTGGCCGGCCGGTTTTGCCACCTTGACCGTGCTCATGCTGTTATCGCTCGGAACGACCTCGATGTTTCTAGGAATCATCGGCGAGTACATCGGCCGCATTTATCAACAAGTCAAACGCCGTCCCTTGACGATCGTCGAGCAATCCGTGAACCCGTCGCCCCAGCCGCCCGCTTTGTACCCATCGCCGGCCGACCGGCCGTCCAGCATCCACTTTGCAAAGACCCGCGCGGCCTAAATCCGCGCTCAGCTTCCACAGCGAGAGCAAATCCCATGAGACAGAAACTCACCTGCCTTGTTCCTTGCAAAGATGAACGGAAGAACATTCGCCCCTGCATTGAAAGCTTTCAAGGCATCGCCGACGAGATCCTGATCGCCGATTCCGGTTCCACCGACGGCACTCTCGACATTGTCCGCGAAATCGGCGGCTGCCGGATCATCGAGCGCGAATACATTCATTCAGGCGATTTCAAAAACTGGGCCATTCCGCAAGCCAGCCACGAATGGGTCTTGCTGCTGGACGCGGATGAACGCGTGAGCCCCGAAATGGCCAAGGAAGTGATGGAAAAGTTGGCAGCGGGACCACCCAAGGACGGCTATTGGGTGTATCGCAAGAACCATTTCATGGGACATTACACCTGGACTTGCGGCTGGACCAACGACTGCTGCCTACGATTTTTCCATCGCGACAAAGCCAGCTACATCGGCCCCAACGATCACGCCGAGGTCGCCGTCTCCACCGGCAATGTAGGCAGCCTCAAACACAAGCTGGAACACTATACCTATTGGTCCTATGACCAGTTCTTCAAGAAGTTCGACCGCTACACAAAAGTCCAAGCCCAAGTTTGGTACCAGCGCGGTCGGCGGCCAAGCTACTGGCGTCTGCTGATGAATCCGCCGTTGCGATTCCTGCGCGATTACATCCTGCAATTGGGAATCCTGGAAGGACAGATCGGCTTGCAGATTTCCATGTTGTCGGGCTTCTACTCATTCATGAAGCAGGCCCGTCTGTGGGAACTGCACAATGCCATGCCGCAGCCCGATCCCGAAGCTGAGCGACTCGGAACAACTCCGGCGAGCATGGAAGAAGCAAGATTGTATTTCGACAATCTGGATGCCGCATAGTCGCTGATCGCTCTGCGATCATGGCGTTGCGTTTTGTTCGCGGCTAGGTGGCTGGGGTCGAACAACGTGAGCCCCATTCGCACTCGGCTATACACTCGGTTTGGGAACCGGAAGCGGCTTTCCCGGGTCCGTTGGGTAGATCTCGCGATAAAGCAACCAGATCGATCCAATGCAGAGCGGCAGGAGCAAGAAAACCGGAAAGTAGCACGCACAGGCAGCGAGCACGCTGAGAAAGCCATGTAAGAGGTACATACCAAACAGGCCGGCGAAGTTGGCTTTGGCACCCGCCCAGCTTGTCTTGATTGCGTCGAACGCTTTCATTTGGCGATCCACGATCAACGGAAAAACAAAAGTGAACGGGACACTGATGGCGAAGATGAGAATAATGAAGACGACATAACCCAAACCCATGATGATCACCATGAAAGGCGCTACGGTATCCGGGTTGTCGCCCGCCGCCATCATGCCGAAGAAGCCACACATCATCACGGCATAAAACGGAATCACCACAATCAGGCTGACGACGGTGATCATCAGCATCGCCAAGAATGCCTCGAGAAAATAATTGAACCCCTGAATTAGTTGTTCAAATCTCGCGGGCGGGTTTTTCTCATGCTGTAAGAAGCAGAGGTACATCCCGCACATCATCGGCCCCATGAGTACGATCGCCACGGTGTTGCCCAGCAGCATTCCCACCAGGCAAATCCCAACGAACAGCCAGTACTGCTCGCCCAAAAATTGCTTGGCTTCCGTCAAGCGTTGAAGAGGCCGCACGGCGACGCGGCGAACTTCCACCGGTAGCTGTGGGGCCTGAGGATTCTTGTCGGACTGCGGCGATTGATAAGGATTCGACATCGGGTCTTTCGTTATCGGGTAAGACGAGTACTCGGCGGCGTCTACACAAGAAACTGTCTGACTCGCAAGTATTCGCTCGGTAGGGCGAATTCTTGCGACTTCCACGAACTATTGTAACCAGGCAGCCAGAATTGCGCTAATTAGCTGGCAGCAGGCCCAAGTGCCGTTTTTCGGGAAACGGCGATGCGCCGTCTGTCCGGATCAACTTCCAATACTTTGACGCGAACCACGTCGCCCACCGTGACCACGTCGCTGGGGTCTTCAACGTATTTATCCGCAAGTTGCGAGATGTGAATCAATCCGTCTTGATGAACGCCGAGGTCGACGAAAGCTCCGAAGCGAGTGACGTTGGTAATGACGCCTTCCAGGATCATGCCTTCACGCAAATCTTCCAATTCGTTAACGCCCTCGGTGAATTTGACCGCTCGGAATTCGCTGCGCGGGTCTCGGCCCGGTTTGGCCAGCTCAGCCAAAATATCCTGAATCGTGGGTAGCCCCACTTGGTCGTCGACGAAGTCCTCGGGATTCAGCTTTTCGGCCAGCGACGCATTTCCAACCAGACCGGATGTCGCGATCTTCATTTGACTCGCCATCCGCTTGACAACGTAGTAGCTCTCCGGATGCACGGACGAATTGTCCAGCGGTTGACTGCCATCGCGAATCCGCAAGAAGCCGGCCGCTTGTTCGAAAGCTTTTTGTCCTAGCTTCGGTACCTTGCAAAGCTGCTCGCGAGTCTCGAAACGGCCGTGGGAATCGCGGTATTCCACAATTCGCTCGGCCAACTTCGGACCGATACCTGCCACATGTGACAGCAACGGCGCGCTGGCCATGTTCACATCCACGCCGACCGAATTGACACACGATTCGACTTCGCGCCCCAAGCTTTTTCGCAGCAGCGTCTGATTGACGTCGTGCTGATACTGGCCGACACCGATGGACTTTGGATCGATCTTAACCAGTTCGGCCAACGGATCCTGCAATCGATGGGCGATACTGATGGCACCGCGCACGGTGACGTCCAACTCGGGATACTCATGGGCGGCAAGTTCACTCGCCGAGTAAATCGACGCTCCGGATTCGCTGACGGTGACCTTCGTAACGTCCAAGTCATTCGAGCGCAGCACATCGGCGACAAAAGCATCCGTTTCTCGCGAGGCAGTTCCATTGCCGATGGCGATCAGCTTGGCGTCGTGCTTGGCGATCAAGTCCCGCAGCGTCTTTCCCGCGCCTTCGATATCGTTCCGGGGCGGCGTGGGATAGATCGTCGTGCTGTCGATGAACCTTCCCGTCCCGTCGACCACGGCCACTTTGCAGCCAGTGCGAAAGCCCGGGTCGACGCCAATGGTCACCTTCGGGCCCGCGGGCGGAGCGAGCAGCAATTCTCGCATATTTTTAGCAAACACCGCGATCGCTTCTTCGTCCGCCTTTTCCTTCAGGCCCTGCAGCACCGACGATTCGACGGCCGGCAACAACAACCGCTCGTAGCAGTCTTCCACGGTCGCGACCAATTCACGGTGGAATTCAAATTGTCGATTGTGGGCCAATTGTGGTTTGAGCCTACGTAATATGAACTCATCATCCAGCTTGATGCCGATGCGCAACAACCCTTCGGCTTCACCACGTTTCATCGCCAGCAAACGGTGCGAGGGTACCCGTTTAAGGGACTCGCGGTGGTCGAAGTACATTTCAAACTTGCTGGCCTCGTCCTTCTTGCCACGTTTGACTTGGGAGGCGATTTGGCCGTATCCGGCTGCTTGCTCGACAAGCCAATCGCGTGTCCGCGCGTCTTCCGACCAGTGTTCGGCCACAATGTCACGCGCGCCTTGCAGGGCGGCGTCCGCGTCCGGTACCTCTTTTTCCGGATTCACGAATGGCCGCAGCACTTCGCCTTGTGGCCGATTCAACTTTTCCTGCCGCAGCAGCAAATCGGCCAACGGCTGCAAGCCACGTTCGCGCGCGACAGATGCCCTGGTACGCCGTTTTGGCTTGAACGGCAAGTATAAGTTTTCTAGCGCCTGCTTGTCGCTGCAGGCTTCAATCTGGCGACGCAGGTCGTCGGTCAGCAGATCTTGCTGGTCGATTGTTTTCAGAATGGTCGTCTTCCGCTGAGCCAACTCACGAGCTTTGCCAAGCGAGTCCTCAATTGCCCGCAGCGCGATTTCGTCCAAGCCATCCGTGGCCTCTTTTCGATACCGCGCGATAAAGGGAATCGTGTTGCCGGCGTCCAACAACTCGATCGTCGCGCGAACTTGGCCGCTCGCGACTTTTAAGGAAGCCGCGATCTCTTTGACCGCCTGATCAAGATCAAAGCACTCGAAGGGCTTGCTCTCCATCGCTTCTCCAACCAGCCACTCTGGCCATGGAAATGGGTGTCTCGCTTTCAGTCCTGTTAGGCCTTCGGGCGGTGTTTTGCCTTCGGCTTCGACTTCGATTTATTGTACGGTTTTTTGTAGGGCCGTTTGCCATCTTTGTCATGAGCACGCGTGGGCCGCGAATCGTCCATGCGAGAAATATGGAGCTTACGTCCGGCGATGGAGACATCTTGAAGAGTTGCCAGCAAGCCTTGCGGAAATCCCACCGGAAGATCAACGGTACTAAAGCGGTCGAAGATCTTGATCTTGCCAATCGCATCGCTGCCGATGCCTGCTTCGTTGGCGATCGCGCCGACAATATTGCCGGGTTGCACTTGGTGATTTCGACCGACTTCGATGCGGTAGGTCTCCATATCGGCATTGGAACGATGCCCGCCGGAGCGACGGTCACCTGCACTTGAAAACTCTCGTTTTCGGGAGCGGCCACGATTGTCGCTAGGCTTGCCACGTGAATCGCTGGTGAAACTGGCCTGCGTGATGTTGTCCTTCACCAGCAGCGACGTTCCGTCGTTGGCAAGGATCGCCAGCGAGGCGGCCAGCAGTTCCAATGGGACGTCGTTCTCTCGCTGGTATTGCTCGACGATGGACTGAAACGTTTCGATTTGCTTGGAGGCCAACCCCTCGGTGATCCTCTCATGGAAGCGGGCGATCCGTTGCTTGTTGATGGCGCGATTCGACGGCAACTCCATGGGTTCGATCGTCTGCCGCGTCGCATATTCCAGCCGCTTCAGAAAACGCTGTTCACGCGGACTCACAAACAAAATCGCCTCGCCGCTACGGCCCGCTCGGCCGGTGCGGCCGATTCGGTGGACATAGGCTTCGCTGTCATGCGGCAAGTCATAATTGATAACATGGCTGACGCGTTGCACGTCCAGGCCGCGGGCGGCGACGTCGGTGGCCACAATGACATCGACTCTGCCCGATCGCAGGCTTTCGACAATCCGCTCGCGCTGCTTTTGGGGGACGTCGCCATTGAGGGCGGCGGTTTTCAAACCGGCCCGGGACAAATACTCGGCGAGCGGTTCCGTGGTGCTGCGCATTTTGACGAAAACGAGAACGCCGTCGGTCGGTTCCGCTTCCAGGATACGTGCCAATGCGCCTTGCTTATTATAAGGCGCGGCAACGATGTAACGCTGGTGTACGGTGTCGGCGGTCGCGGTGCGCTGCGCAATCGTGATTTCGGCCGGGTCCTTGAGGTGTTTCTGAGCGATCTGGCGAATCGGTTGCGGCAAGGTGGCCGAGAACAAAGCCATTTGCCGTTTCGCGGGAGCCTGCGTGAGTACCCATTCGACATCCTCGGCAAAGCCCATTCGAAGCATTTCGTCGGCTTCGTCTAGCACCAGACACTGAAGACCGTCGAGCTTCAAGGAACCGCGCCGCATGTGGTCCATCACGCGGCCGGGAGTACCGACGACAACCTGAGGGCCTCGATCAAGCTGCCGAAACTGAACTTGATAATCTTGTCCGCCATAAATTGGGACCACCCGCAACCCGCGCATGCCGCTGGCGTATTTCTCAAATGCCTCGGCGACTTGGATTGCCAGTTCGCGTGTCGGCGCGAGCACGAGAACCTGTGGCCGTTTTTTGGACAGATCAATTCGCTGGAGCAACGGCAGCGCGAAGGCCGCGGTCTTGCCGGTGCCGGTCTGTGCCTGGCCGAGGACGTCGCGGCCCGCGGCCAACAAGGGAATTGCCTGAGCCTGAATCGGCGTCGGTGTTGTGTATCCAAAACTCTCGACCGCGGTGATGAGCGCGTCGTCAAGCCCGAGAGAACGGAACCCTGTTGGCGCGGCGACTTCCGCGGGTTCGTTCTCGGGTGTTTGAATTGCTGCTTCGGCATCCCCCGACGTGGTGTCTCCCGACGTGGTGTCTCCCGACGTGATGTCTCCCGACGTGATGTCTCCCGGCGTGGTGTCCTCCGGCGTGGTGTCCTCCGACGTGGTGTCCTCCGACGTGATGTCCTCCGACGTGGTGTCCCCCGACGTGGTGTCCCCCGACGTGATGTCCCCCGACGTGATGTCCCCCGACGTAGCGTCTCCCGACGTAGCGTCGACTTCTGACTTGATCATGGATTTACCTGAATCTTCCTAAAAGTCCATTTGGACGGACGACTACCGCGGAAAAGTCGTCTACCGGAACACAAGTTCCGCACCTGCCAGATCGAAATCCAGCCGTGACATCGTTCAAATGGCGTTTTACCTGGAGTGAAATCGCGGACGAACAACGGCGCAAGCCTTGGCTATTGTCAAACCGACAGGCGCTAGCCCGGCAACTCAAATTGCCATAGCCACTTGCAAAACATGATCGAACGCGTCAGGTACTGTTCAGGAATCGGTGGGCGGAGATTAGCGAGCCCAGCGAGGTAGGAATCTGAATCTGGCCGGCAGTGATTCAATCACTCCACTCACCTTAACGGAAATCCGTCCGCTCCGCGAGGGGACCTGCTCACAACCCGGGCGGGCAGGCGGCGAGCAAGGCCGGCTAGCGCCGCGACGCTGATTTAGACACCCGACAGGCGTTCGGTCGCGTCGCCGAACTCGGACAGCTCTAGTCCCATCCGATCCATCAACGACAGGTACAAGCTGCAGAGCTGGCGGTTGTCGTCACCGGCATTGAGGTAATCGAGCGAACGGCCGGTCTTCATCGCCCCGCCCAATCCACCCGCCAAAACGCAGGGGACCCGCTTGCCGTTGTGTGCATTCCAGTGTTCGGAAACAAACATCAAGCACGAGTTGTCCAACACCGTGGCGTCGCCTTCCTGCATTTGGGACAGGCGGCGAATCAAATAGGCGTACTGTTCGACATGGCACTTCACAATCGACTGGTATTCGGGTTTGGTATTTCGATGCGAGTAACTGTGATGATCGTCGCGGACATTGAGGAATGGGTAAACTTGACCGGACAGGTCGCGCGACAGCAGCAATGTGGCGATCCGCGAGCGATCCGTTTGAAAGGCCATCGCAATGATGTCGCACATCAAGCGGGCGTACTGGCGAAAGTCGTCCGGTTGTCCGGCGGGCGGGCGTTTCAAGTTCTCGGCCGGCACCGCTTCCACTTGCTGACGGTTCAGCTTCTCCAGCCGCTGCTCGGTCTCGCGAACCGACGTCAAGTATTCGTCGATCTTCACTCGGTCAGCGCCACTCACTTGCCGCTTCAGATCGTTGGCTTGCTCACGCACATGATCAAGGATGCTGGCCTGCAAGCCGCCTGACTGAGTTCCAAACAAGCTGTCAAAGGCCAATGATGGATACAATTCGATCGGCACCGGCGAACTCGGAGTCCGCCACGAAATGTGCGACGCGTAGACCATCGAATATTGGCTTTCATGAAAGCCGCTGACAGGTTGCTCACAGCCCAGCACCAAGCTAGGAACGAATGTCTCGTCCTCGAAGCGTTTGGCCAGCAACTGGTCCATGCTGACTCCGCCCAGAATTTCACGGCCGCGCTTCAGTTGGGCTCCAGACAGAATGTTGCCGGTACACTTTGCATGGCCGCCCGAACCGTGGCGGTTGAACAAGCCATTGATGACGTTGAGTTTTTCCTTGTACGGCTCCAGCACTTCCAAGCTGGGGCCCAGTTCCATGTCCGCGCCGTTTCCCTTGGACCACCAGTGCGGTGGTGAGATGCCGTCGCCGATAAACATGCACGCAAATCGCCGCGGCGACTTAGTGCGCGTGACCGCCGATTCGCCGGCCCACACTTGCGCGGATTCCAACCACGGCAAGGCGACCGTGATGCCAAGTCCCTTGAGTAGCACGCGGCGTGAAAGGTTGTGATCGGCGTTCATTCTCATTCTCCCTGAGATTCAGCACGAAAGCGGGCGATATTGAAATCGCGACAACGTTGATTGCGAAATTGCGGGCTGAAGACGACTGTCTCCAATAACGGTTCGAATCGGTAGTCATTTTTCCTTAAGTTGGTCTCCATTTTCTCCAACAGCGGCTGATCCGGCAACAGCAAGGAACGTCCCAGAGCGTACCCCAGAAGCTTGCGGCACAGGGTCCTCGCGAACTGGTCCTTGCGGTGTGTCACAAGGTATTCGGCAAATTCGGGTACGCCGCGCACTTCTTTACCATTCGGCAAATGAACCACATTGTCGATAGCCCTTCCGGCCAGATCCTTGCCGCGACTTCGCCCAATCGGATCAAATCCTTCCATCGCCAGGCCGATTGGATCGAAGCGTTGGTGACAACGGACGCACTTGACGTCGTCGGTGTGAAGTTGAAGCAACTCGCGGACTGTCTTGCCACCGGTATCGGTCTCCTTGGCCGGCAGTACGGCGACGTCGGGCGGAGGTGGTGGGATGTGTTCGCCCAGCACTTTGTGGAACACCCAGAATCCGCGTTTCACGGGGCTGGTCCGCTCCGGCTGTGAGTTCTTGGTCAAGAACACCGCCATGCCGAACAGGCCGCCGCGTCCCCGCCGCCGCATGTCGTCGACGCGAACCCACTCGCCCTCGGAACCATTGAACTCGACGCCATAGTGCTTCGCCAGCCGTTCGTTGACGAATGTCGTATCACTACTTAGCAGGTCGTTTACCGGCCGGTCGCTTTGGATCAAGTTCGTAATCACGCGCGTCGGCTCTTCAAACATCGCTTGCTTCAATGCGTCGTCGAAGTCGCGAAAGACGGTCCGGTTCACCGACTCCTGTTGGAGAAAGTCGCGGTAGACTAACCATTGGCCAAAAAACTCCAGCGCGAAGCCGTCGACCTTGGGATCCTGCAACATACGCCGCATCTGGTTGCGCAGGATGGCTTCATCCCGCAGCTTGCCCGCTTCGGCCAAGGCCAGCAGTTCGGCGTCCGGCATCGACGACCAAAGAAAGTAGCTCAGCCGCGAAGCCAGCCCAATGTCGGGCAGCGGCTTGACCGAATCGCCCTCTGGCGGCGCGGCCATGCGGTAACAGAAATGCGGCGACACGAGCAGTCGAATCACCGAGGCACGCACCGCATGCTCGACGCCGAACTCCGGCTGGCGACACGCTTCCCGATAGAACGTCCTGAGTTGATCCCGTTCGCGGCTGGTCAGCGGTCGCCGGTAAGCCAACCGTGCAAATGCTTCGATCTGCCGAAGATAGACGGGCTCGGCTTGCGCCAATTGCTCGGCACGCTTCTTCAGGCCGCCACGAATCGCTTCAAAGAATACGAAGATCGGATGTTCCTCAAGCTCCGCGCCAGTCGACCTGACTCGGGACAGCCGCAAGTAGATGTCCCGAAACCGCACGATCGCCGCGTCTTCAACCAGCTTCGGGTCTTCTTCCTTGATGGAATCGAAATCCGAGTGCTTCATGAAATTCCGCTCGGACCGTTCGAAGAATACGAACCCGCGCAGCAACTTCTCCATGATGCCCGTGCTGAAATACAACTCGTCCCACAGTCGATTCAGTTCCTGATTTTGCTTGCCGTCGAGTACCAGCTTGCACAGTGGCCGATCGTCGCGGAAGAAGCCTTCGATCAGGTGAAAGCCGGCCGATAGCCCACGAGTATCGTCAACATAGACGAAGCGGTTGGGGAATAGCGCACAAAACGCCTGGCCCGACTGTCGTAATTCGTCGGCGATCGGCTGCCCCGACTCGACCGCCGGCAAGCCATACTGCTTCAACAAAGATTGGAGACTCCGTTGAATCCGCTTGCTCGTGTTTAGATCTTCATTGAACGTGTCGCGCTGGTTGGCCGTTTTGCGGCGTCGGTCCGTGTGGAAAATGGGCGGGTTGCCGGCATTGGACACGATGGCCTTTGTCTCTTGCGGACACAGCGCGATACTCAGCCGCCGGATGTCGTCGGCCAGTGTCTTGATTTGATTCGCCGCCTCACTCGGATTTTCCAGCGATGCGATGGCCTTCCAACGCTGCCCGAGCCAGCCGAGAAAGAACTTGTCATCGGCGCTGGCTTCTATCGTCTTCCAAAGCCGCGCCAGGTATTTCGGACTCAGGCTGCGCTCGCCGGCCCATTGCTCGATAGTCGTTGCTCGTGGTTCCGAGGATCGATGGTGAAACGACCAGGCCGCGGTTAGATAATCCTCATAACGGACGTCGTGCCGCTTGTAGAGATCGATGATGGCCCGTTCGTAATACTTCTTCTGGTCGGCGTAAGTTACCACGGGATACGGTGCAAACTCGAACCCTGTTGGTTTGAGCAGCAAATGGTCGGCGACGTGCTGGGACGCGGCGTAATACTTCTTAAACAAGCTGGGCGACATCGTCAGCGCCTCGCCCGTGTTGTTGAATCCTTCGCCCGACGCGGGATCGACCGGAAACGAGCGGGCCGGCCGAATGTCGATGCCGGTCAAATCGCGAATCGTCAAATTGTACTCGGCGTTGCTCAGCCGTCGTGGCAAGACGGCTCCCGGATCGCCTGCTAACTTTCGCGCTTCCCGCGTCATCAGACGCTCCAACGTGGTCACGATTTCGCCACGCAGCTTGGCCGTCGGCTGCTTCGCCTGTTCCGGCGGCATCTCCTTCTTTTCAAGGAACGTTATGACATGTTCCCACGGACGAAAATGTTCACTGAACGCGTCGATCGTCGTATGACGCGCCAGATTCAGTTCGCCTTCGGACCGTTCTTCGTTGTGGCACTGGACGCAGTATTCTTTCACGAACGGAATCACTCGCTGGCGAAAATCGTCATCCGCCCTCGTCACGCCTGAAACAAGGACGACGAATGGGAGTACCGCTTGAAGCCAAGCGATTCGCGGCATGGTGAATGAATTGGCGAAAGATGTGGTGAAGAACATGGTGGGTAACGGTCGGCGGGTCTTGATCAGCGGCAGGACGGAACGCGTTTCTCTGCCAAGATAGTCTACCGTCCCCCGGTCGTGGTCGAAAGTTCCACCGGCGTCGGTTCACGGAATTCAATTTCGCGAAAATGTTTCCAGCGCCGCGCGGCGAAACGCCTCCTGGCTCTCGCCACCCTTGCCGGGAAAGCCGGCATGTTGAACCAGCCAGATGAGGATCAGCCCGTGTTCGCGGTCGAAGTAGGAGTTCGTGGAATAGGCACCGCCGTGGCCGAATCGGTTTCCGCCGGTAGAGAAACCGAAACCATATTCCTTGGAAACGCCATCCGCAGTCTGCTTGCTGGTCAACTGCTGGACGGCGGCTTTCGATAGATACCGTCGACCGTCAAGTTCCCCATCATTCGCAAGCATCTGATAGAAGCGGGAGAGATCCCTAGCCGAAGAAAACAAACCGCCGGCCGGCATCGGGTAGCGATTTTCACGGTCGGTCAGCGGATATTGAATCTGGCTGATCGTCGTGGCTTCCAAGCCGGTCTTGTTCGCGCCAGGCTTATACGATTTGGCGACACGCGCTGCTTGGGCCTCATTGGGCCAGAACGTCGTGTCGTTCATTCCCAGGGGGTTGAACAGCCGTTCGTCGAGGAAGCGCTCGAACGACTTGCCCGTCACCACTTCGATGATCCGTGCGGCGGTATTGATGCCGGCATTGCTGTACAGATATTTTGTGTCGGGCTCGAAATCCAGCGGCGTCATGGCATAGCTGCGAACGCGATCGGCCAGCGGCAGCCGATCCAGTGTGGGAACTTCCAACGCCGAGCGGAAGGGTAAGCCGCTGGTGTGTGACAGCACGTTGCTCACCGTGATCGGATGGGCCGGCTTCTTCAGTAACACGTGCTTGTCGCTTTGCTCCGCCACCACCATCTGTCCACGAAATTCGGGCAAGTACTTTTCCACCGGGTCGGCGACCTTGACCTTACCTTCGTCCACCAGCATCATCAGCGCCGTGGCCGTGATCGGTTTAGATTGGGATGCAATCCAGAACAGCGAATCGGGCCGCATCGGCCGTTTCGCGGCGATGTCGGCGTATCCGATGGCAACGTGGCCGAGTACTTGATTCTTATCGGCAACGAATGCTACCGCGCCGGCCAGTTCCCGCCGCCGTACGAACGGTTCGAGCGCGGCGTTGATGCCACTGGCTTGCTCGGCCCATTGCTCGGCGAGCTTCGTCAGGTAGGCCTGTTCCTTTTCGGCGACATAGGCTTGATACCCTTTAGGATCGATGAACGGGCTTGTGTCGGATTTCTTCACGCGATCGAACTTGGCGTGCATACCGTAGTAGTTGCCGTGCGCGCCGAGGAAAAAATCGCAGGGCAGCTTCTTCAACACGGCGAACGATTTGGCGAAGTCGTTGGCGATGTTGGGATAGTCCTTATTGTCGACCAGCCGATACCCGGGATTCACATTCGGGCTGCCAATCACCACGACGTCATATTTCTTGTCGCCCTTGGCTGCTTGCCAGGCCCAAGTTGTGCAACCGCGCGTGTGGCCGGGCGTCAGGTGCGCGACCAATGTCGTGCCGCCCAACTTCACTTCGTCGCCATCGTCCAGCACGCGATCCACTTCGCAAGGCGGCCAGCGGCTGTCGGTATACAAATATTGTCCTTGCCCGCCGGATGCGATTACTGAGTGGTCGCCGCGCATGACGAAAACTTTTGCTCCGGTCAACTTCTGCAACCGTGCGTGTCCGGCAACGTGATCGGAATGTGCGTGGCTTTCCAGCAGAATCTTCACGTCCGACATTTTGAACCCCAGCGATTCGACTGAAGCTTGGATCAACGGCACGGTCTCCTCGAATCCGCTGTTGATCAGGATATGGCCCTCGGGCGTCGTAATCAGGTAGATCGCCAAGGCATCCGAGCCGACATAATAGGTG
The DNA here is from genome assembly GCA_029259935.1 of Planctomycetota bacterium. The sequence goes on from JAJDEH010000432.1 coordinate 17,423, forward strand.
TTGCCGACGACGCGGTGCGCGGGAAACGGTTTGTCAGCCGCTGCCGTGGAGCCAACGAGCAACACCAGCAACCATGTGTTTACAACGATTCGCGACATGAAATCACCCTCTTTTGTTTTAGTCGTAATACCATCATCATAGCGTCCGCCAGCCACGGGTGGCGGAAATCGAGGGCGGCGGGCACCGCAGCGTGCCGAAAAATGAACTGGAACTTGCACGAAACATGTTGGACAATATCCGCTACGCTGCCACGACTTCAGAACATCAGGATTTTCGACCATGTTGAGTATTTTCGGTTCCTCGCTCCAACCGAATGGCCGCACCAATCGCCGGCAAATCTTGCAAGCAGGTGGAGCGGGACTGCTGGGACTGACCCTTCCCAAGCTGTTGGCCGCCGAAGAGGCACGCGGTTCGGCACCGCTTTCCGGCGCGCGGGCCAAATCCGTGATCTTTATGTTTTTGTTCGGCGGCCCAAGTCAGCTAGAGACTTTTGATCTAAAGCCGGAGGCACCGGCCGAAATACGCGGCCCGTTCAAGCCCATCGCCTCGAAGACGCCGGGCTTGCTAATTGGCGAACACCTGCCCCGTTGCGCCGCGGTCAGCGACAAGTACGCCGTGGTTCGCACGATGTCGCACGACTTCAACGACCACAGCGGCGGCGGACACTACATCCAAACCGGCCATCGTTGGCATGTGCCCATCGGCGGAGGCTTTAACGTCACGCCCAAGGACTGGCCCTCGATGGGCTCGGTGGTGAAATACTTTTCGCAGCAAGCACCGGGCGGCGCGCTAAGTGACACGCCCACTTATGTCGTGCTGCCCAATTCGCTGGGCCGGTTGCAGAACTATTCCGTCCAGCTCAAGCGGCCCGGCGAAACAGCCGGATGGTTGGGCGCGGCCTACAATCCGCTGACGACGCGCATCGACAAGCGCGACGCCAAAGATAATCCCTACTGGCGCGCGTGCACCGACGAAGAACTGACCTACCGGATTGCGGGAACCGGATTGCAAGACGGCATCACGCTGGACCGCGTCGGGCAACGTCAATCGCTGCTGGAACAGTTCAATCGCCAACTTGTCAATCTGGATGAAAATCGCACGTTGAATTCGTATGACAAGTTTCGCGAACGAGCTTTCTCCTTGGTCGCTTCCGAGCGTTCGCGACAGGCATTTGATATCACCAAGGAGCCCGCCTCGGTCCGCGATCGCTACGGCCGCAATCTGTTCGGCCAATCGACGCTCATGGCGCGGCGTCTGGTGGAAGCGGGCGTGCGGTTCGTGACCGTGCATTACGACTGCGTTGACGGTTACAGTTGGGATTCGCACCGCAACAGCGATGACGTCAAAAAACATCTGCTGCCCAGTCTCGATTCGGCGTTGGCCACGTTGCTGGAAGATCTTGAACAAAAAGGGATGCTCGACGAAACGTTGGTCGTCTGCGTGGGCGAAATGGGACGCACGCCCAAAGGCAACAAGTCGTGGGGACGCAACCACTGGAGCCAGTTGTTCCCGGCCGTGATCGCCGGCGCGGGAGTTCGAGGCGGCGTGGTCCATGGACAGACCGACAAGCACGCCAGCTATGCGACGAGCGAACCAACTCGGCCCGAGGATCTTGCCGCCACGATTTATCACGCGTTGGGTATCGACCATCACTCGCGGATCCCCAATGCTGAAAATCGGCCACATCCGCTCGTCGAGAACGGTCGTGTGCTGACAGAGATCTTTGGCTAGCCGGGATTATTCACGAGTAGTTCACAAAATGGGACTGGCTCCGAGCCAAGTTGGATTGGGATGCGGAGTTGAGGCGGATGTCTCGGTGCCTGTCCCATTTTGTGAACGGCCTATTCGGTGAGCCGTCAATCATGGGACAGGCACCGAGTTGTGTCCCCTACACCGCCGCGGAAACACAATGAACTCGGAGCCAGTCCCGTTATTGACTCCCGTGGTGAATAATCCAGCCTTGTGCTTGCGATGCACTGGGGAAAAGAACTCACGCACGGCGACTGAGGGAACCACAAGCCGATGAGCATCGAACGCCTGGCTCCGCTTCTCAACGTGGAAGATGTCAGTCGCAGTATCGATTTCTATCGCGACCGGCTCGACTTCAAGGTAGCCCATCATTGGGAAGACGGCGGTCGGATGCGTTGGGCCTATCTGGAACGAGGCGAAATCGCCTTGATGCTGAACGAACTCCAACACGCCACCAGCGAAGAGCGGCGACAGCGCGGCAGCTATCAGGACGTCGTGCTCTATTTTTATGTGAGCGACGCCGACGAAATGCGACAGCGGCTGAGTGATGCGGGCGTTGCGGTGGGAGGCATCGAGGACACCGACTACGGAATGCGGGAGTTTTACCTCCGTGATCCGGACGGATACGAACTGGGTTTCGGCAGCCCGTTGCGGAAATAGTGCTGGCGATCCTTTTCCGAGCCAACACCAAGCATCAATACCCCTTCACAAAACGACTTGCATGGATTGGACAAGCCACGCCCGATCCAGCTTTGGAGTCGCGCCGACGGGTTATTGCTTGGCCGGTTCCCAGCAACTAAACTCGCCGTTACCCAGTATCACCTTCCTCCCCGCCAATCCAACGTGGAGCCTTCATTGATGAAACGCCAACATCTCGCAATTTGTTTAGCCCTATTCGTTCTCGTGGCGGCAGGCGGCTGGGCCTATCTAAAGGAAGCGACCACGGGCGAGAGCATGTCGGCCTCGGCTGGAAAGTACCTGGCGACCCTGTCGAAAGAACAGCAAGAACAATCGACGATGGCCTACGATTCCGAAAAACGAGTCGATTGGCACTTCATACCCAAGGACCATCGCAAGGGGCTGCAAATCCGCGACATGAACAAGGCGCAGCGCAAGGCGGCCTTGGCGCTGTTGGAGTCATGCCTGAGCAAGGTTGGCTATGACAAGTCGGTCACGATCATGGAACTGGAAAGCGTCCTTAAAGAATTGGAAAAGGATAAGAAGGGCGGCAACATCCGAGACAACCTTCGTTATTATTACACCGTCTTTGGCGATCCAGCCGGCGATGGTCGCTGGGGGCTGAGCATCGAAGGGCACCACTTGTCGCTGAACTTCGTCGTGGAGGGTGACAAGGTCGTCTCCTCGACACCGACATTCTTCGCCGCGAATCCGGCCGAAGTAATGGCCGACTACGGAGGCGGACATGGTATCAAAAAGGGAACGCGCGTTTTGGCCGACGAAGAATTGCTCGCCTTCAAGCTGGTCAATTCACTGAGCGACAAACAGCGCGAATCGGCGATTCTGGCCGCCAAGGCACCGCGAGAAATCCGTGCGGCGGGCGAACCCCAACCCCCCACCGACGCGGCGGAGGGAATCGCGGTCCCCATGTTGGAAGACGCTCAAAAGAACACCTTGAGGAAACTCGTCGAAGCCTACGCCGACAATGTTCCGGAAGATGTTCGCAAGCAACGTCTGGGAGCCATTCACAAAGCGGGCACCGAGAACATTCACTTTGCCTGGGCCGGGCCGACGAAGCCGGGCATTGGCCATTACTATCGCATCCAAGGCCCCACGTTTCTTATCGAATTCGTGAACACCCAGCCCGACGCGGCGGGCAATCCGGCGAACCATATCCACTGCGTATGGCGTGACATGAACGGTGACTTCGGGTTGCCGATCTCGAAGAAGTAGTTGAAAGCCTCCGTAACGGCTAACCTTTCAGCACTCCGTGAATTTTGAACGCATCTTCCATGAACGAGCGGACTTGTTCGGGCGCAACGCGTTTGTTGGGCTTGAAGATGGTCAAGTGCTGCAAACCGGCTTCGACGGTCCAGCCCTGATTCTCCTCGAAGAATGTTAGCACGTCTGGATTGAACTGTTCGCGGATTTGCGTTTCCGACTCGCCTTGCAAGACAAAACTCTTCGAAAACACCGGGTGAGTTTCAAAGTCGATATCTTGTAGGCCAATCATCCCACCGATTTTGTCGAAGAATCCCTCGGGTCTTAACAGGAACTGCGGCAACGTGAGATGGTCGTCGCGAAACGTAATGACAGTTTGCTTATGCGTGGACGAGTTTTTGCCGCTGCCGATGGTGTACTGATAATCAAAAATCCCCACTTCGACGGCTCCGGCGTCGCCGTGAATCATGTTCTTGATTTTACGCGCGCGACCCTTGGAGAAGAGTTTGAAGTGCGATAGCTGCTCAACCAGCGACATGTCGCCTTTGGGGAAAAACGGCAGGCCTAACTGTTGCGCAGCTTGGTCCATGGCGGCCGTGCGTTTCTTTTCATACATGTAGGCGGCCAGCGCGATCGCGCCGCCAACCAACAAGGCTCCGACAATAAAGATCCAAACAAGATTGTCATTGATGAAGTCCATGACGCGACTCCAACGGAAGTGGATGGGTTGCTGCAGGCTGTCAATTATGCGGTTTCACAATAAATCGCAATAGGCTACTGGCAATATGCCGCTCACGGTATGCCTCTCACGGTGGCATGACCTGATTTAGGGTACTAAACTATTAGCACACTAAACGATTAGCACATGGTGACCCGCCGGCAGGTTCCGCCCGATCGAAACCTCCGCGGCTCTCCCTGGACTCTGCTGTCCCACCCAAACATCCCGCCCATTTCGAGGAGTTTTTGCCATGCGTTTGTCCGGAACCTTGTGCTGGCTGCCTATCCTGTTGGTCGTATTGTCGGTGGCCTCGTCGGTTCAGGCCGAAAATTGGCCGCAGTGGCGAGGCCCCCATTTCAACGGCTCGACGGACGAAAAGAACCTCCCGGTGCAGTGGAGCCGCACTGAAAACGTGGCCTGGAGCTTCGACCTGCCCGGCGCGAGCGCCGCGACGCCCGTGGTATGGGGCGACCGTGTGTTCGTGTCCACCACCGACGCGAAAAATGAATGCTTGAAAGCGATTTGTATTGACCGCAAGTCGGGCAAGAAATTGTGGGAGCATCAGGTCGCCACCGGACTTCGGCAGGACACACGCAGCAATTTCGCTTCTCCGTCACCGGCCACCGACGGCAAGCTGGTGGTTTTCTTCTTTGGGACGGGTGACCTGGTGGCGTTCGATTTCCAGGGTAAAAAGCTGTGGTCGCGCGATATTCAAAAGGACTACGGCTCGTTCGCGTTTTTGTGGACGTTCAGCAGCAGCCCGGTGTTGTCCGATGGCCGATTGTTTTTGCAGGTGTTGCAACGCGACACGCCCGTGAAGGGCCGGGGCAACGAGAGAAACGAATCGTTCCTGCTGGCCTTCAACTCGGAAACAGGCGACGAACTTTGGCGACATGTACGGCCCAGCGACGCAGTGGCGGAATCTCGCGAGTCCTTCGCGACGCCGGTCCCGTTTGAGCACAACGGGCGCCACGAGTTGCTGGTCGCCGGTGGTGATGTCCTTACGGGCCATGATCCGTCGAGCGGAAAAGAACTATGGCGGTCCAGCGATTGGAACCCGGAAAAAATTGGACACTGGCGACTTGTGCCGTCTCCCGTGGCCGGCGGCGGAGTGGTCTTGGCATGTGCTCCGAAAGGCTCGCCGATTTATGCGGTTCGCGCCGGCGAAAATGGTAATCTCGGCGAAAGCGGTCTGGCTTGGACCAGCGAGGAAAGCAAGGCTCTGACGTCGGATGTGGCAACTCCGGCCTTCTACGATGGCGACTTTTTCATCCTCCGTGATGTTCGCAACAACCGCCAACTTTCTCGAGTGAACCCCAAAGACGGATCGGTGAAGTGGAACATCCGCCTGCCGGGCCGCAAGACCTACGAAGCTTCGCCACTGGCCGCGGATGGCAAGCTTTATCTCGTCAATTTCGACGCCGATGTCGTTGTTGTGGATGCCAAGAATGGCAAGATTCTCAATAACATTTCAATGCTGGACGGCAAGGACAACGTCCGTTCGTCGATCATCGCCGCTCAGGGGCATTTGTTCGTGCGGACGAACGAAAAACTGTATTGCATCGGGAAGTAGCGTCTTGGGTCGGTCGACGACCGCCGCTGGGTCGCAATTTGAGTCTGGATGACGAATTGCTCTACAATGCAAGGATGGCTGAAAGTTCCAGCAGCGGTCCTGAATCTCATTCCGGTTCGAGGTTCGCCACCACGCATTGGTCCGTCGTGTTGGCGGCCGGGTCGCGGTCGACGCATTCGCGGCGCGCGCTGGCCGCGTTGTGCGAAGGCTATTGGTATCCGCTTTACGCTTACGTGCGCCGCAAGGGCTACCAATCGGCCGAGGCGCAGGATTTGACCCAAGCCTTCTTCACGGAACTGCTGGAAAAGGATCGGCTTAAGAAGGCTGACCAGCGGCGAGGGCGTTTCCGCTCGTTCCTGCTCGCCGCGCTGAATAACTTTCTGCACAATCAGTGGCGTGATGCTCGGGCGATCAAGCGCGGCGGAGACGTCGTGCCGCTGAGCCTGGATTTCGAGGCGGCCGAAGACCGGCTGCAACATGAACCAGCGGACAACGTCACGCCGGAATCGCTGTTCCTCAGGCGGTGGGCGATGACCTTGCTGGAAACGGCCATGAATCGACTGCACCAAGAGTTCGAGAGAGCGGGCAAAAACGAGCAGTTTGAATACCTCAAAGTCTATTTGGGTGGCGACAGCGAACGCGTGCCGTATCGGCGGATTGCGGATCAGTTGGGGACGACCGAAGGCGCGATCAAGGTGGCGGTGTTTCGCATGCGCGAGCGATGCCGTGATCTGCTGCGGCAGGAAATCGCCGAAACGGTGGCCAGCGAAGACGAAATTGACGACGAATTGCGGGAGCTTTTTGCGGCGGTCGAAGCCTGAAAAAAAATCCGGAATCCCTGTAACCACCCGGCGATTTCCGGTTAGAAATCACTAACGGCCAACGCACTGCCGAATAAAACCCCGATTTCGACCAGGATCGATCGCATGTCCACGATTCGCCACTGTCCGCAATGTTCCAGTCCGCTGCCTCCGGACGCCCCGGAAGGCGTGTGTCCGAAGTGCGTGATGGGCCTCGGTTTTGCCAACTCGGGCGGCGATCCGCGATTTGCCCAAACAGCCGCTCGCGCCGGCCATTTCAATCCTCCCAAACCGGGGGTACTCGACGAGCATTTTCCTCAGCTTGAAATTCTGGATTTGATTGGCCAAGGCGGCATGGGAGCGGTTTACAAAGCGCGGCAGCGCGGGCTTGACCGGCTGGTCGCATTGAAGATACTCGCGCCGGAAACCTCGGGCGATCCGGCCTTTGCCGAACGATTTTCGCGCGAGGCGCGGGCGCTGGCTCGTTTGAATCATCCCAACATCGTCAACGTCTACGACAGCGGCCAAGCCGGCGGCTATTACTTTTTGTTGATGGAGTATGTCGACGGCGTGAACTTGCGCCAAACACTTGAAGCCAAGACGTTGGCGGCCGAAGAAGCACTGGCGATCGTCCCGCAAATTTGCGAAGCGCTTCAGTTCGCCCACAATGCGGGCGTCGTGCATCGCGACATCAAGCCGGAAAATGTCTTGCTGGACAAGGCGGGCAACGTCAAGGTCGCCGATTTCGGCTTGGCCAAACTGGCTGGGCAAGCAGGCGACGACTTCGCGCTAACGGCCACACATCAAGTCATGGGCACGCCGCGCTATATGGCGCCTGAACAGATCGAAGGTTCGCGCGGCGTCGACCATCGAGCCGACATTTACTCGCTGGGAGTTGTGTTTTACGAATTGTTAACGGGCGAATTACCGCTGGGCCGGTTCGCGGTTCCGTCAGCGACCGCTGGCGTCGATGCGCGGCTCGACGAGGTGGTTTTGCGAACCCTGGAGAAGGATCCGCAGCGCCGCTACCAACAGGTCGGCCAAGTCAAGACGGATGTCGAGAGCATCCACCATCCCGCGCCGGCTTACAATCAGCACAACTACGAGTTCCGGTCGAAGGCCACCGTGTTCGGGTTACCGCTGGTCCACATCGCCAACGGGATCGATCCGGCTACGGGAAAGCGGCGAGTCGCCAAGGGGATCATTGCCATCGGTGACACGGCAGTGGGCGTGGTTGCCATGGGCGGCGTGGCCTGTGGAATCATCTCGTTTGGTGGCGTAGCGGCCGGTTTGATCTCATTCGGTGGTGTAAGTCTGGGCTTGTTACTTGCCTTTGGCGGGGCCGCCCTAGGTTGTGGAATATCCACGGGCGGTTTTGCGGTTGGCCTGTATGCCAATGGAGGATTGGCCGCGGGCGGACATGCGATGGGCGGACTTGCCCTCGGTTACAACGCGCAGGGCGGACTGGCCATTGGATACCATGCGGTCGGTGGACAGGCCATCGGTGTCTTCGCCGAGGGTGCCGGTGCCCGGAGTCCCGAAGCAGTTCAGGCCATCAACAATCCGCAAGAATCCATTCCCTTCTGGTTTTATCTCATCCCGCTCGTCGCGGTGGCCGTTTACTGCAAGTGGTTCTTTTCGTGGCTGTTCAAGGGCGCAGCGCAACAACCGGACATGGAGACCGTGGACGACGACGATTGGTCGCCGGAAGCTCATTTTCCGCCCGCCGCCCACCACCGCTCGCCGAGCCGTTGGCATGTGGGATGCGTGATCTTGGTTGTCGCTGTCCTCCTCGGATTTCCACTGCTTGCCGTGCTGGCGTATTTCTTTTCGGCGAGTCGTATGGTTGAAAGTAATCCTGCTACCGATTCCGTTGTCGAGGTTGAAGAACCCATCTTGGAATTGCAAACGGCGACCCCCAATCCTTATTGGACTCGGACCGAGGACGGGCCGACCGTGACTCGCCAATTCGCCGACCTGCTGATTCTCCACGACACCCAAACGATCAAGTTGAATCGGATTCTGCGGTCGTCGTACCGCCAATATCTGGCTTTGGAAGAGCAGCACTTGGACCGCGAGTGGAACGAGGCTGGACGTCAAATCGTCACCATCGATCCCTTTGTGGATGACATTTTGAAATTGGAAAACGAGTTTTGGACGGCGGCGGACGAGGCGCTGAATGTTCGGCAGCAGCATCTGGCGCGGGCGAACCTTCGGCTTTTCCCGCGCAAGATCACCGGCCAAGTGTTCGAGCCGAATTCCTACTTGTTGGGTTGGGGCGGACAAGGAGAGGTGCAACTGACTTTTTGGAAGGTGGGCCACTGGCATCATTGGGAGGCAAAATATGGAAGCCTCCAAATTGCTGGCCGAGGCCCCGAACTGCCAGTCGCATTGCGGCCGTACCGAAAAGAAAGGGCAGATGCGGAGGCTCCGTCGAATCCGGAATCGTCGACGGAATGACGAAGTCGTTGACTAGCGAGGCGATCCCGGCGTTGGGAAACTGCTAGGGCCCCGTGTAACCGATCGAAGGGTCGCCGACGACCGCGATTTCTATATGGTGTCCGTCCGGATCTTGAAAGAAGATTTGACGAATGCCGCCCGCGTTGACTCGATCGACATGATCGATTCCGTGTTCGGCAAGCGACGACTTGACGGCATCCATGTCGGCGACCCGAAAGGCAACGTGGTTGGCCCGGTTGTCAATCTGGTCGTTTCTTTCCCCCGCCAGACCCTGGTTTTCAATAATGTGAATCTGCACTCCGTAATTGAATAGCCAAGCTCCCCGAAAATCGAACGGCGGCCGGCGCAATTTTTCGAATCCAAGAACATTGCAATAGAAGCCCACGGTTTCGTCCAAGTGGCGCGTAACGCGAGCGATATGATGGAGCCCGACGATGGGCAAGGGGGCAGTCATGGCGTCTGGGCCTCCGTGAGGAATGCTAGCTATCGAAGCAACGTCTGCAATATATCCAGAAAGACCAATGCGTTAAAGCAACCGAAGTGAGTCGAGTCTAACGATTAGGGGGCCATGGCGACTATGCTTGATTTTGACGATTTTCTCGATTTTGCGGGCGCGTTGGCCGATATCTAATTTGCTTGGCTACGTCCACGGCTCTAGTTGTTAGGGGGAATCGAGATGCTCCGCGCTTCTTGCCTGTTTGGCATATTGTTATTGCTTGCGACCAGTTCAGGTTGTTGCATCAATCGGTTTGGATGTGGATGTGACGGACTGAACATGAATTGCGGCGAGTGTGGTTGCGCCGACGACTGCTACGACACCATCGGCCGATGCCGTGGTTGCGGAGTTGAAGGGGGTGGTTGTGGATGTGATACCGGGTGCGGTTGCGACACCGGTTGTGGCCGCCAGAGAATTACACCTTATCGCTATGGACGCGGCTGTCTGGACTGCGGCCTCTTTGATTGCCTGTTCGCACAATTCTCCTGCATGAGTCGAAGTTTGATCTGTCCCGGCGGCTGCGGCGAAGTTTACTTCGATGAATGGCTCAGCGATCCCCCGGACTGCTGTGATCCCTGTAATCCCTGTGGCGATTGGACCGCCAAGGGCTGCTGCCTGCCACAGGAATGCCGTATGTATGATCCCAATGGTTTCGGGTATCGTCCCGGCGGCCGGTGTGGATGCGGTCGAGGGTGTGGCTGTGGTGCTAGGAGCGACTGTGGTTGCGATGGTGGCCCTGGGTTCGTGGGGTATCGCGACGGTGGCCATCGGCTCGCTGCCCGCGACGCGCACTGTTCCTCATGCAACCAAGGACGAACGGCGCCAGGTTTCGACCTGCAACCGGGCGAAACAATCATTCACGAGTCACCAGTTCACAGCGCATCGCGCCCCACGCGGCGAGAACGACGCGCTCCGACTCGCGCGGCGCGTCAGCCAACGCCCGCGGTTTCTCCTCAAAGCTATGAATCGAAGAGTCAGGTGATTTGGCCCGACGAAACTCCTGTCTCCACGACCAGGACGGGCCGCTATGGAAGCCGTTTCGCGCGTTGATAAAAACTCGCCATCGCATACACTGACAAACCGAGCCGCGCGGGTGGCTCGGTTTTTTTATGCGATGGACTCAGCCGATGGCACTCTCTGGAATTGAAGCCCTGCTCGAACTGCTGGCAGGATTTGGCGTCGAGCGGATTTTCGGGAATCCTGGCACCACCGAACTGCCGCTGAACGACGCGCTGGCCACCGATTCGCGGTTTCAGTATATCCTCGGGTTGCAGGAAATACCGGTGATGGCGATGGCCGATGGATTCGCCATGGCGTCCGGAAAACCGGCAGTTGTCAATCTGCATGTAAGCTGCGGATTAGGCAACGCGATGGGCATGCTGTACAACGCCTATCGAGAAGGCACGCCGTTGCTCGTCACAGCCGGCCAACAGGACCGCCGGCTTCTAATGGAAGAACCCATTCTAGCCGGCGACCTCGTTTCAGTTGCCCGGCCCTGGACCAAGTGGTCGGTTGAAGTGCAGCGCGTCGAGGATCTGCCCGTCGTTGTGCGCCGCGCCGTGCAAACCGCCCTGACGCCGCCGACCGGTCCGGTCTTTCTCTCGCTGCCGATCGACATGCAGCGCGAAACGGCCTACGCCCTCGACATGACTCCCATTTCAATTCCCGATCCTCACGTTCGCCCACCCAGTGCGGCGCTGTCGCGAGCGGTTGATGTACTGTGCGGGGCGAAGCAACCGGGCATCTTGGCCGGCAGTCGGGTCACCGAGCGAGAGGCGGTCGGGCCACTCGTTCAAGTTGCCGAATTGCTGGGCGCTCCGGTCATGTACGAGTGTGGGGCAACCCACGGCAGAATGTCGTTTCCGGCTGATCACCCGCTGAATGGACAAAGTCTGCCGCTGTGGTCACCCGAGGTTCGCGACCGGTTGGCCGATTTCGACGTGTTGTTGGTCGTCGGCATGGACGTGCTGCGCCAGTATGTCTACCACGAACCATCCCGCGCCATTCCGGAAACCTGTCGCCTGGTCCACATCGATGAAGATCCCTGGCAATTGGGGAAGAATTATCCGGTCGAAGTAGGCGTCATCGGGCATACGCGAATAACCCTCACCGAGATGGCGGAACAACTCGAGGAACAAATGACTTCGGCCGAGCGGGCGCGGGCCAGCGAGCGAACCACGAAACATGCCAGCAAGCACACGGCGGCGCGCGAAGCTCTGCGCGCTGCCGCCACGTCCGAACAAGACGCACGTCCCATGACGCCGTTGGCGCTAATGAGTGCCATCGCGGACGTGCTGCCGGCTGACGTGGCCGTGATTGAAGAATCGGTGACAACTACGAACAACGTCTTCGAACGCCTGGGAGCGCTAAAAAACACAACGGGTTACTTTGCCCATCGTGGCTGGTCGTTGGGTTGGGGGCTTGGCTGTGCCCTAGGCGTCAAGATGGCTTGGCCCGATCGACCCGTGCTGGCGATGCTGGGCGAAGGCGCGGCGATGTATGGAATCCAAGGGCTCTGGTCGGCCGCCCGCTACCACATTCCCGTGACGTTCGTCATTTGCAATAACGCCGAATACCAAATTCTAAAGACCGGCGCGGAAGGGCTCGGCCTACCAAATGCCAAACGCGGGAAGTTTGTGGGGCTCGACCTGACGGGCCCGCAGGTTGATTTTGTCAGCCTCGCTGAATCGCTGGGTGTTCCCGCTCGTCGCGTCAGCGAACCTGACGAACTGCGTGAAGCGGTCAAGACGTCACTGGCCGGCGATCAACCGTGTCTAATCGATGTTCCCATTTCGCCACGCAAATCACAATCGGCGTAACGATTTGCCAACGCCGTGAATCGGTGTTGAGGAAAAGAAAAAGTCGGCGTGGGGAAGGATTGCGACCTACCAAACATGGTTGGGCAGCGCCGGCAGATCGCTCACCAACCCCACACTCGGACTTTTGGGGCAAGGTTATCAGTAGTTCGAGGAAAGTCGCCGGATATCGGTGTTTCTCTCGGACTACCATATTTATCGAACCTGTGTGACACGAATTTTGGAAATCGTTCGATGTGACTGGCTCGGCATCGCCGCGCCCGTTCTTATTCCGCGTTAATACCGCTGAGTGGCGCTCTGCCGTGAGTTGTTTGAAAGAGCGTCAATGTTTCGAGCGATCGCCGCTCGGCAGAACAAGACCTTGGTCGCTCGCGCGGCAAACCGGCGATCGCAAACGCATTGCCGCCGTGACCGTGGACCCCTAAAATCAATCTATGTTGGCCTTTACAGCAATCTCGCTGACTGCATTTTTGTAGTAGGTTATTAAATGCCCACGGCTGACGTTCACCAATATCCGTACCCTCGACGGAGGGGTGGCTACGATTCCGGACGAGAGAGAGGTCAAGTTGGCAACGAAACAGCGTAATCTGGGCGATATTCTCCAAGAGTTCAGTCAGCATCGTCAGGTCATGCAGCAAGAGCTGCAGAAGGTGATTGTCGGGCAACAAGAAGTCATCGAGCAGATGTTTGCCGCCATCTTCACTCGAGGCCACTGCCTGCTGGAGGGCGTGCCCGGATTGGCCAAGACGCTGATGGTCAGCACGCTGGCCCGAATTCTGGATGTGGGCTTCAAACGGATTCAGTTCACTCCCGACCTGATGCCCTCCGATATCACCGGCACCAATGTGCTGGACGAAGATGAGAATGGCCGCCGCCAGTTTCGTTTCGTTCAGGGTCCGATCTTCACGAACATTCTGCTGGCCGACGAAATCAACCGCACGCCGCCCAAGACACAAGCCGCCTTGCTGCAAGCGATGCAGGAATATGAAGTGACGGCCGGTCGCGAAACGTACAACTTGCCCGAACCGTTCTTCACCATCGCCACGCAAAACCCGATCGAACAGGAAGGCACCTATCCGCTGCCCGAAGCGCAGCTCGATCGCTTTATGTTCAATATCAAGGTGGGCTATCCTTCGGCGGAGGAAGAAGAACGCATCCTGTCGGTAACCACGCGGCAGGAGAAGGCGGAGGTCAATAAAGTTCTGTCGGCCAAGGCGATCGTCAACGTGCAGAAGTTGGTCAGCAGCGTGGCGGTCAGCGAGTTCATCGTGAAGTACGTGTCCCGGTTGGTTCGGGCGACACGACCGAAAGATGAAACCGCCCCCGATTTTGTAAAGGAACTTGTCGACTGGGGCGCGGGTCCGCGGGCCGGCCAGTTTCTGATCAACGGCGGCAAGGCGATCGCGGCCATGGAAGGGCGGTTTTCGGTGGCCGTGGACGATGTTCGTAAGATCGCCGAGCCGGTGTTGCGTCATCGTATCAGCACCAACTTTCAGGCCCAAGCCGAAGGGATGACCACCGAAGATATCATCGAGCGGTTGATCCAAAAAATTCCGCTTCCAGAAGTCGATAAATTCTCCGGGCGCTAAAGGGTCGGCCGGCGCGCATGTCTGTCGAAAAATATCTCAAACCCGAGGTGATCAACCAGATCAAGCGGCTGGACCTGCGCGCCCAGTTCGTGGTCAAGGGTTTTATGCAAGGGCTGCACGCCAGTCCGTTTCATGGGTTTTCGGTCGAATTCAGCGAACATCGAAAGTACACGCACGGCGACGACCCGAAGGACATCGATTGGCTGGTCTATGCCAAGACCGACAAGTACTACATCAAGAAGTTTGAATCGGAAACCAACATCACCGGCTATTTGGTGATGGATCTCAGCCAGTCGATGGCCTACACCTACCGGCAAGAACTGACCAAGTTCGACTATGCGATCTGCTTGGCCGCGTCACTATGTTATTTGATGATTTCCCAACAAGATCCGGTGGGCCTGATTACGTTCGATCAACGGCTGCGCGATAGCCTGGCACCAAGGTCGAATCGTACTCAGTTGGGAAATCTGCTGTCACTGCTCTCCAATCTCAAACCAAGCGGTGAAACCGACATCGCCAAAAGCTTGACACAGATCGCGGCCATGTTGAAACATCAGAGCTTGGTCATGATCTTTTCCGACTTGCTGGCCGATCCCGAGCCGGTGATTCAGTCGTTGCACCGTCTGCGGCATGGCGGGCACGATGTCATCTTGTTTCATATTCTGGATGAGGCCGAAGTGAGTTTCCCTTTCAGCGGCATGGTCGAATTGGAAGAACCGGAGACGGGCGAAAAATTGCAGGTGGACGCCAGTAGCTTTCGTCAAGACTACGCGGCGGAAGTCGAGGCATTTCGCGAACAGTATCGTCGCGATTGCTCGCAGAGCGGCATCGACTACGTGGCACTGGACACGAGCATGCAATTCGACAAAGCGCTGCTAGAGTATCTGCTCAGCCGCCGAGCGAGAGGGTAAAGGCCAAGGCACTCCGTTATGTCGATCGCCAATCCTATCTTACTGATGCTGGGCGGCCTGTTCATGGCGATCCCAATCGTGCTGCACTTGGTAATGCAGCGCAAGCCCAAGCACTTGATTTTTCCGGCGCTGCGGTTTGTCAAACAACGCCGCGAAACCAATCGCCGCCGCCTACAATTGCGGCACTGGCTGCTGTTGTTGCTGCGGTGTTTGGCGATTTTCGTCGTCGCGGCGGCCCTCGCCCGGCCTAGCACTAGTTCCGCGCTGATCGGCAACTGGCTGATCATCGGCGTCGTGGCGATCTTGCTGGTGCTGGTCATTCTGTTGACAGTGCTGGCCTGGATCGACGGCAAAGGGCGATTGCTGAAGGGCGTGTTGACCGCGACATCGGTCGCCGGGGCGGTGGCACTCATCGCGCTGCTGTCCGTCACACTGGCCAAGGGATCGGACCTGAACATCGGCGACCGCCAGGCACCGGTTGCCGCCGTCTTGGTCGTCGACACCTCGCCCCGCATGCAGTATCGCCAAACGAACCAGACGCGATTGGAAGCGGCGAAAAAGGTGGCGACCTCGCTTGCCGAAAAGATGCCCGTGGGCAGCCAGCTTTCCGTGGTCGATTCGCGACGTAGCGAACCGTTCTTTTCCGCGGATCTTGGCGAGGCGCTCAAGAGCATCGATTCGCTGGACACGAACTATGTAACGCAGCCGCTTGTTTCAACACTTGAAAAGTCGGTCCGCCTCGTCCAAGACACGGAATATCAGCGAAAAGAAGTCTATGTCGTAACCGACATGTCGGCCGCGGCTTGGGCCGGCGACTCGCGGGGCACGTTAAAGAAGCGGCTTGAGCAGGCCGACGACGTGACCGTTTATGTTATCGACGTGGGAGTTCGCGAGCCGGAGAATTATTCGCTAGGCCAATTGCGGTTGGATGCCGAGTCGATACCGGTCAGCGGCGATTTACATTTAACAACTCAGTTGCGGCGGCTCGGCTCGTCGGGCGAACGGACTATCGAACTGAGATTGGAAAAGCCGGATTTGACCAAGCCCGTCATGCTCGACGGAAAACTGCAATTACCTTCCCAGGCTTGGCTTCGCAAAACCACGACCAAGTTGGACGCCGATTCGGCTCAGCAGATCGAGTTTTACCTTGGCGGACTGGAACCGGGCGTCCATCAAGGACAAGTGCGCATCGTCGAAGAAGACGGACTGGCGGTCGACAATCAACGGTACTTTGCCATTGAAGTCCGCGAAGCTTGGCCGATCTTGGTCGTAAATCCTCAGGGTGGCACGCATACCTTCTTGACCGAATCGCTCGCGCCTTACGAACTGCGCCAGACCGGCAAGTCCCGTTATGACTGCCAAGTGATCGAGGCCGATCAACTCGCGCTGACTGATTTAACAAACTACGCGGCGGTCGCCATACTGGATCCTGGTCCGCTGTCTCCGGCCGTGTGGCAGCACCTGGTCGACTATGTTACCGGGGGCGGCGGCCTGGCGGTGTTTTTGGGACACAACGCCCAAGCCGATGACTCGTTCAATGGCCAGATCGCTCAGCAACTGCTGGGCGGCAAGCTGGCGGATCTGGTCGCAAGGACGGGTGGCGAGCTGTATCTGGCCACGCCCACGACGTTTGATCATCCGGTCAACGCCGAGTTTCGGTCGTTCGGATCGTCGGTACCGTGGCGGGCGCATCCGATTCACCGTCATTGGGTGTTTGCCGAACAGGCCGAACCATCGACCGTCGTGTTTCGTTACGGCAATACCCGGCCCGCGCTGGTCGAAAGGCAAGTCGGCCGCGGACGAGCTTTCACGATGACAACACCCATTTCCGACCCGTCCAACCCGCTTGGCCGGCGAGCTTGGAATGAACTGCCGCTGGGCAACGCCTGGCCTTACTTTGTCCTGATGAATAAGATTTTTTCCTATCTGGTCGCGAGCGGCGATACGCGGCTTAACTACTTGGTCGGACAGAGCGCGGCGTTGGGCAACGATGAAAGTGAGTTTCCCGACAAGTACACGCTGTTCTTTCCGGCCGGAATACCGCAGCCGGTTCAGTCGAAGGAAAAACGCGTCGTGATTTCGGCGACGACTCGGCCCGGCGCGTATCGACTGCGAGGCAGTCGGGACGGTGCCGTGGTGCGCGGGTTCAGCGTCAACGTTCCCACCGAAGAGACCGATCTGACGCCGACGAACTCCAAGCGACTTGACGAAGTCCTGGGCGCTGATCGTTATCAATTCGCCCGTGACCAAAACGAGATCAAGCGCGGCCAGGGCGAAGCGCGGCTGGGTCGTGAGTTCTATCCGATGCTGGTCGCCGTCTTGGTGGTGATATTGGCCATGGAGTTGCTAATGGCGAATCGATTCTATCGCAAGGAGCCGTGACGGCACGGCCAGGCGTATCATGATCCACAGCCTTACCCAATTGATGTTCAGCCGCCAGGCGCTGGCGATTTTGCCCGCGCTGCTGATCATCGCTTGGCTGGTGATCGGTTCTCCGCTGACGCCGTGGGGGAACGAGCCGATCGTTAACAGCCGCGTGTTGATCGGTGCCGTGGCCGTGATCTTGGTGGGTCTGGCCGCGCTGTCGCCGACGTTTCGGCCGATCAGCCCCACGCATCGAACGATTCTCAGCGCGCTGCGACTGGGCGTCGTTATTCTACTGGTCGTGTTTATGCTGCGGCCAACTTGTATCAGCAAGCACCACACGAAACAGACCGCCTCGCTGCTGATCCTGTTCGACCAGAGCCGCAGCATGACGCTGCCACACACTTCGACACAACAGACTCGCTGGCAAGCGCAGCAAGACGTCTTGAATGCCAACCGGGCCGTGCTGCGAGATATCGCCAAAGAGCTGGATGTCAAAATCTTTGCGTATGATTCCGAGCTGGTGGAGGTCAAGATGGAGGATGGCAAGATCGCCTTTCCACTCGCCGCCGACGGTGAATTCACCGATATCGGGTCGCCGCTGTTTGACGCGGTGATGAACGAACGAAGCAGCCGTTTGGCGGGAGTTATTCTGCTGGGCGACGGTGTCCAGACCGTAACGGGCGATTCGCCGCGCGTGGAAACTTGGCAAGTCGCCGAAGAGCTGTCGCGAATTGGCCAGCCGTTGCATACCGTGGCGTTCGGACCGCCCGGCAGTACGTCGGCCGCCCGCGATCTGGCGATGGTCAATCTCCCCGATCAGTACGATGTCTATGTCAAGAACGAGTTTACGGTCGAAGGTTCGCTGCAGATTCGCGGCTTTCAAGATATCGAGATCCCCGTCCAGTTGATCGTCGAGGATTCGAGTGGAAAGTCGGAGATCGTCGACACGACGCGCGTGCGGGCGAAGGCTTCCGACGAGCAAGTCAATGTCCAACTGGCCTACCAGCCACAGAAGACGGGCCAATACCGGCTGACGGTGCGCGCCGTCCCCCAGGAAAATGAAACCGTACTAAAAAACAACGAGCTGTCCGCCTTCCTGACAGTGCGCGGCGGCGGCCTGCGAGTTCTATTTCTAGAAGGCGAACTGAGAGCCGAGCAAAAATTCCTGCGACAGTCGATTGATGGATCGAAGGACATCGATCTCGATTTTCAGTGGATCGATCATAGCCGAAAAGAACGGTGGCCGGTCGACTTGGTGAGGGCGCTCGGCGACGAAGAAATCGACGTCGTGATCCTGGGCGACCTTGATTCTCGCGCACTCTTTGAACGCGAGCGACAAGAGGAAAACTTCAAGACGCTGATCAAGGCGGTCGATGAGGGGCGCGGACTGTTGATGCTCGGCGGCTATCACAGCTTCGGTCCGGGGCTCTATGGCAATACGCCGTTGGCCGATGTGCTGCCGATCGAGATCGACCGCTTCGAAGCGCAAGACTTCGACAATCCGATTCGCGACGACCTGCATTTCGATCGCGAATTACGCATGCTTCCCACGACTCGCAGCTTTATCACGCGTCTGGGAACCAATGCGGAAAACGACACCATCTGGCGCGCGTTGCCGGCGTTGGATGGGGCGAACCGCTTTCGCGGAGTCAATCCGCGGGCCCGCGTGTTGGCGAAGAGCGAAGATGGAGTGCCGTTGCTGGTCTCGGGAGAATACGGCCAAGGACGCGTATTGGCATTCGCCGGCGATTCGACTTGGCGATGGTGGCTGCAGGGACACGAAGACGTTCATCGCCGGTTCTGGCGTCAAGTAATTCTATGGCTGGCCAAACGCGACGAAGAAATGGACGACGAAGTATGGGTTAAGTTATCGCGTCGGCGGTTCGACCCTGGTGGTCGGGTGGAATTCAATGCGGGCGCGAATTCGGCCGCCGGCGATGTACTCACCGACGCGTCGTTTGAAGCCGTCGCCGTGTTGCCGGACGGCACTCGCAAGCCGATCTTGCTGACACGCACCGGCGATCACCAAGAGGGACGATTTGACGATACCCGGCTGCCCGGAACCTACACGATCGAAGTAACCGCCAGGGCCGACGGGTCGGCCTTGGGCACCGCCAAAGCCAAGTTCCTAATCTACGACCGCGACATCGAACTGAGCGTCACGGAAGCGAATCACGAACATCTGGCGCGGCTGGCCCGACAAACGGGTGGTGAGCCCCTATCACCCAGCGAACTCGCTGAATTGTTGGCGGAGATCAAGAATCGCCCCCCACTGGCAATGATAGAAATTCCTAAAAAGTGGCAATTGGGCGACACGTGGCAGGATGCTTGGTTCTTCTTCTTGCTGTTGATCTGGCTGCTCAGTATCGAATGGGTGCTGCGCAAGAAATGGGGCCTAGTGTGACAAGGACGCGCGCCCGCCGTCTTTCTTGAGATGCTGGGGAAATTCTTCGCACACCGAATTCTCCGTAATTATACTCGGATGCTGCGAGATTCTTGTGGATACTGTCCAAAGGTTGCTGGCCTGTTTGAGAAGGCGCGGCATCTACGTCTCCCCACTTACATAGATCGACCTTCCTATCATCGGAGAACGGAAAATGAATCGCAATTTGATTCTGTCTGCCGCGTTGGCCTTCATGTTTTTCTTGGTGTCCCAAAGCTTGGCGGGGCATCCTTGTTGTTCGTCTTGCGGCGCGCCATGCGTGACCTACAAGACGGTCCATAAGACCATCATGGTTCCAACCACGGATTGGGTACAGAAGACTGTCCCCTGCGTTCGATATCATCCGGAACCGCGTCAGTGCCAGGTGCGAGTTCCGCACTGTTATCCGGTTGTGCATCAGGTCAGCAAGCCTTGCACGGTAATGGTTCCCTACACCACGATGAAGACGCATGTGTATAGTGTTCCCCGCCCCGTGTGGGAAACCGTGCAACAGCAGTGCACCGTGATGGTGCCGTACAAAGTAGTCAAGCAGGGTTATCGCACGGTCTGCCGGCGCGTTGCCGTGCCCGCGACCAGAATCGCTTGCGAAGATCAAGGCGGTTGGTGTGTCGACGCGTGTGGCTGTAAACATTGGCTATCCAATATCGTGCAAGTCGAGATTCCTTGCACGACGTACAAGGTTGTGATGGACAAAATTCCCTACGAGTACACTCAAATCTGTTCCCGCCCCGAAGTCGTGACGCGCCCGGTAAAAGTGTGCCACTACGAACACGACACCGTTACTCGGCAGGTTCCCTGCACGACCTACGTACCTAAGCAAGTCGTGAAGAAGTACAACGTGGTGAACTACAAAACGGAATGGGTTACCAAGACCCGGCACTACACCGAAATGGTCCCCGATCATTATGAAAAAGTCGTCAACGTTCCCGTCTGCCGGATGGTACCGAAGACGATTTGCTGCAAAGTGCCCGTCTACTCAGGATGCTGCCGTCACTAAGCACACAATGCATTCGCGACACGAGAATCCAAAGCCCGGCCCTTTCAAATCGGCCGGGCTTTTTCTTTGTCCCCATTGCCAAGGGGGACCACAGGGGGTTCTTCTTTCCGACCGATCTGTTGACCATGGCCTTCGGCCAAACGAATTCTCCTTCACGTCCTTGCGCAATTGCATGTCTGCATTTCCTTCTTCCTTCATCATTCCGGGTTCGATATTCGATATTCCAGCCGCGCGTTCGACCCCCTCTAACTCCCCCTTGGCAAGGGGGAGAACCAGAAAGCCAACTGCTAACAACCAACAACTCGTGCCCCGTGCCCAGCGGTTCCCTCGACCGCGCCGGCCTTTTTTTCATTCCTTCGTCCTTCGCGACTCCGTGTTTAATATTCGATATTTGTCCCCCCGTCCGGCCAACCGCACCAAGCGGGGCACTCACGGCTTTGTAACATACGCCCGCGACGAGTCTTTCAAGGCCCGATCGATTCCGTCTGCCAGGCACTCGCCCCCAACACGCGTTGCTAACAGCAGGCGATGAAAGTGTTTGCGTTGTGTGTTTTGGGAATTGCATGTTCTGTCTCCTCGCTTTACCGCCCCGACGAGCAACCGCCAGGCCGCTCAGTTGTGCAAGTGTTTTGCAATCATCTTCCAACCCTCAGCGCGCAGTCGTCCCGCAAAAATAGGCAAGACTTGTGATGGCCAAGTGCGTCATGGCCAGACTGCCCTCTCCATCATTGGCAGACCTTGGCTTGAAACGTAGGACGGTTGAAAACCGCACTACAAAGCTGCGCCGCTCTGCCCTCCAAAGTTCATTCTACAAAACTTTTTCAATCTCTGCCGGCATAGTCACGGAGCATTCCGGCTCGATACGTCAAACAAGTTCGTCATTCGGCCTCGAAACAACTTGAGGCGTCGACATTTGGACCAAGCAGCCTGTTGAAGGGGTAGCCACAAAAAACACAAAAAGGCACGAAGAGCGGAATCGTCGACTTTAGTTTTTGTGTCTCTTGGTGTTTTTCGTGGCCACCATCTGTTTGGCATGAGCAGGGCTCGGCGGTAAACTGCGAAGATGATTCTGAAGAGCGACACGGGGAAGCGGGTTAGCGAGAGATGAAGTTTATCGATGAGCGGAAAAGAAGATCGCGGAACGCGTTGAGATTGGGCCGGGCGGATACGTTACGGGCGAGGCCATCGCCTAGGATAGAGAATAACGCTTTGGGCTTGGTTTTCGTACCGCAGTCAACCGTTGCACAAACGCCGCAGCGGAACGAAAATCAATCTTTCAAGCGTCAGGAGAAAGACATGCTGCAGAAGTACACGTCGGTGGTGGTTTGTATTTGCCTCGCGCTGGTGTCCGGCTGTGGGGCAGCGCCGGATTTGTCGGAAGCGTCCAGAAAGTTGAAAGCGGGAGACTCAAAGCAAAGAGTGATCGAATTGTGTGGAACTCCACATCGCAAGTCGATCGTCCAAGATGTTGAGAAATGGTACTACGAAGCTCCGACCACGCTTAAACATGGTGCCGAGGGGCGATTGATCATCGAAGTGCAGTTTAAGAATGAAAAGATGGTTGTGCTGTCAAGGGGGCGCGTGCCTCTGAGTTGGCCATCGCCAAGCAGCAACAGTTCGGCAACTCCGTCCTCTGAACAATAACGCGGACAGCACGGCGCTGGGCCGCGCGAGATGAGTGGGTCAGCGAGTTCCATTAACCTCGCGAACGGCCACTAGTCCCGCGCTGCGCGATGGGGAAGTTTTTGCATACATCGTTTGCTCGGCTTCCTGATCGGCGTTTTGCCGGCGTTTGGCTTCCAGCTTGGCTAGTAGAATCTTGCGGTATTGTTCTCGTTGAGCGAGCTTGCGTTCGCGCAGTTGTCGGGCGCGAGCCAATCGGATAGGCTTCATCCGCTGGCGATAGGCGCGGGCTTGGGCGGTGAATTTGGCGGAGGCGGCAGCGCGGCTATCCGCTGCCACGAAGGTGCCGAATTTTGGCGTGGCTGCTCCGCGTCCACTGAACGACTTTCCGCTTCCGCCCCGCACGAAACCCTTCGATCCGCCCGCTGGTCCGCAGGCGTCGCCCCGTCCGGGCGTCGTCCAGAGAATGCCGAGTCCCAACAAAATGGCCGTCACGTTTTTTAGCATTTGCGTGTTCCTCTTTGGTCGGCAGCTAGGGGAAGTCAGAACGCGCGATGCGTTCAGCGGTTCATCAAGAAGCCTCTCTCCGTCTGGATTAATAACCAGCGGGCATAACGCGGCCGCCGCCAGTTCTGCCGATTTTGCCGGATAATCCTTCAATTCCGCATCTGCGGATGGCCGATGCATGTCTATACACGTTTGCCGCGCAACACCCGCTCATCCCGCGCGCGGCGAAGAGACCCAAAATTTGAATCACCTCACGGGGGAATCGGCAATGCTTCGTCGAACGATTTTCGTGTTAACCTTCGCCGTTCTGGCGTTTGGCTGTGCCTTTGCCAGCCAAGCCGAGGCCCAAGAACGCGCTTACGGACGCGTGTGGGGCCGCAGCTACAATCTGCATGATTGGGAGCGGTTTTATCACTATCCGTATGTCTACTATCCCCAAAACTTCTGGGGCAACGAGTACTATCGCAGCAGCGAAGACCTTTACCATCGCTATCCGCCGGAAATGCGCGTGCCGGTGTACAACACCAGTTGGCACAACTATTACCCCGCCGGCCGCCGCTATCATTGGGGCCATCAGTTCATGCTGGACGTATTTTAAGCGGTCGACTTCCCGCTAGTTTCCCAGTCGTGGCAGTGTTGCGCGCGAGTTGGCGTCTACTTCCTTGATGCCACCACTTGCGATGCCGCCGCGCCATGGCTGCCTCGGCTGGGAGCTGATTGATAGGTCAAGAAGCACAAGGTGCGTGCGTCCGTTCCGTGGGCAACAATCGATCGGGCAACGATCGATCATTTGAGGAAGACAGGAAGACACTCTTTAGCCGCGAACGCGGCGACAGCATGTAGCCGTGGGCCAACGGCCCACGGATCGAGTGTCATCACCGCACGAAGCCGCGAACGCGGCGACAGCGAACACAGCAAGTGCTGTCGCCGCATTCGCGGCTCACGTCTTTCTTCGGCTCTTCCGCAGGCTGACGCCCGCGGCTACATGCTGGTACCGCATTCGCGGCTTCTATCACGTGTTGTTCTCACCCGGCATCAATGTCTGATGATCATTGAACTGCAAACCCGAGGGTAGAATAAACAAAAACGGCTGTGCGGAGATTAAATCCGCACAGCCGTTGAATTTCCACAAGTAACCAGTGTAGGCCGGATCAAGCGAAGCGCCGCTCCGGCAGTCGCCAGTTTTTTCTGAAATCGTGGATGCCGGAACTTCGTCGCTTCGCTCCTTGGTCCGGCCTACTCTAGCTGAACAACTTGGGCACCACGTTGCCTTGGCGGACGATCATCACCGGACGGCCGGTCGTGGTGTGATATTCCTTGGTGTGATTGATGCCGAGCGCGTGATAGTAGGAAGCGGCGACATCGTCCGGCGAGAAGCCTTCGTTGGCCGGTTGCGTGGCCTTGTCGTCGCTTTCGCCGATCACTTGGCCGCCCTTCACGCCACCGCCCGCCAGCAACATGAACATGCAGCGCGGATAGTGGTCGCGGCCGCCTTCTTCACTACGCGTGTTGATTTTCGGCGTGCGGCCGAATTCACCCGTCACGTAAACCGCGGTGGAATCGAGCAGGCCCTTTTGGTCCAGACCGTTCAACAACGCCGACAGGCCCATGTCGAGCTTCGGCAGGTTGTTGTCCTTCAGACGCGTGAAGTTGTCTTGATGGGTGTCCCATCCGCCGAGCGTCAACGTGACAAAGCGAACTCCCGATTCGACCAGTCGCGAAGCCAACAAGCAACTGAGGCCAAAGGGATCTTCGCCGAACGGTTCGGCAAACGCGGGCGACTCTTCGGCGATGTTGAACGCCTTGCGAGCCCGGTTGGAAGTAATCATGGCGTAGGCTTGTTCGCTAAAGCGATCCAGACCGTCGAGCAGTTGATTGTTCTGCTCGAAGCCACTGAAGGCCGTGTCGAGGTCGCGAAGCAGGTTGCTACGCTTTTCGACCTCTTTGACGGTCAGGCCGTTGCCAAGCGAGATGCCTCGGACGTTAAACGGCGCGCCCGCGCGGGGCGTGGCGTTGGTGTTGAGCGGCGAGTATTTGACGCCCAAGTATCCAGCTCGCTGATTGCCACGCGGAATAGCGACGGCCGGCGGCAGGTCCTGCTCGGAAGGCATTTCTTTCGCGACGACCGCGGCGTAGCCGGGAAACTCGGTCGCCGGAATGGGACGGTTGCCGGTGTTGACGTATTCACGGCCCAGCGCGTGAGCGCCCAGCGTGTGGCTCACGCCGCGCATGATCGTGTATTTGTCCATGCACTGGGCCAGTTTGGGCAAGTGCTCGCTGATCTGAATACCGGGCACATTGGTGTCGATCGGATTGAAGGTGCCGCGATACTCGGCGGGTGCGTCGGGCTTCAGATCGAACGTGTCCATGTGGGAGGGACCGCCGGTCAAGTCGATGAAGATACCAGCCTTGGCCGGAGCCTTGTTGTTGACTTCACCCGCTTCGGCCAGCCGCAGGTAGTTGGCCAGCGTGAGTCCAGCTCCACCAATCGCACCAACCTTGAGAAACTCGCGTCGCCGGACACCGTCGCACGTTTTGTGAAACATAATATTTTGCCTTGATTTGAAAATGATTGAGGTTGTACCAAATGAAGTGGCGAGCCACTGGTCGGCCCATGGCTTGCGCCGCGTGAAATTGACTAATGGTTAACGATGAATTCCTTGGTGTTCACTAGCGCCCACAGTAGGCCGCGAACGCCGTTCAGCTTGTCCTCCGAATCTTGGATATAGGTGACACCGCGATTGAGTTCCCGCTGATCGGGATAACGGCTCACGGTCCGCAGATAGGCTTGCTGCACCAAGGCGACGGCATTCACCTTGTCGTCCTGGTTGTTGCCATCGCCGGGGATGTCGCTCTTTTTGGATTCGTCGACCTTACGCCGTTGGGGCGGAAGGCCCTTCTTGGCGCGGGCGATGAAGGCGTCCAGCCGCGTTTGCAGACGTTTCGCTTGTTCGTCCTTGCCATCGTTGCGCAACTGTTTGATGTTGCGTTTTAGCTTTTGAACCTGGTTTTTGATCTGTTGTTGATTGTTGCGGCTATTGCGGTTGTTTGCCGCCGCGGCCGCCGGCGGTTTCAGCCCGGACTCGACAGCCACTTGGGCCAGCCAGCCGTCGCCGCGCCGATCCATCATTGACAAAACGTCGTTGTCGTTTTGCAGATAGACGGTTTGCAGCAAACTGGGATCCATCGAGCGGTCGCAATCGCAATTGTTTTCGCGAGTGGAACGGCCGAAGACCTGCAAGGCGAATGCCGCGCCCGCGCCGGCTCGGTTGTTGTAACGATTGCCGGCTCCCGGAATCGCGATCGCGCGTCCGTCGGCATCTTGGTGCAATTCGGATGCCTTTTGATCGTTGGCGGTCGCTTGGACCAAGGCGTCGTAAAAGACTTCGGCGGGCAATCTTCGCGGGACGGCCCGGCTGAAGTTCGTTTCGTCGCCCGCGTTGGTATCGTTCGGCTGCCAACTCAACTGATAGGTGCGGCTGTTGGCAATCGTGCGATGCACCCACTTCATATCGAATCCGCTTTCGATGAAGCCTTTGGCGAGGTAGTCGAGCAACGGCTTGTTGACCGGCGGATTGGCCAGGCTGTTGTCATCGGGAGGATCAACAATGCCGCGATGGAAATAAGAAGCCCAAACGCGATTGACAAAGGCCCGAGCAAAATAGGGGTTCTTGTCGCCGCGGAGCCAATCCATGAGCGGTTGGCGAATGTCCTGACCGCGTTCGAGGTCATGGGCTTCGCCACCCAGAATCTTGGCGCTGGTCATTTCGGTTTGGGCGGCATCGTTGCCACGGCTGCGGCGTGGTGCTCCACCGGCGAAAACTTCGGGGAAGGGAACGGTCTTGCCTTCGCCTAGCAGACGGCCCATCTCGCGTCGCAGTTGGCCGCCGCGCAGTTTGGAGTCAACATTCAGTGCGGCAACCAGCTTCTCGTATTCCGCGCGGCCTGCTTTGTCGGCCGGACGGCCATTGGAAGCGACCACCGTGCGGAAGAAGTTCGTAAACTCGGCAAAGTCGTTTTTCGACCACTGATCGAAGGGATGTTTATGACATTGGGCGCATTGAATGCGAATGCCGAGGAACGCATAAGCAAAGTTGATGGCCCGCGGTTCCGCGTCGCGAAATTCGCGACGAGCCCAGTACAGCGGCATGGAGTCGCAGTCGGCGAACGTCTTGCCCGAGCCTTCGCGGTACATGTCACTCATCTGCTCGCAGTATTCGGTGTAGGCCTGGCCTTCCTGCCGGCTCTTGGCCAGTACGATGCCTTCGCACAGATCGTCGTAGGCGACGTTTTCCTTGACACGTTTGTGAATCCACCCGTACCAAGCACCGCTGGACGACCCTTGCTGGCCGCGCATTTGCGGCAAGAAGTTTCGCAATTGGTAATCGTTGTTGCCGGTGAAGTCGCATAGCTTGGTCGTCCACCAAGCCGCGTAGCCGGGGCTGTTGAGCAACTCTTCAATTTTGTCGGCCCGCTTATCGGGGGACTCATCGGCGAGAAATTGCTGGACCTGCTTGGCCGTCGGCAGCGTGCCGGCCAAGTCGAGGCTGACGCGTCGCAGGAATTCGGCGTCGGTGCAGAGGTCGGAGGGAACGACACCCAGCTTGCGCAACTTTTCGACGACCAGTTCATCCACCTTCGTGGGCGTGGCCACTTCGGGATACTGTTCGCCGACTTTGTCGGAGACCGGCCGCATAACGGGGATCGGTTGGACCGCATTGTCGTAGAAGACGACGATATGCGTGTCGCCCGGCTCGACGGCGGTGGTGAGGCCGTTTTCGTCGATGTCGGCAACGCGATCGTTGTTCGTCTGGAATCGACAGAGCGGGGTGACGTCTTCCACCGTGCCATCTTCCCAGTGGGCGATGACTTTCAACTGAACGGTTTCATCCTTCGCCTTGAAGACGATTTCGGCGGGCTCGATGGCCACTTTGGTGAGTTCCATTCCGCTGGGATTCGCAATCTTGGCCCCGTCTTCGACCCAGCGCCGCAGTACGTGGTACTGCCATGAATCCTTCTCGTAACGCTTTCCGCCTTCGTGTTCGTCGGCGTCGGTCGGCTTGACGATGATCAAGCTTTCCATCGGGTCTTCCACATTGACGCGTTCGTTTTCCAGCAGGGCGTCGTGATCGGTCTTGAAGTCGTAACCAAACAGCGACAATTGAAATCCACCGCGACCTTGAAACGAACCGTGGCAAGCGCGGCCGTTACATCCCAGCCGGCCCAGCAAGGGACTGACGTGCTTTTGGAAGTCGGGAACTTCCGTGACTTCCGCGTCGTTGTATCGTTGATTAACGGGTGCCATGGGCGCGGCGTCCGCTGGAAGGCTGGTGGCGATGGCCAGTCCGACCAATGCCGCCAGTGTGAGGTGCAGAGAATTTCGTCGCATTGTTATCTCCGTGCTAACAGGATGATGATTGTGCTGTGAGTTTCGTTGTAGGACGGCCCTCCGAGGCCGTCGATTTAGATATTACTGTAGTTCCTCGGCCGCCGCCAATTTACCCGATTTCGTGCCGCAGCGGTAACGAGAACTCGCTGTTCCTTGCCACATGTCGGGGTTGGACCCCAGCAGTTGATTGAGTTTTTCACTTGCAGTGTTTAGTTTCTCGATGGCCTCACTTGGCAGGCGGTTGCTGACTGACGCTACGTTGCAACGCAGTTGATCCGCATTCGTGGCACCGACGATAACGGATCCGACGCCTGGCTGGCCGGCGACCCAAGCCAACGAAACATCGGCCATCGAGCGATTAAGTTCTTTGCAGACTTCGCCAATCGCGCGAATCGCCGCAAACGTTTCCTTTTCAAATCCCGCCTCGCCATGCCGGGCCATTTCGCGGTCGGTGCTGAAATGACGCGATCGGGCGCGACCCACGGGAACTTCGTCGGCTGAAGCAAATCTTCCACTGAGCAACCCATGCATCAGAGGACTGTAAGCAATGATCGGTATTCGCAGCTCACGGCATTGCGGCAAGATTTGCGGTTCAATGCACCGCCACAGCAAGTTGTAAGGCAGTTGGTGGCCCGCCGGCCGCTCGCGGTCGCACACGTCCGACATCTGGTCGATGCCCAAATTGCAAACCCCCACGGCTCGCACTTTTCCCTGCTCTTTCAGTCGCAGTAAGGCTCCCCAAGTCTCCGCGATCGGCACTTCCGGATCGGTCCAGTGTGTCTGGTAGAGGTCGATGTAGTCGGTGCCCAGCCGCTTGAGCGACCGCTCGCAAGCTTCCGGAAGTCGGTCCGGATGCATCGAATCAGGTTTTACCTTAGTAGCAATCACGACCTGCTTGCGACGGTCGGCAAGCACTCTTCCCAGCAGAGCCTCACTTTTTCCGTCGGCGTAGGCCTCGGCCGTGTCGAAAAAGTTAACCCCGGCCTCCAAAGCTGCCTCAATTGCCTCTGTTGACGCCGCCTCATCCCGATCCCCCCAATGAGAGTCAGTCGTCACCCCCCAGCAGCCAAAAGCGAGCTGAGAGACGGCAAAATCGCAGTTTAGGAGCGGAGTGGTGTGCATTTTGTGGGGTGCTAATAGGGCGAGCTAGGCATTAAACCAGCGCGGCCCCCCAAGGTTTCGAGCGCGAAGCAAGAAATCGGGCGAGAATTCCGAAGATTCGGCTTCCGCAACAAGATCGTAACTCCACGAACCTGGGGGATTGTCGCAGAATGCCTCCCGTTGGTGGCGGATTTCACGGCCTGATCTTGCCGCCGGCTTCCAAGTACGCGAGCAGATCCAAGATGTCGTTTTGGGTGAGCGTGTCGAGCAGCCCTTCGGGCATCCAGGAAACTGGGGAGGGCGATTGCTGCTCGATGGTACTCTTCTCGATCTCCGTGATCTTTTCGGGTGCTTGGGCGTCGGCCGCGAGCCGCAGCTTGGACGAGCGGTAATCTCCGCCGGGAACAATGCGGCCGAGATGAATCTTGCCATCGGTGGTCACGATGCGCACACTTCGATAGTTTTCCGGAATGACCTTCGAAGGCGTGATGATGGCCTCCAGCACATTTTGGCGGCTGAAGCGGCTGCGGACCGACGTCAAATCGGGTCCGACCGGATTGCCTTCGAGGCCGACGCGATGACAGCGGCTGCAAGCGGCCGCCACGAACATCGCTTTGCCGTTTTCTAGGTCTTGCGGATGGTCGAGTTCCGCTAGCGACTTGGCCAGAGCCGCCACGGTCCACTTGCGGACGAAGGGCCGCGAGGCGGGTGGTGGAAACGAGTTCGCCGTTGGCGGTTCGAGCAGCGAGGCCAGTTGTGTCTTTTCCTTCTCCGTTAATGTTTCGATCGACGACTGGCGGATCTTCTCCAAAAAACCGGGCATTCCTTGGCCGCTAAGATAGTGCCGGGTGTCTTGTAGCGCCGTGAAGTAGACGCGACGATCCCGCGGCGTCCAACCGTGGCGAGTGTCCCGCAAGACGGTCAAGTAATGAAGTTGCTCGGCCTGATCGGTGGCTTGGCGGAGTAGTCCAATGGTCTTGGCCACGACGTCCGCCGATTCCAGCTTGACGAGCAAGCGGCTGAGGGTTTGATTGACGCGCGGCGATCGGTCGGGATAGACCGCGTCGAGATGTGCGACTGCCCGTTCCTTCGCCGCCTCGTCCAGATTTTCGATCTGTTGGAGGCAGAGCCAATACGTATGCAAGCTGGCCAGTTTCCCCGAGGCCGGCAAATCCTTCAGCGAAATTCCGGCCAGTCGCGCAAGGATCTTGGGTAGCGACTCGGCATCGCCCGTACGGGTCAGCGACATCAGCGCGCCGAGCGCCGCGGTCGCGTTATCTTCGGCCAACGCGCGAGCTTGCCAAGACGGAAGCGGTTGGTGCTCAAGCAGCGTGCGAGCCGTATAGCGGATCCAAGGGTCAGCATGGGTCAGATGTGGCCAGGCCTTGTCGACAATCGCCGGGTCTTGGCGATTCAGTAGCGATTCCAAGTCGTGACGCAGCCGCCGCAACGTCTTGCCATACTGCCGGCGAGCCACTTGCTGCGGCGTTGGCGGGGCGGGTTCCGTTTTGGCTCCCACGTAACGAATACGGTACAGCCCCGATTGCGTCTTGCGTCCGCCGGTGACGATATACATCGATCCATCGGGAGCGAAATCCAGTCCGGTGACGTTCAGAGGCCGGCCCTTCAGCACGGTTTCCGCCCGGCACAGATAGCTCGCCCCGCGGGGAGCCATATGGACCGCCACGATCCGCCCGTAAGCCCAATCGAGAATATAGAGCGCGTCCCGGTAGGTTCCCGGAAAATTGCTCTTCGTGCCAAACTTGACGCTGGTAGGAGATCCCTTGCCGATATCGAGATTGGAAAGTGCATTATCAGCGTGATCGGGATAGTAGGGCGGCCAGGTTCCGGTCACGCCTCGCCATCCATAATCCGCGCCGGCCACCAGGTGATTCACTCGCGTCGGCCGATACCAGGGCGAACCCATGTCGAATTCGGCGTCCGCGTCGTAGGTAAACATTTCGCCATCGGTATTGAAGTCGATGCCATAGGGATTCCGCAGCCCGGCGGAAACGACTTCCCAGTGCCTGCCATCTTTGTCGGTTCGAATCACATGCCCCTCGCGGGAATTCTGTCCGCGACGTTGTTCGCGCAGCGGCGAGGTTAGATCGAGGAGATCACTCTTCTCGGCATCACTGCCGTCGGCTTGAATCGCGTTGCCCTCCACCGGTGTACTCGGCATATCGACCGAGTCGCCGTGGATCAAGTAAATGTAATTGTCCGGTCCCAGCGTCAGGTTGTTCCGGCCATGCCCCACGTTACCCGGCGAAAAGTGCAGCAATTGCACCTCATCGAATTGATCGTCCTGGTTGGTATCGCGCAGCCGATAGAGCCCCTTGGAATTATTCGCGTTGACATAAAGCGCGTCGAAGGCGAACAGCAGCCCGCGGCACTCCAGCAACGTGTCATTGATACTTTCGACATCCGCGACGGCGTTGCCATCGTCGGACAAGGTCATGCGCAGCAA
Source organism: Planctomycetota bacterium (assembly GCA_029259935.1). Next base: position 49,328 of record JAJDEH010000432.1, read on the forward strand.
TCCTTTATCTTCGCGCGCGATGACAATTCGTCCTTGCGGATCGAATGCCAAGTTGATCCACGAACTTTCGTCGTCGCCGGCTGAACGCACCAGTTCGATTTGAAAGCCGGGAGCGGTGAAGAACGAGGACGGCTGCGCGCTTTTTTCAGATCCTAAAGCCTGTTTCCACTGGGCGTAGTCATCCAGGGCCGTAATGTCGGTGCCTTGCGCGACCCGGCCCGCAAGTTCACGGCGAACCTTGCCAAAACTGGCCGCGTTGCTCCACGCTTGGGAGCCTGTTTTCGTTTTGGAGTTCACTAGCCGGGCCGGCCAGGTGGCGTCCGAAACGATCTGCTGCGTACTCCCGTCTCGATACTCGATCTTCAGCCATACAAACACCGCCGCGGGTCCGTCGTGGCTTTGGCATTGCAACAAAAGCTTGTTGTCGCCCGGCTGCAACTTGCCGGCGATATCGAGAGCGAACGGCGCGCTGTAACTTTCGATATCCGCTAAGTGCCGGCCGTTGAGATGGAGTGACAAGTCATGAAAATCGGCGATGCCACTGAGCGTAGCTTGGGAGACTTGCTTCAAATCGCGGTCGATTGAAAACGATTTGCGAATCGATGCCGCCTGGTTGGGTTCGCGGTTTGCCGAGGCCCAAATCCACTCGGGGCTTGGCTCGGCGGCCGCCATCGGCAAGATGCAAGTGAGATATAAGAACAACCACCCTAGCTTTGTCGCTTGGTTCATGGACGTATCCTGTAAAGGTTAGTCGCTGATCGCTCTGCGATCATGGCGTGAGGTTCGCGGAGCGAACCACGACTTTCTAGCCGTCACGATGGTCGACAATCGTTTGAGCAAAACCTTGGATCGTGTTGTCGGCCATTTCCACGGCCCCGGCGTGCTGATCGATGCGAATGCCGATCCGTTTCATCGGCTCGCGCGATTCGCGAATCTCATTACCGACAATCTTCAGGTCTTTCGTTTTGCCCTGGATATCGATCGCAATCCCGTCACTTGCGCCACTGTTGATGATCTTGTTGGACTCAATTGTATTGCGATTGGCCCAGAAGTCGTTTCCGCGCTGGTCGTTGCGAAACAGAATGCCGACCTTGCCACTAGCGGTGATCTCGTTATTGCGCATGACGTTGTCGGTATCGTTATGGCCGATCGAAATTCCGTAGCTGCGGTTGGCGTCGATCTTGTTGTTTTCCGCCAAGCCGTACTTCACGCCCCAACACCAAAACAGGCCCAGATTGTTGCGTTCCAATCGGTTGTTGCGGATCAAGGGCCGCTGCGATCCGCTGCCTGGGTGCACGCCCAGATTGGCGTTGTCGTGGCTGTGGCAATTGTCGACGACCACGTCATGGCAGATCTGAAAACTGATGCCGTCGCCGTTGTAGTTCCGAGTGGTAACGCCGCGCATCGTGTAGCGATTGCAGTCTTGCAAAAAGATGCAGCCGCCGTAATTTCCATTGAGGTTTTCGTTGTTCGCCCGATTGCCGTCCAGCGTGATATTCTCGATCACCACATCGTGCGTGTACTCGCTGGTGAACAACGGAAACAGCGAGGAACAGGTCGGCTTGCCAGTCAGCCATAGGTTTTCACGAAGGCCGTCATTCAGCTTGAACCGATTTCCCGAGCGGGCAACCAAAGTCCGCTTGATGACCAATTGGCTGCCGTTGTGCGAGTTCTTGGCCTTCAAGGTGACGCCGTCGCCAACTCGAAAGCTCTTGCCGTCGGCGCCGGCCAGCGTGATTTCCTGGTCGTACCAGTCCGAGTCTTCGGAAAGAGCAACGGTTTGCGAGGCACCCTTGGTAACGACTGAGTCCGTCCCGCTTCCCAAGATGCGGATATTGGAAGGCAGATAAATCGAGTTGCGCAGCGAGTAGGTCCCGGGCAGCACTTGAACCGTACCGCCGCCGAGGCGAGCCACATAATCGACGGCCGCTTGCAGCACCTTGTCGGTCCTACCAACCAAGTCGGCCTTCTTGGGACCCACGGTGATTGTCAGCCGTTCGTCCCAGTTCGGCTGGTGGCGCTTATCGCCGTCCGTCGCGCGGGGCTTGGAAACTTTCGGCCGCTCTCCGGCCTTGGCTCCTAGGGTGAAGGTTCCTACCGCTGCGCAGGTCACGCCAAAGAAGCGACGTCTTGAAACAATGTGGGCCATGGGAGTCTAATTCCTTGCCAAGAATTGTGTGTTGCGATTGTAACACAACGCGAATGGCCGCATCAAAAGTCGGAAGGACGGCATGCCGCGGAATGCAAGCGCGGAAAGGCAGGAAAAAGCAGATCGCCTAGGAGCGATCGTGGAGTTGTGCCGCAAGACGGTCGAGACCCCTGGGAATCCACCGTCCACCGACGGCGGCTCCGGGACATATTGACCCGCGCCGCTCGATTTACTTGGTACCAAACGGATCGTCGTCCGCTGCTTTCGTGCCGCCGCCGAAGGGATCGTCCGCCTTGCCTCCGAACGGATCGGCGTCTTTCGCCGCACCTCCGCCACCGAAGGGATCCGCTGCGCCAGCACCGAAGGGGTCATCCTTTGCCGCCGCCTTGCGGGCTGCCGCCGCTTTCTTCTTTTCGTCGCTACCGGACTGGTCTTCTTCCAATTCGATGTTGACGTGAAACAGCGGTTTTTCCAGTTGCGCCTCGTGCAGGCACTGCAGTTGTCCCGTTTTGGTTCCCACGAACAGACGGTCGGTCTGTAAGTTCATGAATTTGACGTCGAGGCCTTCCATCGGAATGGCGGCGAACCGGCCACCCGTCTCGATATCTAGCACGATCATTTTTCCGAATCGATCCGTGCAATAAATTCGATTGGCGCTGGCCGCGACAAAACCATGGATATCCGGGGCCCACCATTTTTCTTGGCCGGTTTCCGCCGAGACGCGAAACATCCCGCCATCGTCGACGATCACGTACACCGAGTCGCCAATCGGTGCCGGAGTGTGCGTGATCGGAATGCCGGTTGAAAATCGCCAGAGGATGTCGCCCGACAACTCGTGGACGCAGTAGACATATCCATCCACCGAACCAACCAGCAGTTTTTGCGGTGCCATGTAAGCAGGCGGAGCGACGATGGGGTCGTTGGTCACCAACTTGAACCGCGTACGCTGTTGGTGGGCGCTCGCGACATAAAAATATCCGATGTCCGTGGGCCACACGATGCTGTCCTCGGTGGCAATCGGCCTTATGGAGGCACGTCCACTAGACATATAGCGTTTGGCGGAAATGAAGCGTCGCTGGTACTTTCGCTGGTTTACCTGTTCGTCTTCTTGCAGTTCCGCGACGCGTTTTTCGCGCTGGAGATCGTACAAACTGTAGGCTTCCAGACCGCGCCGAAGCTGAGGCACGAAAACGGTCTCTTCGTTGATGGCCGGACCCGCGCCGGGGGTACCCTGCAGACGGCGTTTCCAAGCTAGGGCTCCCGTCTCACCGGCCAACAGATAAAGGTACGAACCGTTCACCACCGCGACATAATCGTTATTCGCGGCGGGTGCAAGACTCTGATGATCGGGCTGTCCCACGGTTACCGACCAGCGAGTGAGTCCCGTTTCGGCGTTGATGGCATGGACGACTCCCTGATTGGTGGTGATGTACAGGGTCGCCTCCGGGACGACGGTGGGAATCAACATAGGAATCTCGGGTGGCGTGCTGGCCTGGCGGCTTACCAACGGCGCGACCACTCCACCAATGTCGACGATGATCGGATCGGGGCTTGTCTCTTGCCTTTCGTACTCTTTGTCGATATTGGCAAGCACCTGATCAGCGGCCTGGTCGGTCGCCTTGAGGATGTCCATATCCAGCCCGTCCGGCGGGCGAACGGTCAACTCCGAGATCAGTGCTCGCAGGTGTGCGGTGGCCCGTTTTGCCGCTCCCAACGGCCCGACTTGTTTCCCAAAGACATCGAATTCCTCTTCCGAGAAATCGAGCGTCTTTCCATAGTGGGCAACCTGCCAAATTGTTTTGATATCGCTTGAGCTTATGTGCTGCGAAATATGGGCCACTTGGCCTTTGGCTGAATCGAGATCGACTTGCGTGCCCCACACCCGCGTTAAGCCGAAGCTTTCAGCGCCACCGCGATTCGATGGGCCGTAACCGGCTTGCTGACCCCAGACCGATGGCGAAAGAACCAACGAGAGGACCAGGATGGAACAAGCGAAGAGGGAACGGATTCGGTTCATTTTCGAGTCTTCCGCTTCGAAGGTTGATTAACGGCGCGCCGGCCTGTCGCCACGAATAGGCGAGGACAAACTCAAATTTTTCACCAACGCTCTTTCTATGCTAACCAAAAACGCGTGCAAAAGCACCAACATTTTGCGGCAATTTGCACGGAAATCGTGGATTCTCAAGGAGTTGCGCGGAACACAATGCCCGCCGGCGGGCCCAAGGACGGCTAGACCGCGAGGAGCCTGAAACCTTAACATGATCAGCGGGCTCGGGATATGGAAATCAACATGGAGAGTCCCCCGAATGGGTCCCGGATAGCCCGCTCCCATTGGTCGCTCAGTTTGACGCGGATACAACATCGAATACGTGACTAACGTCGGGTACGGAATATTGGGTACGGAATTTTCGGGAACGGAATTTTTGGGTACGAGGAGTTGAGGTTTATGGCCGGACGAGAACTTGGCCCCGAGGGCGAAAAAGCTCTCGAGCAGGTACTCGGATACCTTAATTTCTCATCGGGTGCCTCCGATCCATTGTTTCTCGGCAATCTGAATCGGTTGCTGGAACTGGTCGATAGTGGCACATCGGGCGAGAAACCGTGGCAAATATTGGCGGAACTGCTGCGAGATCGGCTTGCCAGCTTACAAGCTCAATCTTCCGCTTTCAGTGACATTGAGCAGGCATCGGCCGTGCTTTCGCTGGTCTTTTCGCGAGTGCTGCCGGATTATCGCCAGTTTCATCGCGACTTGTTATTCCACCAAACGGAAAAGTCGTTATTTGGCCCCTTCTTCCTGGGCCGAGTTTGCGAAGCGGTCTTGGCCCAGGGGGGACCGTGGGAGGAAGCCGATCGCATTTCCCAAACCGCCATTCGGTCGTTGAATGATTACATCGGCCATCGGCCTGTCGCGGTGCTGGAAAACCGCCGCATCGAACCGTACGAACACGAGTGGGTGCGACCGATTCCGCTGCACATTCGCGACGCCGGCGTTTCATTCGGATCGCACCACGACGTCGTCCAACAAGCGCTTCGTCTGCTGGAGGAGACCGACGAGCATCTGTTGAGGGCGGCCCATTTCGATCCTGCCAACTTGGACGAATTGGCCATTGACCCGCGCGCCTATGACTTCGACCATCCGGTCAACAAGCGACCCAATTACCACTTCGGACAATGGGACCCGCACCACATCGACAATCGGGGCAACTACCGGCGGTTCGTGGTGCAAGAAGTGACCTTGCAGGCGTTGATGGACCGCGTCGAACATCCGCCGAAGAAAATTCCTTCCGAGGAAATCGCCTTCGAGGCCGCGGCCGTTCTGGCCGGCACGGTCTTGATGGCTTCGGGCATTAGCGGCAGCGGTCCCGATACGCACGACTCGTCGGTTACCTTGACTTCGCTGTTGCCCGAAATAGCCGGCTATCGCGACGCTTTTTACAACCACCTGTTTTCGCGCATGACGGGGCCCCACGCCGAGCGCCTGGTGAAAGAAGCCCAGGATCGGCGGCAACCGTTCGGCGGAGCCCGGCAACACCTGAACTCGCAATTGGCAAGGTGGCGGGCGTCGCAACTGGAACACGTTCATTTGGCAATGATCTTTGCTCGCATGGGCTATCCCGAGGCCGCCATGAACCATTCCGATGTGGTTCCCGCCGCATCGGCCCGCATGCGGTGCAGCATGGACTGTTGCGTCACGGCCGGCCTGTGGGCGATCGAGCAAGGTAACCTGACCGGCGCGGCCCACGAGATTTCAGAATTCAAGGGGCTGTTGCAACGCGCTATCGAGTGCGGCGCGATGATCGACCCGTGGAATATTTTGGGATTCGATTCCAATTTCAGCTTGTTTCCCGCTCTGGAAAACAGCATTCACGACCACCGGGCCGACGATCTGGCCGATCTGATGGAGCAAGTGTTCGACTTGTATAGCCGGTTGTGGAGCGAATCGGCGGCGGTCGACGATCGAGACTTGTGCGAAAAGATCAGCACCGAGATTCGCGAGTCGACCGAGTGGTGGCGCGGGTTCGCGGTTCATGAAGTCAGCAGCGTGGGGGCTTCCGATCCGCAGGACGTCTATCAAGCGGCTCAACATGTGTCGGCCGCGCTCAACTTGTGGCACAAAGGCGGAGCGGCCGCGGGCGACGTGGCGTTTTGGGCGCCTCACGTGGAGATGTTCGATTCGGGCCGGGCCTACGGTTTGGTGGTTGAAGCGCTGCTCGAACGTCGCGACTTCGTGGCTTCCATGTCGCTGTTGGTCCATTGGCTGGGACAGGCGGACGAAGTCGGTTTGGATCAAGGCGAATTGTCGTTCTATCCGCTTGTTGAAAGGTGGCTTGTGCAGTTGCAACAAGCGTGCCTGGACGAGAATGTGGAAGAGGTCACGTCGGCGGAGGCCTGGAAGTGGATTAAGAAATTCTTCGATTGCCTGGAAGCCAATGCCGACGAGTATTGGCGACCGCCCAACTTCGAGATGGGGCAGTCGAAGTCAACCGCCAAGGATTTGTTCGCGGGGCCCGACGACGAGGACAGCGATGACGAAGAGGAAGAAGACGACCTCTATGGTGCCGCTTATGAAGATGTTGTCTACCGCGACAGCACCGACGACGGCGTCGAGGGTGAAATCTATGACACCAGCTCGTTTTCTCACGATGAACTGGAATTGGAATCCAAACGGATCATGGATCGGCTTTCGTTCCTGACGACCATTGCCCGGCTGTGGTCGATCGTCGCCACGGGCCCGTTCGTCATGACCTCGGACGAGACGGACGACGACGACGGCGACGCGCCGGAGTGGACGCCCGCGTTTCGACATTGGATCAGCCAGGCGGCGGAAAACCATCGCGGATTGCTGCAGTTGATGGACAAGGTCGAGGCGCATCAAATGCCCAAACCGTCGGGCGACCACGACTCGTTGGTCGAATACGACAATCGGCGGCTCATCAAGGAAACTTTGGTCGACCGCATCGTGACCACCAGCGTCGAAACCTCGGCGGCCATACGCCATTTGCTGGCGGCGGCGTTCGCGTATCCCGTGACGGCCGGCGCGGATTTTGGCGTGCCGGAATATGATGAAGATCAACTCCAAGCGGTGTCCGTCTTTGCTTGCATGTTGCGGCGTGATACGGCGGGAGTGCGGTTGCACTGGCCCGATTTGCTCGAGGCCTTATCGAACCAGCCGTTGCTTTACGTGCCGCTGCAAAAGGGCGGAGATCCTCGCAAGATCGTCGCCGCGCGAGTGCGCCAGCAGTCCATCTTGGACTTGCTGTTGTGGCTGCCCAAAATGGGAATGCTGACCGAAACCAGGCAGCTATTGGAAGCGGCCCGCGAAATGGAACGTGACCATCCTGTCGGTTTGGGGGCCGTCACCGAATACGACGAGTTGTTCAAGGTGGGATACAAGTCGCTTGTCGGTTGCCTGGTAACCGCAGCCCAGTCGTGGGACCCGCCCGTTGCGGAACATCCCTCGGATGATGACGAAGACGAAGACCCGCGCACGTCGCAACTGGTGGAATGCCTCGAACAGGTAACGGAATCGCTGCTGGTAAGCTGGCTGGCGCACAGCCGTACTCTGCGGCTCTCGGTCTTGGAGAAAGTCAGCAAGAAGCCGGAATGGCAGAAGCTGGTCAACTTCATCGAAAGCTATGGCGAGGATCTGTTCACACAGAAGTTTTTCAATTTGGGAAACCTGCGCGCGATCTTGCATGAAGGCGTCGAAGTGTGGCTCGAGCAACTCGAGGAAGAATCGGCGGACGACGCCTTTTCAAGTTTGCTGGAGGATCTGGACGAGAGTTTGCCGCGCGACCACGCCGTCGAACAACTGTCGCTGGTGTTGGAAGCGATTGTGGAAAACTATGGGGAATATCGCGACTACAACAGCACCACCACTCAGTCGGATCGTGGGCAACTGCTCTATACGTTGCTCGATTTCCTGCGTCTGCGAACTGACTACGACCGGGTCTCTTGGAACTTGAAGCCGGTCGTGTGGGCTCATGAGATCTTGGTGCGGCGCGGCCAGAACAACGCCGCTCAAATGTGGTGCAATTCGCTGTCGAAGAGGATTCGCGACGAAGCGCGCAAATATCTCGCTCGTCTAACGAAGCTGCAAAAAAAATATGCCATGAACATGCCGACGGTTGCCGACCGCATTGGCGAACGGTTCATTCGGCCCATGCAGATCGACCGGATTCGCGCGCTGATCCAACCGGCCGTGGCCGGCGCGCATCAAAAGCCGGCTCCCGATGCTTTTGGGCTTTTGGAAATTGAAACCGACGCCTTGACTCGGGAACCGACCGGCGTCGGGCTGGATGTGCCGGCTTGGCTGATCGCCCTGGAAGACGAAGTGGAAACCGTCCGCCGGCCCGACTACGTTTCCAGCGACCCCATTCAACTGGCGGCTATTCCCCAACGGGAAATCTCGCTCGAAGAAGCACGCCGCCAAATCGATCAGTGGAGCCAAAAGACCGGCACGATTTAGCAAAACTGTGCCGGCTTCTAAAATGAGTTGACGCTTCGGTCGTGGCAATACGCAAGGCTGAGATGGAAGAAACTCCCGAATTCCTTCGCTGGGCGATCGAGCGGCCTTGCCCGTTGCGGGATCACGATGACTGGCAAGACCCTGAACGCACGGAACGCCAACTGCGCGCCCTGCGAGAATACGGTAGTGCCGTCCTCGACAATCGAATCTTTGAAGGCGTTTGTGTTCATGCCGACGCTCAAGCGACGACACCGGAAACGCCACGGGGATTTCTGGCCGACGAGATTCTGTGGTCTTACGGCGGCGAAGTTCAGATCACGTCCGCGTGCGGCCCCTGTCGGGCGAATGTTCTCAGCCAATCGCGGCCGGGTGCCTTGGCCGGCTGTTACGGCTGGTTCGTCGCGCCGGACATGGATCTACCGCGGGCGATCGAGCGCGCCGTTGCCGACCTCGAGCTGGAATCATCAATTCGCGAGCAGTTTCTTCCAACGCAGCCGACATGGTATGGCCTCTGGATGGATTCTCCGCTCCGGCCCGGTCAAGTGGCCCTGCTGTCGCGATTGATTCGCGGCGTTGCCGATGAACTGACTGAGACAAATCAAGATTTGGATCTACTAATTCAGGCGCTGGAAACGGCCATGCGTTTCGAGTTCCCTTTACATGTCACGTTGAGTCCGCGCGGAATCGCGGACGCAACAAGCTGGACGGTCGCTTCGCACTGTCCACGATGCAAGGCGGAGATGCCGGCCAATGTGCGTGCTTGCCGAGTCTGCGGGAAAACGGGCCATGCCGCGCCGCCGAGGCGCCGCAACGTAAGAGGACAACGTCCGTACCGGGCACTGGCCGACTTCCTCGGAGCCGATTTCGTCGAACCGTTTTTTCAGCGTTACGCTCAGCGGGAGCACTTTTCATAAATTGGAGCGGCGAATCATAAATTGGAGCGGCGAATGAGCGGACTTCCCGTATTGCTGACCGAAATTCGACAGTGCCGAGAATGCGAGGCCAGCCTGCCGCACGGCCCAAGACCCATCCTGCAGGCCGCGACCGGGGCGCGGATTCTGATCATAGGACAGGCACCGGGACGGCGAGTTCATGAAAGCGGCGTTCCTTGGGACGACGCAAGCGGCGAGCGGCTGCGGGAGTGGATGGGAATCGAACGCGACGACTTCTACGACGGCCGCCTCGTGGCCCTCGTTCCCATGGGATTCTGTTATCCCGGAACGGGCACTTCGGGTGATTTGCCCCCACGTGAAGAGTGCGCTCCCCTCTGGCATGACCGATTACTGGCCCATCTCGCGAGTGTGCGGCTTACTCTGTTGATCGGACAATACGCCCAGAAACATCGGCTGCCTAGTAAGAATCGCCAATCGCTTACTGAAACGGTCAAGGACTGGCAGGCTCATGCACCTGGAACTTTCCCGCTGCCACACCCCAGTCCAAGAAATAACCGTTGGTTGAAACGCAATCCGTGGTTTGTGGAGCAATTGCTGCCGGAGCTGCGCGGACAAGTATCCGCCGTGCTCGCCTAGAGAGCCGACTTTGCGTCGCCGTCAGCTATCCGCCGATCCCATGGGTGCCCCTTCGGTCGTTTTCGGCGATTGAAGATGAGATCGGGGTTTCTTGCTCATACCGTTCGGAGATGCGTCGGCCAACTCTTCTTCCATGGCGGACGGTTCCTTAGGAGCCGGGTCGATTTTCTTTTTCGCGACCTCAAAGTAGCGGCCCAGCGGGCCCGCCAGCAGCGCGGGGAGAAAAATCAGATCGCCGATCAACGCCGTTTGCAACAGCACCAGCATCATGATGCCGAATTGTTGTGTCGGGGTGAACGTGCTGAATCCGAACACGGCCAAGCCAAAACCGCCGATCAGTGTCGTCTGCGTCATCGCCGTGGCGCAGCGGTCGTAGGCCATTCCTATCGATTCACGCCGGCTTAGCCCCAATCGCATCCCATGGCGAAACCAATTCAAGAAGTGAATCGTATCGTCGACGGCCACGCCGATGGCAACACTGGCGGTCATCATGGTTCCAATATCGACCGCGCGGCCCAGGTGCCCCATCGCGCCAAAAATCAGCACGACCGGAAACACGTTGGGCAACATGGAGATCATTCCGGCGCGAACGTTCAGCGAGTTTTTCAATCCCGGCGGGCGTTTCCAATCGCGCAGCAAAATCATCATCACGACCGCGATCATGGCAAACGCCAGGCAGACGCTCTCGATGAGGCTTTGCAACAAAGTATGCTGAGCCTTGTAGACAATCGGCACCAAGCCCGTGTAGACGACGTCGATGGTGGCGTCGGGATCGCCGCCCCGCCTGCGCTCCGCCGCCGTTTCTGATTCGCCAAGTCGGAAAACATAATCTCGTGCATCCACGAAGATCGCCGCGTGCTTGTCTATGACATCGCGCGAATAAGCCGCGTCATCGCTGGCCAGCACGACACAGTCGAAGCCCGCCAGGTACTCTTGCCACTCCTCGTCTGTCTTGACCTGCTTGGATCCCATCAGGCCGTCCGGCAGATGCCAGCGCAGTTCTTTCTTGTGTTCGCGCCCGTTTGGTTTGGGAACCCGAAAACCGCGATTGGCAAATAGCTCCCAAATCGTCTCGATGAAAATGCCTGTTTGGTTGATCTTCGGTTGGTCCTGGCCACCTTCGCCGACTTCTTCCGCGGGCTCCGCTGGTTTAGCTTGTTTTCCGGCCGCTTCGGGACCCAATAGGACCAAAATTTCGGTCCGTCCATCCCCGTTGGCATCCGGCTGCTCGGCCAGCTTGCGAAACACTTGATTGCGATAACGATGTGCCGACAAAGCCGGCTCAACGGCTAGCTTCAGGTCGTCCACGAAGGTCCCGTAATCGACGTCGTTGAGCGCTCCGAGGCGGAGGCTGATGCGCCACAATTCACTCTGGTCCTTGTTGTCGACGCGCAGAAAATCCGATTCGAGCAGTTCCGGTCGCGCGCCTTCCAGCGCGCTGGCAAACGTCATCCGCTCGTTGAACAGCGAGCCGCCTTTGGGCGTGGGGAAAGGCGGGACCAATGTCGCCACTGAAGTGCCACGCCCCATGACGCCTTGCCCCTTTTCGCCGAACGAGTCTTCGACAAACTTGTGAATGCGTCCCGGCGCTTCCGCCCGTTCCAGAAAACTGTACATCAGCGGATTGGATTCGCGCGGCGACGGTTGTTCGTTTTCGCCCTCGCCGTCGTCCTCGCCCCGCGTGGCGGGCTCAAGCGACCCTGAATCAACCCGAACAATCAGCTCCAAAGGAACGAGCTTGGCCAAATTAGCTTCCAGCCATTCGTAGTCTTTGATAATCCGTGCATCTTCGTGAAACAACTTCAACAGTTGCACGGAAGTTTGGATTCTTGGCAGGCCCAGGGCGAACAGAATCAGCATGCCGAGGCAAACGCACGTTACCAGCGCGTGCCTTTTGACGACCCACAGTCCAATCCTCCGCCAAATCTTGCTAATAAACTGAGAGCCTTGAGACTTGGCACAATCTTCCTGGTCGCGTCGTTTATATCCGGGTGCCCAAATCGTCAACGCCGACGGCAGAAAACTAAATAGCAGAACGACGGTCGCCATCACGCCCAGAGCGGAAAAGAAACCGAACTTCTGAATCGGGATCAAATTGCTGACGCACAGCGAAATCAATCCCAACGCGGTCGTAAAGGCGGCCAGCGTGCAGGGAAACCAGCCGTGCGAAACCGCCGTCTCCGCCGCGCCGTCGACGCCGTCTTCCTGCACGGCGTCGCGATAGTAATTCACGATATGCACCGCGCCCGACAATCCCAACACGTACACCAGCGATGGCATCGTCATCAGGATGGCGTCGGGAACACTGCCCCACCAGTGGACAATTCCCAAGCTTGCCGCGGCACTCACACCGCCCACGAAGAACACGGTCAACGTGACTTTGAAACTGCGGAAGCAAATGTAGGCCAGTCCCATTCCGACCAACCCCGACCAGAAGATCAAACGCACCAACGTGACGGACGCTTCTTGGTCGATGGCCACATTATCGATCGGCGGTCCGCCCAGTCGCAGTTCGTCCTTACTGATTCCACACTCAGCAATGGCCAGATCGAGCAGCCTGCCGCGAGAGTTTCCTAAAACGGGACGGCCCACGACGCGACCAAGATCGTGGCGTCCGACGTCGCTCAACGTCAGCAACAAGCAAGTCTGGCGCCCCATGGGTGGCACATCGAGGTGATCGAACAGTGTATCCCAGTGTTCCGCCCTCTTGTCATTAGAGGCGTTCAGTAGCGCCTGTTTGTCGCCATCGTACTGATCGGCGACCAGTTCCGAGATGAACTGATCCAGCGATGCCTGCCAACCGTCGCCCCGCGCCGCGTCGATCTGTTTTCGCTTGTAATCTGGAAGCGATTCACGAAACGACGCGCCGGTCCATACAAATTCAGTCGGCGGATGAGGTCCGAACAGAATGCCATCGAGCCGGCTGTAGGCCAGGCGTCGCGCATCTTCGTCCGCCATGTCGTCGTTGCCCCGGTGCAGCGCGCCGTCCTTGCCGGACAGCTTGGCAACGACCTGAGGACCCGTCTCCACGGTTTTGAAGAACCGGCCAAACAGCTTGCTGGGGTCCTGATGGAAGGCGTTCGGCTTGCCTGGCGCGGCGGGCGATCCAAAGCGGGCGATCTGTTTGCCGTCGGCGGGGATCTTGCCATCCATTTCAAACTGCAATTCGCGCCATGCCGCGCTGACCGCGTCGTCTCGTCCCTGCCAGCGAACAAGTTCTCCATCGGGCGTGATATAGAACCATCGGTCGTCGTGGCCGCGCAGCCACTTCTCGCCCAGACCCGCGCGATTCTCGAAGAAAGTGGGATCTCCCGGATGATTCAGTCCGTAAGCATCCCCACGCTTCCTGGCATTCTGCTCGTCCGTCGTCTGGCCGTCGTCGCGCAGCGCTTCGATCGCCTCCTGGTCGGCGAATTGCTGGGGAAGTTCACTATTGGGAATGGTTTCGGCTTTGATTTTCTTATAAAGCTGCTGCAATCGCGGATCGTCGGTGTTGCACCCGGGCCAGCTTACGACGATGAATTGCTCGGTGAGAAAGTGCTCGCGAAACCAATCCAGTTCCGACGTTTCCTCAAAATCGCTCGGCAGCCACTCTTTAACGTCGTTGCGAATCCCCTCCACCGCCAAGCGGGCACCGCGAAAAGCAAAGGGCAGCAGGAAAAATATCACGAACAGCACGGCAATGGCGACATTGCCAAATAACCGAACTCGGCGTGAAAACAATGGTGCTGTCATTTGAGAAGATCAACCAAAACTTAAACGATTAGGAGGTTTAGGTTGATGTAGTGATTGGTGAAGTCGCGAGTGACCTTCAGCATAACGGGCTAGCATCATGGAGTCCACGGCCCTACCTCTGATGGAGGGGAGTAAGCGCGCGAATTCCAAAGCGCATGCTCCCAGCAAGCTGGGAGCAAAATTGGAGGCCCTATATTTCGTCGGATTGCGAAGGACGACTCCGTCACTCCTTTCGAGTTTCTTCCAGCTTTTTGATCCTTTCTTCAAGGGACTGATTTTGTTTGCGCAGCGAATCGACTTGTTGCCGGAGCTTGTCTTGATCGCGTTGCTTGGTCTCAATCTCCTTAATCGCTTCGTCGATCTTCTCAATCAATCGTTGGCTTGGTTCCTTGCCACGACGGGTTTGCAGCGCCGCGATGGCGGACGAACCGCCGACTTTGGTCAATGCCGTAACCGCCGACTGACGGACCTGGCGGCGATCGTTGTCAAGTTGCGCGAAAAGCAAGTCGCGTGCCTTGTCGCTCTCGGGATTCAGCTTGGCCAGCGCGCCGATCACGATCACTCGCCGCTTGGGAGAAATCTTCTGCTGCAGCATTTCATAAAGGCGAGCTTCGCACGAAAGATCTTTCAGTTGCACCAAGCCGTCGACGGCCGCCTGCAAGATACTCTCCTGATGGCTCGAACGATCCAGCGCCGCCAGTAGATCGGCTTTGCAGTTTTTTCGATCGACCTTCACAAGCGTACGCAGCGCTTGGGACGCCGTCGCGTAGGACGGATCTTCTTCAATCAAATGCCGCAACGTCCCGCGTGTCTCGTCATGCGAGAAATTGCTCAAGGATTTCACCGCTTCCTCGCGGACTTTCGACTTCACATCGGTTCGGGCGATTACGTTCAACTTGTTGCGAACCTGCTCGCCCTTGAATTTCGCCAACGACTTGGCGGCCACCTGTCGAACCGACCAAAATGAATCTTGTCGCGCCGCATAAACGAGCGCATCGCGGACATCATCGTGCTTGGCCCACTGGGCAAGCGCCCCGGCGGCCCGATAGCGGCACAACATGTGCTTGTCGTAAGCCAACTGGTCGAGCCACTCTTCCTTGCTCTTTTCCGACTTCAGGGTCTTAAGTAGCCAGTCGTTCGGGTCGAAACAGACGCGGCTAGGTCGTTCGTCCCATTGGAAGTCGAACGTATGTTCCGCCTTCGACAGTTTGACCCGGCGAACGGCCATGTTGCCGGGCGATGCGATTTCGATCTCCGCCGATGTTCGAAAGACGGGAGTCATCGCGTCGGCTTTTTGCGTTTGCTTGACCTTGACGCGAACCAGTTTCGCTTCGTCATCCCAAGTCCAGGAGAACTCGAATTCGGGATGTCCGCCGTGATGGATCCACTGGTCGAAGAACCAAGTCATGCTCTGTCCGGTCGCTTCTTCGACGGCGATGCGCAAGTCGGCCGTTTCGACCGTCCGAAACTGATTGACTTCGGTGTACCGGTTGATGGCCCTCCAAAACAACTCTTCGCCCAATTCGAATCGCAGCATATACAGCACTCGCGAACCCTTGGGATAGGAGTGGCTGTCGAACATATTTCCCGGCTGGTTGTATTGATAAGAAACAATTGGCCGCTGGTATCGCTTGGCTTCTTTTAAGTAACGGTCGGCCTGCGTCCAAGCTTGCCACTTGGCTTCGTCGTCGCCCAGATCCTTTTCCGCCCAGACAATTTGAAAGAAGGTGGCAAAGCTCTCGTTCAGCCACAGTTCCGCCCAATCCTTGCAAGTCATCAAGTCGCCGAACCATTGGTGAGCCAACTCGTGAGCGACCAGCCCGTCGCTCGACGTATCCAGATGCGCCCGCTTGTCGTGCAGCGTGGAAACATTCAGCGTGGTGGCCGACGTATGTTCCATGCCACCCCAGTTGTATTCGTCGACGCAGATTTGAGCATATTTGGGCCACGGATACCGGAAGCCGATCTTCTCCGAAAATAACTGCATCATGGCGGGTGTTTTTTCAAAAGAGCGGGCCGCGTCGTCCAGACGTCCCTTGGGCACGAACGACTCGACCGGCACGCCTTGCCAATCCTGCTTAAGCACCTCGAACTCGCCGGCCACCACCGAAAACAGATACGGCACGTGCGACTTGCGTTGCACCCAGTGCCACGTTTGCGTGCCATCCTCATTTGGCGTCCGCGACTGCAGGGACCCGTTGGATAAGACGTAGAATTCGCCGGGAACCGTGGCCACGATTTCACTGGTCAAGCGATCGGCGGGCGAGTCGATACAAGGAAACCAGTAATGGGCATACTCGGGCTCGCTTTGCGTCCAGACCATCTTCTGTTGATCGGGCTCGCTCTTGTCGGGAACGACGAAGTGCGCTCCATAACGCGGATTCCGCACGACGTAATCAACGGCCAGTTGAATCTTTTCGCCCGGTTTGTACTCCCTGTCCAACGTGATGATCAGCTTGTTGTTCTTGGCCGCGAACTTGAGTTTTTCGACCTCGGGGCTGGCAAGCCCCGCAACTCCGCTGATTTGCATTTCCGCGGCGTCAAGTGTCACGCTGCGAACTGGTTTGAACGGCGTCATCGTATGCAACGCGCGGCCCTGCATCTCGCGACGCTTCCAATCGAATTTCAATTCCAACCGCACGTGTTGCTGGTCGACGTCACGACTGCGCACCGACCGCGGATCGTGAGTAAAAGGACCGCGACGATCTTGTGCCTGAAGACAAACGGCCCACCCAATGAGGGTCAGGACGGCCAACGGAACGAAACGAATTTTCGGCATGATGGATGATTCCTTGGCGTATCGCGGAATAGCGGATGATGCTCCAAGATAGTTCAATCCGGCCCGCATATCAAAACGGGTAGGTCACTTTCGCCGAAAGTGGCCTCTTCAAGAGCATCCGCATCCTCGATCAGGCCCCCCCCGGATTCGGCGCGACAACTCAGTGGAGCCCGTTGCCGGACGGCCACTCGAAGTCAATTCGCCCGGGAAAACGTAAACCGAGGAAAACGCGGGTGGGGGATTTCCAGAGATTCTCGCCAGTCGGGCGAGATGGAGATGGGACAGGTTCGCGCTACGTTAGCCCTTCAAGCAGCGCTACGCCGTTCGTAGTGAACTTCAGTACCGCGCTGGCTTTCGCGCCGAGCCCCCACCATGCCGAGGAACAGATGGAGTTCGCATCCCGTTTGATAATCGATCGAGATGGTGATCGTTTCGCCGGCCTTAAGATCCATCGGTTCCTCAAGCGGCGCGACCAGATATTGATTGGACCACTCGATCGCCGATCCTTCCGCTTCTTGGAAGGCCAGAATGTTCTTGGTGACAAAACGGACGGCGTTCAAACGACCAGCCTGCTCGGCGGTGAATTCCGTCTGCACATCGAAACGCGTCGGCAGCGCTCCATCATATTCGATGGCGGCGTAGACGACCGGTTGCCCTAATGCGCGCGTCGAAGGATGTTCCGCCCCCGGCGCTTGGAATAAAGGCACCGGCGCGTGATACCCGTTGAAGTCGAACGATTGTTCGACCGGCTGCATGGCAAGCAGCGAAGCCTCGGGAATGAACTTTGGCAGCGGCGGTCCAAAGCGTTCGAGATAGCGGCGTTTGAACGAATCTATGACTTCGATTTGTTTCTCGCGCACCAAAGCGACGTGCAACATTTCGCAAACGACGACGTCCACGCGTTCCGCTGGGAGAAAATCTCTCGCGTCGGCCTGAATCACCTCGACGCGGCTTCCGTTCTTGTTGAGATCCAAAAACTTCCGCGCCGCAGCGACCAGTTCCGGATTCCGCTCGACGCACCACACTCTGGCGGCGTTTTGCGCGGCGAAATGCGACAGCACGCCGGTCCCGCCACCCAAATCCAAGACCTTGGCCCCGGGCGGAGTTAGATACTCAATCGCCGCGCGAAAACTCGACATCCGCGTTTCGTCGAGCAACATATTGTAATGGTAGTGGATCGGAATGAACTGCCCGAGAAAGTTTTCGTCTCGGGGCATGCCACGAGACGCAGCCGAATTGTTGGAAGTTCTTAACATAGCGGGCGGATACTAGCCGCGATCGACCGCCACGACAAGGTTGACCTGAAAAGGCGAGGTTGACCTGAAAAGACGAGCTAGCTCAATTCAATTCATCGCTATGTATTGAATGTTCGCCGTCGTTGGCCGGGACGCCCGCAATTTGGTCCATGACCCAGGCGTCCAGGTCGTGCAGCATCTGCGTTGTCAGTTCGTCGCCACAAGGATACTGCCGCAGATTGACCATGAATCCCGCCGAGTGTAGCAGCCGCAGTTCGCGACAAATGCGCGCGAGCGGGTACTTTTCCGCGCTGCGGCCTTGCGCGATAAGCAGTGGCAGATGCCGCGCTTGCGAAACATTGACCAACGGGGTGAGCCCGCTAGGAAAGGGTCCGCCAATCGAAAATACACCGGCGAATCGATGCGGATGATTCAAGCCAACACGGAATGCCATGGTGCCACCGCAGTCATATCCGCCAATAAAGACTCGATCGGAGCAAATATTGAATCGCCGCGAAGCCAACTCCACGCATTCGAGAACGCGTTGCTCGGCGAGCGCGATGTCTTGTTCGGACTGCTGCCAGCAATAGGCGTGCGATACGCCTTCATCAATACGACTGCCTCGGGGCCCCACCGCCACATAGTTCCTCATGCTAATCAACGGCATGATCCGCTGCAGTTGTCGCTCGTCATCGCCGGCTCCGTGCAACCACACAATCAACGGATAAGCGTATCCTGCTTCATAGTGCAAAGGTCCAAACAAAGCATGCGGTGTGGACGCTTGATTGTCGTGGGCGACAACCGAGCTATCAGAAACAGACAAAGATTCCGTAGGCTGCGGGCATGCTAGCTGAAATCGGTTCATGATCTTTAGGCACACTTGGTGGGGATGTCGTGAGTCAAATTGATGGGGCGTTGTAAAACAGTGGCTCACGAAAGTCAACGGCAGAAGACATGCTGGCGAAGGGTGGGTAGAGTGGCTTTCGAGGGAGTTCGCAAATCGCGGGCAAGCCCGCGAAGTGTCACCGGCGGGGCAGGGCTCGCTTCGCTCGACCCCGGCCACCCGAAAACTAAGGGCTGACAAAAAATACTAGACCGGATGCACGATCAGATTCGCATCGCTTCACGCCGCCATTGTCGTTGAGTGTGTGCTGATCTAGACTGGAATCGCACGTTCCGCATGAATTCGGGACCGCGTCGTCAAAGCCACTTGGAACTCGCACCCCCGCTTCGTTGATGTGTGGTATCGCCGGGCTCTTTCATCCAGCAGGTCAGGCCAACCAATCCGAACTGTACGCCGCGATGGAGCGCATGGCGCGTACGCTATCTCACCGGGGCCCCGACGATTTTGGTACTTGGTGTGATGTCTCCGCGGGCATCGCCTTGGGGCACGCGCGGCTTGCGGTTGTCGACCTGTCCGAGCAGGGGCACCAGCCCATGCACGGCGCGGACGGCCGACTTACGCTGACCTTTAACGGCGAAATCTACAACTATCAGGCGCTGCGCGACGAACTTATCGAACTGGGGCACGCCTTCGCCGGTCAGTCGGACACCGAGGTGTTGCTGGCCGCGATTCGCGAATGGGGAGTGCGCGAAGCGGCCCAGCGCGCGCGAGGCATGTTTTCGTTCGCGGCGTGGGATCATCAGCGGCGCGAACTCACACTGTGTCGCGATCGGCTCGGTATCAAGCCGCTCTATTACGGCTTTCACCAAGGCCGTCTGCTGTTCGCTTCGGAATTGAAAGCCTTCCGCGCCGATCCTTCGTTTGGCGCGGAAATCGACCGCGATGCGCTCGCCTTGTTCGCGCGGCACGGTTATATACCGGCACCCCATTCGATTTACAAAAGCACCTTCAAGCTGCCGGCTGGCACGACACTTTGCCTGACCGCGAAAAGTCTGAAAACCGCGCGGCCGCTTCCCTATTGGAAGCTCGCCGATGTCGTCGAGCAAGGCAGGAAGGACCGCTTCACGGGAACGGAGGAAGAGGCCTTAAACGAACTAGACCGGCTGTTGCGCGAAGCCGTGCGGTTGCGGCAAGTCATGGCTGATGTGCCTCTGGGCGCGTTTCTATCCGGCGGCATCGATTCCTCGACCGTCGTGGCGCTAATGCAGGCCCAAAGTACGCGCCCCATAAAGACATTCACCATTGGGTTTTCAGTGCCCAATTACAATGAAGCCGAATACGCGAAAGCGGTGGCCAAGCATCTGGGCACGGAACACACCGAACACTATTGTTCACCGCAAGATGCCCAAGATGTGATTCCGAAGTTGGCCGGGATTTACGATGAGCCATTCGCGGATGCCTCGCAGATCCCAACCTATTTGGTTTGCCAGCAGGCGCGTCGGGACGTGACCGTCTGCCTCTCGGGGGACGGCGGCGACGAGTTGTTTGGCGGCTACGATCGCTATCTTCGGGCGGCCGAAATCTGGCGGAAGGTAAGCCGGCTGCCGCGTTGGGTGCGAAGCCCGCTGGCCGCCGCGATCCGAACGCTTGTGCCCGCCGGCAGCCTGGGAGTTCCAGGACGCAAGGCCCGGACATTGGCCGAGTATCTGGCGCTGCGAGACGGACGGTCGACCTATGCCTGGTTCAATGCGATTTGGCGGCACCCAAACGAGTTGCTGGTGGAAGGCCAAGCGCCGGCGACCGCGATGACCGATCCAGGCCAGTGGCCGCAAACGAATTCGCTGTGTGAACACATGATGTTTGTCGACGCCGTCACTTATCTGCCGGACGACATACTCACCAAGGTAGATCGAGCCAGCATGGCGGTGGGGCTCGAGGCGCGCGTACCGATGCTGGATCACCAGGTCATGGAGTTCGCTTGGCGCTTGCCGCTGGAGATTAAACAAAGCGAAGGTCGCATGAAGGGGCTGCTCGTTAAATTGCTTGAGCGTTACGTCCCGCGACATTTGACGGAACGGCCCAAAGTTGGATTCGGCGTTCCATTGCACGAATGGCTGCGAGGGCCGTTGCGCGAGTGGGCGGACGATCTGTTGTCGGGCCCCAGCCTGGAGTCGCAGGGATTCTTCCGACCGGAAATCGTGCGGCAGCGGTGGCGCGAACATCTGGCGGAAAAACAAGATTGGCAATACCAACTGTGGACCGTGCTAATGTTCCAAGCCTGGCTTGCCGAGCAAGAATAGCGAAGTCGCCAACACCCCGCCGCCTTACGACATCCATGGGCGGGCGCGCACGGCCCTCTGGCCGAATTGGACGGTTACTCCATCTGGCAACCGCCCATACCGCATTGCGGCAGCCCGCAACCTTGCTGTGTGGGCGGCTGGCAAACGGGAAGTTGGCTGGAACCGTTAGTGTGCGCCGCGGCGGGCACGCTAAATTTCTTTTCCAACTTCATGTCGCCACAGTCAGGACAGTGCGGCGTTTCATCGGCTCGAATGAGGACTTCGAATTCTGTTTCGCAGTGGTTGCAAGAAAACTCGTAAATGGGCATTTGGATCTCCATCCAATTTGATTGGTCCGATTGCAGGGCTCAACGGATATTGTAAAACGCCATGACGGTCGTCGAAACCAGGCCCGCGAACTTGGCTTGATGAAACTCAACCTTTGCGCTGGAGCCGGACGGCGTTACTTCTTTCCAGCGCCGAAACGATGGCCCGCCAACGGCATGCTGACCGCATACAACGAAGTTCGCGCGGTGACATACAGCGTCTTGTTGTCCGGACCGCCGAACGTGCAATTGGCGGGACCCTCGGGGAATGGAATCGTGCACAGCGTTTTGCCCCGGGGGTCCACGACTTGGATCAGCCTGGCAGCGGGACACGTCAAATAGAGATTTCCTTTTTCATCGACGGTCAGCCCGTCGCCGCCGCGAGGCTCTTTGCCCGGCACCTGTCTCAGGCGGCAGACGACTTGGCGGGCGCCGATCTTGCCTGGGCGCTCAACTGCATAAGCCATCAGTTCGCCATGACCGGACGGCAACACATAGAGAGTTTTTTCATCGGGAGAAAGCAGAATTCCGTTGCAACGCCGCAAATCGTCGACAAGCTGCGTTACCTTTCCGCTGGGCGAGCAATAGAAGACGCCGCTCGGCTTGGGCTGTTTGGCCGATCCGCCAATGTCGCTGAAATAGACGCCGCCCCCCGCATCAATCACCAAGTCGTTCACGCGATGAAACGGCTTGCCGTCACACGAATCGGCAATGACCTCGAATTGCTTCGTCTTCAGATCGTACGCGGAGATCTGTACGGTGGTGCCATCCCGCAGGTCGCTGCCTGAATGGCAGGCAAACATGCGCCCGTCGTGGTGGAAGAAAAGTCCGTTGGTGCGCAGGCTGTCTTCGAGAAACGTCGTGAGACGATTTTCGATATCCAAACGATAGATCTTTTCCGTGTGGATGTCGGAAAAATACAGATCGCCGTTGGCATCCACGGCGGGTCCTTCCACAAAGCGGAAACCACCGTGTAGCTTGCGAACCTTGCCCACGGGCCCAAATTCGTCGGACCATGCCGACCCGCTACCGATTAACAACAGGACGATCGTCACGCAGCTTGTTTTCATTATCGTATGCACCTTACTGGTCTTTTTCGGTTCGCGGAAACGGTTTTCGAAGCTGTCCGGCAGCATGCAGTGGCTGGCCGGACCGGCGGCTCCACCATTCAGAGGCGCGCCGCGGGTCGTAGTGAGGATTCTTCAGCGGCATCCTCGCACCGACGCTCTGCCGCCAGTCGACTAGTTCCTTGCGCAACGCCACCGTTAGTCCTTTGCGCTCGGCCGCCAGATTCTTCGTTTCACTCAAGTCTTCGCCCAAGTGATAAAGTTCGGGGTCGGTGCCGTCGAGGAATTCGATCAGTTTCCATTTCCCTTTGCGGATGGCGCTGGCCGGGCGGCTGTGGTGATAGTGCGGATAGTGAAAGTGAATCGCTTCGCGCGCCAGCTTGGCGTGGGAATTCCGCAGCAACGGCGTGAGGCTCAAACCGTCGATGGCCTGATTTTCCGGCAACCTTCCCCCAGCCAAATCGACGAACGTCGGGAAGAAGTCGTAGCTAATCGAAGGCTCGGCGCATTCCGTGCCGGGCTTGGCCAGCGGCGGATACTTCACGATAAGTGGGACTCGAATCCCTCCTTCATACAGCGAACCCTTTTCGTCGCGCAGCGGACGATTGTCCGCGACGGTCGGATCGACTTCCGGTTGATAATCATAGCGCCGATAAAGTCCACCGTTGTCTGAAGTAAACAGGATCATCGTTCGTTCGGTCAGTCCCTGGTCCTCCACCGACGCGACGATGCGGCCGACCAAGTCATCCACATGCTCGATCATGGCGGCGTACACCGGGTGCGGCAGATGTTTGTCACCTGCGGCACCCGCTTTCCTTCGATACTTGGCAACCTTGTCGGACATCCCGGCCAACGGAATATGGACGGCATACGGCGAGACCATGAGAAAGAACGGCCCTTTGCGCTGTTGCTCGATAAATCGCACCGCCAGGTCACCCTCGAAATCAGTTCGATACTGACCCGGCGAAGCCTTCAAGTCCTTGCGGTTCGAGACTCGATACTTGCCTGGCAGATGAGGCCCATTGATGACGGCGGCGAAATCGTAGCCTTGATGCTGGGGACCATGGCGAACGTCGTTCCCCAAATGCCATTTGCCAATGTAGCCCGTCGAATAGCCGGCGGCCTTGAGCGACTCCGCGACCGTGTTGACCTCCAAGGGCAACGCCATCGTGGTCATTGGATTGATGACACGCTCGAAGGGACGCCAATGGCCGGGAATGTGAGCGGTGATGCCGATGCGGGCTTGATTCTGTCCTGATTGCACGGCGCAGCGCGTCGGCGAACAGACCGCGCCGGCCGCATAAAAGTCCGTGAACCGCATGCCATCGGCGGCAAGCTGGTCGATATGGGGCGTCTCGACAAAGTCGTTACCATAGCAACCAACATCCTTCCAGCCGAGGTCGTCAATAAACAGCAGAATGACATTGGGTTGCTCGGCCGCTTGCGCCGGGGCACTTCCAAGCAGATACAGCAACGGACAAAAACAGCTCAAAACACGTATCATGACAAGTTCTCCCTACCGCGTATTGCAATCGCGCTGAATGCCAACCTTTTGGACAGACCAAGATTGTCGTGCGCATGATCGTCATTCGCAACAACCGACGGCAACTGATTATGATAAAGCATCGACCTACTATCTTACCCATTCGTTGGACCTAGTGCCTCACCGAACAAGCCGAGCGTCTTTATGAAATTCAAGTTCCTATCGCGGCTGTGCGTGATGCCCCTTCTGCTTCTATTCACAGCCCAATTGCTGGCCGAGCCCTCTCATGGCACGGTGAAGTTGCAGTTCAAATTGGATGACGCGAACGGCGATCCGCTCCCCTGTCGCATTCACTTGAAAGACGAGCAAGACGAACCGATCAAGGCCAAAGGCCAGCCATTTTGGCGCGATCACTTTGTTTGTTCCGGACGT
The DNA here is from genome assembly GCA_029259935.1 of Planctomycetota bacterium. The sequence continues at coordinate 73,655 of JAJDEH010000432.1, forward strand.
GTGGCCGTCGACTTACCACCCGGCAACTACCGCTATGAAATTGAACGCGGACCCGAATATGAACGGCTGTCCGGCCAGATCGAGCTGATCAGCAAGAATGCGAAGAACAGCGCGCAGTTGAATTTGACGCTCCGCCGCATCGCCGATTTGCGAACCGCCGGCTGGTACTCGGGCGATCTGCATGTGCATCGGCCGATCGACGATGTCGAGTTGTTGATGAGGGCCGAGGATCTCGACTTGGCTCCCGTCATCACCTGGTGGAACGCCAGGAATCCGTGGAAGGACGCCGACATTCCCCAACCGATTGCTCGTCAATTTGACACACACCGGCGTTACAACATCATGGCGGGGGAAGACGAGCGCGAAGGGGGCGCACTGTTGTATTTCGGTTTGAAGGAACCGCTCGACCTATCCGTCGAATCGCGCGAGTTTCCTTCTCCCATGCAATTTGTCCAACAAGCTCGGATGCGACAGCCGAAGGTCTGGATTGATATTGAAAAACCGTTTTGGTGGGACGTGCCGGTTTGGCTGGCAAGTGGCCAGGCGAACTCGATAGGGCTGGCCAATAATCACATGTGCCGCGGCAAGATGTACGAGTCCGAAGCGTGGGGCAGGCCGCGCGACGAAAAACGCCTGCCGGCACCACGCGGCAACGGATTCTGGACGCAAGAGATTTACTATCAAATTCTCAACAGCGGCCTACGAATTCCACCCTCGGCTGGCAGCGCGTCGGGCGTGCTGCCCAATCCTGTTGGTTACAACCGTGTCTACGTGCAGCTCGACGAACCGTTCACGCGCGACGCCTGGTTTCGCGGCCTGTCCCACGGTCGGTGCTTTGTCACCAATGGCCCGCTACTGTTGGCCAACGCCAACGGCCAGTGGCCAGGAGCGACTCTGAAGATGGGTGAGGAAGCTTCAATCGACGTCGCCTTGGAAGTCCAACTCACTTCGCGAGATCGAATCTCGCGGCTCGAATTGATCCATAACGGCACCGTGGCGAAGACGATCGACGTCACAGCGGACGTTTCCCAACAGCATCGGCTCCACGTGACGCTGGACAAACCGGGCTGGTTCCTTGTGCGGGCGATCACCGACGTGGAAGAAACATTTCGTTTCGCATCCACGGCTGCGTGGTATGTCGAGTCGAGTTCAGTCAAGCACCACATCAGCCGCGCGGCGGCTCAGTTTTTTCTGGAGTGGGTCGATGAACGCATTGAACGCGTACATGAAAGGGTTTCCGACGCGAAGCAGTTGCGGGCGATATTGGAATGGCACGAGAAAGCACGAACTTTTTGGGCAGGCCGAGTCGCAATGGCAAACGCCGAATAAGATGCGGTCGGCTCTCAAGTTCACGAATACGCCTGCTGTTTCCGACTTTCAGAGTGACGGCGTGCCCGCAGCTCGCGCTCGTCTTTGCACCGATTTTCTGGGTGTGGATGAACCCAAAATTGGTGGACACATCGGCGGTCGCAAACGGCCAGGGACCTCCTAACCGCCCTCCTAACCGCCCCTCGGCGCTTTGAATCGAACATGAGCCATCCGCCAGTCGAAACTGATCAACCCGTAGCCGCCGCCTCCAGGCAGTTTCAGTTTCGTCTAGTTCACATCTGTTACATTTTCACCTTGCTCGCCACGGCTCTGGCCATCTTTGGCCCCGGTGGAATCGTGATTTGCGTTTTTGTTGCCGTCTATTGGGCGGCGGTTTTCACGAGTCGAGCGCGGCCCGCGGCGTTCCGAAGCTCCTGTTTAATTCTTCTAGTTGGTTTGGGTTTTATTGCCGCCGTGCTTCCGGCGGCAACGTCTTCAGGCCGAGCAGCGCGGCGCGGCCAAGGTGTCATGAACATGAGACAAATCGGAGTGGCGCTGAACAACTATCATAACGACCACGGAACGTTTCCACCGGCATACCTCGCGGACAAAAACGGCAAGCCCCAGCACAGTTGGCGCGTCCTGATTCTGCCGTATCTGGCCGAGCGGGCGCTGTACGAAGAATACAACTTCGACGAACCGTGGAACGGTCCCAACAACAGCAAGCTTCTCGACAGGATGCCGCCGATGTATCGATATCCCTCGCCGTTTCGCGACACCAAGGAACGCACTGGCGCTTGTTTTGTCGCGGTCGTGGGACCCGAGACCGCTTGGCCCGGCAAGACTGCACGCAAGTTCGCCGACTTGCGAGATGCCATGTACCAGACGGCACTACTGATCGAATACGACAACGAAAGTATTCCTTGGCTGGAGCCGAGGGATCTTGAAATGGATGAAGCGCTCGAGTTGCTGGCCTCGGGCAAACCGACCGGCTATTACCATTCGGAGAATTTCTTTTACCAAGACTTCGTGGGCCGAAGCGTCCTGTTTGCCGACGGAAGCACACGGACATTCGATCGCGGCGGCAGCCAGTCGGTCTGGTCGGCAATGCTCGGAGTGAACGATGGCGTCGGCTGGGACCCAGGCGATCTTGACGGCCCATCAACGAATGCCAGTCGGCTCAGGGTAGCCAATTGCCTAAGACTCGCGATGTTGGTCCTGCTGACGTTCTTTCCCCTTCCCTGGGTGTGGCTAAATCCAACGCCGACCGCAAGACCTCTCGCCACGGGCGGTCCTGAATAATTTTTGATTGCACACCAGCACAATGACTGCGTGATATGCAAACCCCTTTTGAAACCAGTTCGTTCCGCGCCGCCGGTTAGCGAAATCTTTCAGCATCCAGCAAGTATTGTTGCTTTTCTTCACTCCAATGCACGCCCAACCGGTCAAGGCCCGTCTTCAAAGCATCCCAATTCACCTCATCCAGATTCTTGGATGGCCCTGGCAAGATCGATAGCGCTTGGCTGCGTATTTGGCGTCGGATGTGGTACTCGAACTCTTGCTCGCTACCAAGAAAAACATATCTCTCCAAAAGATTGAGCTTCCGGAGTTCTATCATCTTCGAGATAAGCGCGTCGGCCGTCCTGAGAGGGTTGTCACCTGGCCGTAGCGGTTCTTTGCGAAACAAGCCATGTTCCGCCGCCCACTCGATCAGTGAGTGCGCGGATGGCATCGAACTGACAGTGCAACCGCCAAGAGTATCAAGCGGGATGTCGTCCTTGAGCATCACGAACCAGCAAAAACGAGTTCGGCTCTTCGGGTCAAACCAAATTTTAGGCGGCAATGCGCCTTTTGAATCCACCTCAAAAAGTAGCGGAATGATCAGAGCAAGACGATGGTTCGGAGAAGGTATCAACGTCTTGCGGATCGGGCTTCCCGGGATCGGGTTACCGTCGGCATCGCGTACGACCCTCCCCGGCCCTGGTGAGCAACCACGGAGTATTTCAATTGCACGCAGCTTTCCCATCGCGTGCAAATGGTTGACAGCGCGAATGAGCGCTACCGGATCCCCATCGTCTGAAAGCGTGGGCACCGCGGTCATCAGTTCGATGGCCCGCTGATAGTCGGCAGAGTCGCGCGAGGTTTCCGCCAACTCCTGGCCGTGACTGAAGGTGAATTGAAACCCAGCAAACAAACAGAAAACAAATGCCCGGCCCATGTACATATTAATCCCCAATTGTTGGTTCCGCCGTAACGGACCTTCGAGCGAAGAGATATCCCCCCGGACAGTACAGTGGCCGTCGGCGCGGAACAAGAGCAACTTACGCCATGTCATGCTTGTCATTATGGCGGGCAAGCGGCCTTCCGTCGTTGTTGGCTCCGCGAACAAACGCCGCGACATGGCAACGAACTTCGACAAGGTTCTCAGCAAAAAACGGCCCGCCCCTTGCGGCTGGGAGAGTGTCGCCAGAGAATGGGCGGTTCGACATGTGATTCGTGCCAATGAAATCCTGAAACGACGAGGCAATCATGCCCAACGATCCGCGCGTTATTCTCACCGGCTTCGCTGATGAAGCGGCCAATCAAAAGACCGCCGAGCAACAATTTTCCGCATTCGCCGCGTTGGGACTGCAGTACTACTCGATCCGTTTCATCGACGTGGGGGGCGGCGTCAAGAACGTGATGAAATTGAACAAGTCCGAGATTAACAAGATCCGCCATTTGGAGGGCGAGTATGGTCTGAACGTCTCTTCGCTCGGGTCGCCGATCGGGAAAGTGAAATTGCTCGACGTCGAGGACGGCACCAAGAATCAGTATATACCTTTTAGTAAATATCTGGCCAACGATGTCAACAAAGCTTGCGAGATGGCTCACGCTTTCGAGACGAAGTTGATTCGCGGGTTTTCGTTTTACCACCCGCGCGGTACCGATCCGATGGAACACATGTCGCAAGTAACCGACCAGTTAGGTCAGATTGCCGAGACTTGCCACCGCAGTGATCTAACCTACGGCTTGGAAGTGGAAGCGAATTTGGTGGGGCAAAGCGGCGAGACCATGGCGGAACTTCATCGCCGCGTCAATCATCCGGCACTGGTTTTGATTTTCGACGCGGGGAACATTGTCACACAAGGTTGCACTCCCGACGAAGTGTTTCAGCAATACCAAATGATGAAGAAGGGCCTCGGCTGGATGCACATCAAGGACTATCGGCATCCGTCTCCGATTAAGCGGACTGATGTCGTGGACGAGGAAGCGCTCAAGCACTTTGTGCCGGCCGACGTCGGCGACAGCGGGCACGAACTGATCCTGCGGGATTTTCGCGAACTGATTCCGACGTTGGAAAAGAAGTTGACCCGTCGCGGCATTCCCGGCGTGTTCCTAGACCTCGAACCGCATGTCAAGGGAGGCGGCCAGTTCGGCGGATTCAGCGGCCCCGACGGCATGGGAATCGCGCTGCGCGGGCTGTGCCGAGTGCTCGACTATGCGGGAATCGGCTATCACTTGCGGGACATCGAAGACCTGCGAGCCGATCGAGGCTTCTAACGAGGCCGGGTCTCCTTCAAGTGAACGAAACGATTTCCGGTTTTGAACATTTGGTATTCTGATTTTGAATTTGTTTAGGGTTTCGAGATTCGGATTTCGAATTTTCCAAATATGCGCGCACGCGGCGCCAGACCCAATACAAGGCGCGGATCATGCCTCGCGAAGAGCAAACGATTGGCGGCTGCCCGCAATGCGAAAGCGGGGCCTACACCTGCAAATACAATCGTTTTGAAAGCGACGATTTGCGGATCGATTCGTGGGAGCACAAGTGTCCCGATTGTGGCCATCGGGAAACAACGGCCTTTCGATCCGATGACGAAGAGGCGAATCCGGATCAGGACACACTGCTGTGTCCTTATTGCGAACGAAAGGCGACAATATAAGCGGGTGACCGTTTGAATACAGCGATGCTCGACGCGCGAGCTTTTGAAGTTGCATATGTTTCTAGTCCCGCAGGGACGACAGCAAATAGCCTGGGGCGTAAGCTCCGGGAGAAATCTTCGGGAGAGATCACGGCATGAAAGCCTTTGAGGCTACCAAGCTTTACTTCAACCGCGCGGCCGACCAAGACAATCTCGACGACAATGTGCGACGGCTGCTGTTGACGGCCAAACGCGAGGTACAGGTTCAGGTCGCCATCGAGATGGACAACGGCGAGATCAATACGCTGATCGGCTATCGCGTGCAGCACGATAACGCACGGGGGCCCATGAAAGGCGGATTGCGTTACCACCACGACGTCGATCTTGACGAGGTCCGGTCGCTGGCCTCGCTGATGACGTGGAAAACGGCCGTCGTCAACATTCCCTATGGCGGCGCGAAGGGGGGCATCGCCGTCAACCCTCGTGATCTATCGAAGAAGGAACTGGAACGAGTCACGCGCAAATTCATCGACGAGATTCACGACGTGATCGGTCCCGAGTCGGATATTCCGGCACCTGACATGGGAACGAATCACGAAGTCATGGCCTGGATTCGCAACCAATGGGAAAAGTATCACGGCTTCAATCCGGCCGTCGTGACGGGGAAGCCGGTCGAGCAATACGGTGCCGAGGGACGCGAAGAAGCGACCGGGCGCGGCGTCGGAATTCTGGCGTTCAAAATGCTAACGCGACTGGGGCACAAGGCGAAAGAAACTCGCGTGGCCATTCAAGGGTTTGGCAACGTCGGTTCTCACGCGGCCAAGTTCCTTCACGAATCGGACATGCGCATCGTGGCGGTGAGCGATATTAGTGGTGCCTACTATCGGCCGGATGGTCTCGACATCCAACATGCGTTGCACTACATGCTGGAACACGACGGTAGCTTGAAGGGATATACCGAAGCGGATCGCATCACCAACGAAGAACTGCTGGGACTGGAAGTCGAGATGCTCATTCCGGCGGCGATCGGCGGCGTCATTACGGCTGACAACGTCGCTACGGTCAAAGCCCCCTTAATCATCGAAGCGGCCAACGGACCGATTGATCCGATCGCCGATGAAGCCCTGCACGACCGGGGTGTGATTATTTTGCCGGATATTTTGGCCAATGCCGGCGGAGTCACGGTGAGCTATTTCGAGTGGGTTCAGAACCAGCAATTCTACAAATGGGGACTAAACCGAGTGCGGCAAGAACTCGATCACGTTTTGAGTTCCGCTTTTGAGACCGTTTGGCAAGAAGCCCACGATCTCGACGTCAGCTTGCGGACGGCCGCCTATCGCATCGCGATCCGCCGAGTTTGGCGAGCCACCGAGCTGTCGGGAATCTAGGCTTTGTCCCAAAACAGGTTTTGGGTGGCTGGGATCGATCAACGGGAGCCCCCAGGAAACTGCGCGGCGATCCCAGCCGTACTTGAGCAATGAGTTTTTGGAGAAAGCCAAGTATTTTTCCAGGACTCAGATTTCGGGTGGCTGGGGTCGAGCAACGCGAGCCCCTAGTTTGAACTCTGTATATTCGCGTCGCTCGGCCCCAACCCACTCAGCCGAAAACCAATCTGCGACGGAATACGAGCGGGTCGTCAAATCCAAAATTCGGCTGCCGGCACGCGATAACCGTAACCTGCGCCGTGGCCATCATCTATAATAATTCAAGCGGCGATCAACCTTCGTGGCCATGCGAATCGCGAGTCATGACAGCGCGCAAACGAGACACTTCGCTCGGCACCGGCACCTACTTCGCCCCCGGCGACTATGTTGGGATCATGCGGCGTCTGGTGATCTTGGCCGTGGATCTCGCGGTACTGGTTGTGCTGTACTTCGTGTTCATCATTGGGTTCTTCGTGGTGCTGGGCGATGAAGGTGATGGGGGCGGCTGGTTCATGCTGACCTACGCCGCCAGTGTGTGGCTCTACATGACCTTGCTCAAGGCATCCAAAGTACGCACCGTGGGCTATTGGCTGGCCGACGCGCGAATCGTGGATCTACGTGGCAAACGCCCTTCGATCTTCCGGATGACACTTCGTGCGATGCTGTGGGTTTTGGGACCGTTCAATTTGCTCTTTGATTTGTTGTGGGCCGGGATCGACGAAGATCGGCAGTCATTGCGAGACCGGTTCGCCGGCACATGCATCATCAGGCATCGCGCGGAATCAATCGGCACGGCTGAGATTCACCTGATGCACTACAACGCCGGCGGATTCGCGTTGAAGTATGCCCGCGTGATGCGGCCCAAGAATGCCAACACGGCCAGCGAGCCCGCAAATACCCAGACGGCATGACAAGCTGTTGGCGAAGGTTGCGGATGCGGAATTTTCAAAATCCCACGCGGTCGCTCAAAAGTTGTAGAATGATGAAAGGGGAAGGTATGCACGTATTGCTTGCGTCTCCTTCTCGGGCGGCAGAATGCTTGCAATGGACATCAGCTCGGGCTCGATGGAAACGAGGCGAACGATGTGCGACTAACTCCTTGGCGTTAAGTCCTTTAAGGGATTTTTCGCACCCAAGGGCCACGGGTTTTGGGCACCTCCTCGTATGTTACAGTCTTGCAGTTGCCCCGCTTTACTCCATGCAGTTTCACGAGGTGACGAACACCGAAGCCAAGGAAGTCAACAAATAACTAGCCGCATGGTGTTCGACACGCGTACAATTACCGTGTGGGCACTGAGCGGGGCATCTTCGAGGACGGTAACTCCATCCCTCCACGCCGAAGACGCTGTACGGTAACATGATGGCAACACCTGTTGAGTTGCCCACTTTGTTTCTTTCCCGAACGAAACCAGTTAGACGTATTCCAATGGCTACCGACTCTTATTCTTCCAACTCGCTCTCAGGCGTTCCGTTTCCGGCGCGTCTGTTTTCGGTTGATGAATACCATCGCCTGGGGCAGTCGGGCGTCTTGGCGGACAACGATCGCGTGGAATTATTGGAAGGACGGATCGTCACGAAAATGATTCACAATCCTCCCCATGATGCGGCGGTCGCCCTCGTGAACCAAGCCCTCGTCACGCGGTTGCCCGCCGGCTGGCACGGCCGTGTGCAGTCGTCGATTACGACCGGGGACAGTGAGCCGGAACCAGATGTAGCCGTAGTTCGTGGTTCCATTCGCGATTTTGTGGCGCGCCATCCGGGCCCCTCGGACTTGGCACTCGTGGTTGAAGTCGCGGATTCGTCCTTGACGCGCGATCGCGAGAAGCGGCGTCTTTATGCGCGAGCGGGCATTGCCGGTTATTGGATCTTGAATCTGATCGACGGCCGGCTGGAAATGTATTCCGCCCCCTCGGGACCCATCGCGTCGCCGGGATACGGCCAGGAGAAAATCGTCGAGAGTACTGAGTCGGTGCCGTTAATCATTGATTCACAAGAAGTCGGACAAATCACGGTGCGAGACCTGTTGCCCTAGGCACCGACGTATTGGCAAGAGAATAGAAAGAGACGGATCGACGCTCATGAACGAAACAGAAGCCAAGGAATCGCTTAACTTCATCGAGCAGATCGTTGAAGAGGACTTGAAGAGCGGCAAGAACGATCGTCGCGTTCACACTCGTTTTCCTCCCGAACCGAATGGTTATTTGCACCTGGGGCACGCCAAGTCGATTTGCCTTAACTTTGGCCTGGCCCAAAAGTACGACGGCAAATGCAATCTGCGATTCGACGACACGAATCCCACCGCGGAAGAACAAGAATACGTCGACGCGATCAAGGAAGATGTCCGCTGGCTGGGTTTCGATTGGGAAGATCGCGAGTTCTTTGCCTCGGACTATTTTGATCAGCTCTACGAGTGGGCCGTGCAGATGATCAAGGACGGCCATGCCTACGTCTGTGATCTTTCGCTGGACGAAACGCGGGCTGGCCGCGGTGGCTGGAACGCGGTCGGCACCGACAGCCCCTATCGCGACCGGACCGTGGAAGAGAACCTCGACCTGTTCGAGCGGATGAAGAACGACGAATTCGAGGATGGGGCCAGAACATTGCGGGCCAAGATCGACATGGCCTCGCCCAACATGAACATGCGCGATCCGGTCATGTACCGCATTTTGCATGCGCATCATCATCGCTCGGGCGACAAGTGGTGCATCTATCCGATGTACGATTTCACCCACGGACAGTCGGATTCGACCGAGCGCATCACGCATTCCATTTGCACGCTGGAGTTTGAAGATCACCGGCCGCTGTACGACTGGTACATCGAAAAGCTGGGCATCTATCCGCCGCGGCAGATTGAATTTGCTCGGCTGAATCTCACTTATACCGTGATGAGCAAGCGGCGGCTGTTGGAGTTGGTGCGCGATGGGCATGTCAACGGCTGGGACGATCCGCGATTGCCGACGTTGTGCGGGATTCGACGACGCGGCTACACTCCGGAATCGCTGCGTGCCTTTTGCGAGCGGATCGGCGTGGCCAAATTCAATAGCACGGTCGACATCACTTGGCTCGAAGCAGCCGTCCGCGAAGACCTCAACAAGCGGGCACCCCGCGTGATGGGCGTCGTGCGGCCGTTGAAAGTCGTGATCGAAAACTACCCCGAGGACAAATCCGAAGAACTGCAGGCCATCAATAATCCGGAAGATGAGTCGGCCGGCATGCGCACCGTTCCTTTTTCGCGCGAGCTGTACATCGAGCGGGAAGATTTCATGGAAGACCCGCCGAAGAAATTCTTCCGCCTGGGGCTGGGCCGCGAAGTGCGGCTGCGGTATGCCTATTTCCTCAAGTGCCACGACTTCGTGAAAGACGACAACGGTGAAGTCGTTGAACTGCGTTGCACCTACGACCCGGAAACTAAAGGCGGACAAGCGCCTGACGGTCGCAAGGTGAAAGGCACGATCCACTGGGTCTCGGCCGATCACGCGGTCGACGCCGAAGTGCGGCTGTACAGCCATCTGTTCACCAAGGAGAATCCGAGCGACGTCGAAGACGGCGAGGATTGGAAAGCCAACCTCAATCCCGATTCACTCGAAGTCCTTGGCAATTGCAAATTGGAACCGAGTTTGGCCAACGCCTCGCCAGGCGACCAGTTTCAATTCGAACGGCAAGGCTATTTCTGCGCCGATCCGGATTCGACGTCCAGCCGGCTGGTCTTCAATCGAACGGTCACGCTGCGTGATACGTGGGCCAAGATCCAAAAGAAGGGGCAGAAGAAATAGCCGCCGGCGGTTAGGGAGATAGAGCAAGAGTAATGAACGCGCGGTCATTCGTTATCGGACGGACATTCTTGCTTTCCCCTGTTGAAAACGCGCTTGGCGCAGCGACATAAATGCGTAAATTCAGGCATATCTAGTTTTAGGAAATTCAGTGTTTGGCAGCCAAGGGAGTGCCGTCATGACGACCAAGCCAACCAACAAGCTGACGTTTAAGGATCGCCTTTCGCGACTCGATTTCATCCAGGCCTGCCGGCTGCTGGGCGAACATGGCAAGAAGCTGATCCTGCAGGGCGGCAAGTACGACGTCGATTTGGATGAGCAAGTCTATTTGGGCGGCGATCTATTTCGGCTCAGCTTCAACGACAGCACGATCGTCACTGTCACGCTGATGTCCGAGGCCCGCAACCGCTTGCACTGGAACTGTACGCAATGCGAATTGCCTTGCGAGCATGCCGGCGCGGCGTTCTCGTTGATCTTGGAAGAAAAGACGGCCTTGGGATTGGCGGTTGCTCCGCCCGAGCGTAAGGCGGTGGCGAGCCTTGGCGAGCAAGCACTGATTGAACAGGCGGTCGCCGAGCGGGCCGAGCGGGCAAAGAAAGAGAAGTTCAAAATCTCCTCCGGCGACACCAAAAAGCCTTGGACCGACTACACCGTCACCAGCGCCGCGTCGGGGAAGTCCTATCGCGTGGCATTACGCGGCGAGGAAACAGGAATCTCATACTGCTCTTGTCCCGACTTTCGCACCAATACATTGGGCACCTGCAAGCACGTCATGTATACGTTGGGGCGCGTCAAGAAGAAGTTCACGACGGCGCAGCGACGGCGGTCGTATCGTCGCCGCGACTTGTCTTTGCACTTACAGTACGGCAGCCACTTGGCGTTGCGGTTGGGTACGCCCACGAAGCTCGCGCCCGAGGTTGAGAAGGTCGTCAAACCACTATTGGACCGTGACTTGAACGACGTACATCAAGTAATCCAGAAGGTCGCCCGGCTCGAACGTATTGGCGAGCATGTGACGATCTACCCCGACGCCGAAGAGTTCATTCAACAGCGGCTCTATCAAGATCGCATACGATCGTTGGTCGACGAAATTCGCAAGGATCCCACGGACCATCCGCTGCGCGGTGAGTTGCTCAAGACGGAACTATTGCCGTATCAGTTGGACGGAGTTGCCTTTGCCGCCGGCGCGGGCCGGGCGATTCTGGCCGACGACATGGGCTTGGGAAAAACGATCCAAGGAATCGGCGTCGCCGAACTGCTGGCCCGCGAGGCCGGCATTCGCCGCGTGCTAGTGATTTGTCCCACGTCGTTGAAGGCCCAATGGCGAAACGAGATCGAGCGATTTTCGAATCGCACTTGCCAATTGGTGATGGGCAAGGCCGAGGATCGCGCCACGCAATATGACACGAGCGCGTTCTTCACCGTGTGCAATTACGAGCAAGTCCTGCGCGACTTGATGCTGATCGAGCCGGTCAAGTGGGATTTGATCGTGCTGGACGAGGGGCAACGGATCAAGAATTGGGAGGCCAAAACGTCGAACGTGGTCAAGAGTCTGAAGTCGCCTTTCGCCTTGGTGTTGTCTGGAACGCCGCTGGAAAACAGGCTGGACGATTTGTTCAGTGTCGTGCAGTTTGTCGACGACCGGCGGTTGGCTCCGGCGTTTCGCTTTTTCAATCGGCATCGCATGGTCGACGAAAAAGGCAAGGTCATGGGGTACAAGAATCTTGACGAACTACGGCAGAACCTGACACCCGTCCTGTTGCGCCGAACGCGCGATCAAGTGTTGAAGGAACTGCCCGAACGAACGACGGAACTGGTCCGTATCGCGCCCACCGAGGAACAGTTGGAGATTCACGCCGGCAACATGCGCGTCGTGGCCTCGATTGTGCGTAAAGCGTATATCAGCGAGATGGACTTGCTGCGTTTGCGGCAAGCGCTGCTAATGTGCCGGATGGCCGCGGACAGCACCTTTTTGTGCAACAAGCAAGAACCGAGTTTTTCAACGAAGCTCGAACGTTTGGGCGAACTGTTCGACGAACTTTTCGCCGAGGACGGACGGAAGGTTGTCCTGTTTTCGGAATGGACGACCATGCTGGGCCTGGTCGAGAAATTGCTAAAGGAACGGAATCTCGAATATGTCCGCTTGGACGGTTCCGTCCCGCAGAAGAAACGCCAACAGCTTGTTCACGACTTTCAGCACAACCCGGATTGCCGCTTGTTTATCACGACCAACGCGGGCTCGACGGGGCTCAATTTGCAAGCCGCCAATACCGTGATCAACGTCGACTTGCCATGGAATCCCGCCGTGCTCGAACAGCGGATCGCGCGGGCCCACCGCATGGGGCAAACTCAGCCGGTGCAGGTTTTCGTTTTGGTCACTGAAGAGACGATGGAAGAACAGCTTCTGACGACGTTGTCTGGTAAGAAGGATTTGGCTCTGGCGGCATTGGACATGGACTCCGACGTTGACCAGGTGGAGCTGGTCAGTGGCACGGAGGAGTTGAAACGCCGGTTGGAGATATTGCTGGGGGCCAAGCCGGAAGCGGCGGTGGACGAATCGCAAAAGCAGCAGGTAAAGGGCCAAGCCGGCGATTTGCAACATCGCGAACGGGTCGCGGCGGCCGGCGGCGAGTTGTTGGGAGCGGCTTTCAACTTTCTGGGCGAACTGGTCGGGCAGGCCGCGCCCGAATCCGCGCCGCCGCCGGAAGTCGTCCAGCAACTGCAAGGCCGGCTCGCGGAATGCGTGGAGGAAGACGGTAACGGCCAGCAACGGCTTTCCATCACGCTGCCCAACCGCGATACTTTGAATAGCTTGGCCCAGACTCTGGCGCGTCTGCTGGTGTCACAAGAACAGGGCGAAAGTTGAAACAGGCGAGCGACGAGCCATCGCGTGAGGAGCGTTGGCTTCATGGTCCTCTGAAATGCAGCGGAGGTTCTCGCACTCAAAGTTCATCGAGGATTGCTGATGTCCACTGATGTGAATCCTGATCGTGTCCATCACTTCATGCCTTGGACAATTCAGGAAACGCAAGACCAGGCCGTGGAGATCGCCGGCGGCGAGGGCGTTTACTTTTGGGACTCGCAAGGGACCCGATACCTCGATTTTCTGTCGCAGTTGTTCAATCTGAATTTGGGACACGGCAACCGAGCGGTGATTGACGCCATTAAAGGACAAGCCGATCGGCTCTGCGCCGCCAGCGCCTCGGTAATGCACGAAGGCCGCGCGCGATTGGGCGATCGCTTGAATGAAATCACGCCGGGCGATCTGTCGAAAGCTTTCTTTACCAACAGCGGCAGCGAGGCCAATGAAATCGCACTGGCCATGGCCCGCATGTACACGGGCCGCCAGAAAGTGCTGGCCAAGTATCGGTCCTATCACGGCACCACGATCGGCGGGCTGACCGCCTGCGGCGACCCTCGGCGAATGGCCGTGGAATCGACTCCCGGTGCCGTTCGGTTCTTTGATCCCTTTTGTTATCGCTGCGACTTCAACTTGAAACATCCGCAGTGCGAACTGCACTGCGCCGATGCGCTGGAGCGGCAGATTGTCATGGAAGGCCCGCAAACGATTGCCGCTTTGATTATCGAACCGTTCACGGCGGCGGCGGGCGGCTTTCCCGCTCCGCCCGGATATCTGCGGCGTGTGCGCGAGATCTGCGACAAGTACGGCATCGTCATGATCGCCGACGAAGTCATTTGCGGTTTCGGCCGCACCGGCCGCTGGTTCGCGGTTGAGCACGAAGACGTTGTCCCCGATATGCTGACGCTGGCCAAGGGCATTACCAGCGGCTATGTTCCGATGGGCGCGGCGGTGGTGAACGACAAGATCGCCCGTCATTTTGAAGACAAGATGCTGCCGATCGGCTGTACTTACACCGGCCACCCACTGGCCTGCGCTGCGGCATTGGCCGCCATCGATCAGTATGAAACACTAGATGCGATTGAAAACTCGCGGATTATGGGAGAGTTGCTGGCGACAAGGTTGCGGAACTTACGAGATAAACATGATTGCGTGGGCGATGTACGATGCCAGGGACTGTTCGCCTGCATTGAACTGGTAAAGAACCGCGACACCAAGGAACCGCTTGTCGAATTTAACACCGCCCCGCCGCTTGTTGATGAAATAAAGAGTCAGTTTCGCCAACGGGGACTTTATGTTTTCGTGCGCTGGAATCTGATTTTCTTGGCCCCGCCGTTGATCATTAGCGATCAAGAGATTGCGGCTGGAATGGATATGCTGGACGAGGTCTTGTCTTGGATTGATGGGCAGTGAGTAGGTCGCTGATCGCTCCGCGATCATGGCGGTTGCGTTTTGTTCGCGGAGCGAACAACGACTTTGAGGGCGTGGATCAGCTTGCCTAGGACGTGGTGAGTGTCTATCTTTCTATCCAGAAAGAATGAAGATGACGGATATTCTTGAAACTCAGCGGACGCGCGAAACTGAATAGCACAGGCAACTCATCAACCGATTCGTCGTCAGCCAAGCCGCTTGCTTTTCAGGCTTGGCTGCGCCGCTTCTTTGCTAGAACGTGGGTGGAACTGGCGATTGCCGTATTGGTCGTTTGTTCCGTCTGCTTGACGTTGAGCGAGTTTATTGCGGTAACGACGGATGTATCCGGCGCGGACGACCCAAAATATCTGCGGACCGTCAACGACATCATCACCCTGATATTCATGGTCGAGCTGTCGTTGCGTTACTTCGCGGCGCCCCGCAAGCGGGCGTTCCTGGCCGAGTTCTGGTTGGATATCATCGCCGTCTTGCCGCTGTTTCATATCTTTCCGATTGCCCGGCCGCTACGCCTGTTGCGGTTGGTTCGCGTGTTGCGGCTGTTCGGGACGATCTCGCGTCTGTCCAGCCGCTTTCCCTCGATACTGCGACGCGGAGCGGCGGAGTTCATCTTTGTTTGTGGACTGCTGATCTTGACCGTGATATTTGGCACGGGAGCGATGATGATGATGGAACGCGCCGGCAGGAAGTCGCCGGCGGCGGTCGCGCAAGAAAATGTGAAGCCTGACGCAATACCCGACGATGAAACGTTCACCTTTGAGAATTCGTTTTGGTTCAGCGTTTATTCGCTGTTCGCGGGCGAGCCGACGCCGATTGCGCCGAGGACGTTGGGCGGCAAGATCGTGGCGGTGTTCATCATGTTTATGGGGCTGACAATTTTCGCCATGTTCACCGGAACGTTTTCGGCATTCATGGTGGAACGCTTTCGGACGGAGGAACGAACGGTGGAATGGGACGACTTTCAAGACCACATCATTATCTGCGGTTGGAATGCCAAGGCCGAAATCATCGTTCAGGAATATCAGGCCACGGCCAAGACACGCAGCATCCCCATCGCCGTGGTGGCTCAAATCGAAAAACCGCCGACGATGGGCGACGAACTGCGAGAGAATGTGAATTTCCTGAACGACGATTTCACTCGCGTGGCCGCCTTGGAAAAGGCGGGTGTGCATCGCGCGCGAACTTGCATCATTCTTGCCGATACCAGCGGCGGCCGTAGCGAACAAGACGCCGACGCCCGCACGATCCTCGCCGGCCTAACCGTGGAAAAACTGAACCCCAAGGTCTACACCTGTGCCGAACTGGTGAATCGTTCGTACGCTACGCATTTGAAAATGGGCCATGTCAACGATTACGTGGTCAGCGGCGAGTACAGCGCTTATATGCTGGCCCAATCCGCGATGAATCGCGGTTTGATGGGCGTCTTTACCCAACTGCTGACCTATCAACATGGCAACGAATTCTACCGCGTTGCCTTGCCCGCCATCTGGCACGGAAAATCATTCAACGACCTGCTGGCTCTATTGAAACAGAAGCATGACGCCATTCTGGTGGCCGTTTGCCAGAGCGAAGGCGAGATGGTCGTTAATCCCAAAGAACACACATTCGGCCCCGGCGACGAGATCGTGGTCATTGCTGAATCCGAGATCGAACTGTAATCTCACCCTATGGATTCATTAGCACAAGCATTGACGGCGCATGGCATCGACCTTCCGGACAGCCAAGTCGAACAACTCGACCGATATTGCACGCTGCTTTGGGAGTGGAACGAAAAGATCAATTTGACCCGCCACACCGATTACGAGCGGTTCGTGTCTCGCGACGTGATCGACAGCATGCAACTTGCCAATCTGCTGCACGAAGGCGAGGAGGTGCTGGATGTGGGAACGGGCGGCGGCGTTCCCGGCGTGATTCTGGCGATCCTGCGTCCTGATCTGACAGTTTCTCTATGCGAAGCCGTCGGCAAAAAGGGCCGCGCGGTGCAAGACATGCTCAAGAGGTTGGAGCTTCCCGTGGCATTCTTTCAAGGCCGATCCGAACAGGTGCTGGAGGATATGAGATTCGATGCAGTCGTCGCGCGGGCGATTGGTCCATTGTGGAAGATGCTCACCTGGTTCCAATCGCATTGGCTGTCAATCGGCCGGCTGTTGGCGATCAAAGGACCCAAGTGGAACGAAGAGCGAACGGAAGCACGGAATAAAGGCTTGCTAGAGAAACTCGAACTGCGCAAAGCAGTCAGCTACCCCATGCCTGGCACGGAATCGGAAAGCGTGATCTTAAAAATCTGGCCGAAAAACATGCCCGAGCGTTAAACATCCGTTAGCATGCACTCATGCTCGGTCTCTGTTCCAGAAGGTTAGTCCCTCACGTTCCAGTTTGCGCGATAGTTTTGGCCTCCGTACTAACTCTGTCACTAGGAAGAGTTGGCAAGGCAGCCGAGAAGGCTGCGTCCAAGGTCGAAACTGCACAGCAAGACTTGGTTCGCGCGATTCGCGAGCAGAATGACCAGGCTCTTTACGAGTCGGTCGATATGCTCATTCGGGTCGAGGCGGGCGACCGGGCACTACCATTGTTGTTGCGTGAGTTCAGAAGTCCAGTAAGCCCGATCCGCGCGACGGCTGCTATTGGCCTTGGGCGATTGGGCCTGGATGCCGCGGACGCGTTTCCGAATTTGTTCGACGAGTGGGTGAAGGGAAAAGCGGGAGAGGAGCCAGATAGTGAGTGGCTCGTCAAGATTGAACATTCGTTACAAGCCATCGGACCGTGGGCGATTCCCTTTCTGAAGAAGACGCTTAACGAACGGGACGACCATCGACGATTGTACGCCGCCAACATTCTGCAATGGTGCGGTTCGCCGGCGCGAGATGCGGTTCCCGAGTTGACTCGGGCGTTATCGAGTGAACGCGCGCCGGAACTTGAGAAGTCGGTGCGATACGCCTCGGCGGTGGCCTTGGCCGAAATCGGACCGGACGCGCATCCCGCGGTCGTGCCGCTGCAGAAGCTCATGAACGACAACCACCCCCGCATTCGCTGGGCGGCCGCATATGCCTTAGCGCGAATCGGACCGCGGGCCAAAGAGGCTGTTCCCGCCTTGAAGCAGATGTTGATGTCGGAAGACGGGAACCGCGCTATCGCGGCCGAGGCGCTGGGCAACATCGGCGCTCCGGCTGCTGCCGCATTATCGGACGCTTTGACACACGATGACTTTCATGTTCGGATGTACGCCGCCGAGAGTCTAGCGGTGATCGGTCCAGTGGCGAAAGAGTCCGCGCCCCAGGTGGTGCAACGGTTGACGAAAAACCTGAAAGATAAGTCGCTGGGAGCACGCGTGGAAGCGGCCGTCGCCTTGTGGGCGATTGATGGGCAGATTGACCAAGGTGCGAAGGTCTTGGCGGCTGCGCTGACGGAAGAGAGTGATTATTATCGCATCCACGCAAGCCGAGCGATCCGGCGAATCGGCGCCCCGGCCAAAGAGACCGTTCCGGCGCTGCGAGTACTGTTGCGTGCCCGGGGCGAGGGTGCGGTCAGCGCGCTGGCTCACATTGGACCAGCAGCCAAGGCGGCAATACCCGATCTCGTGGAGGCCGAGTCGTTCGACGCACTTCCCTTTATTGGCCCCGCGGCGATACCCGTTCTCATGGAAACACTTGAAAACGGGACTAAGTTTGAACGCATGGAGGCATGCCAGGCACTGGGAAAGCTTGGCCCCGCCGCCAAGGTCGCCGTCCCACTGCTGCTTATTGCTGCCGACGACGAAGAGCAGTCCGTCTCCGGTGAGGCTCTGGGGGCACTGCATCGAATCCTACTGCCGATGGACCTCCGGTTCGGTGGTTATGAAGTTGTTCCGACTTGGGAGTTGATTCAACTGGCCAAACGCGATCTTCAAGTTCGCCAGTACCTCGCTCTCGCTAAAGAGAAGTCAGAGAGAGAAGTCGTCGATCTTTTGAAGAAAGAAATTGAGGCGGACTTGGACCAGTTGGTTACCGAGGTTGAACACGGAAATACACGTGCAGCCCTGTTTTTGGGAAGGCAGCGAGATTTGGCCAAGCGCGCACTACCGAACTTGCGTGCTGGGCTACGCGACGAAGATATCTTGATACGTGCATATTCGGCGGCTGCGATCTGGATGATCACCGGCGACAGTGACATGACGCTACCGATTCTTAGGGCGGCTTTCGACTGTCGACACGATGATATTCGGGAAGACGTTTTGCGAGCCATCGTGGCAGTCGGTCCTACGGCACACGCTGCGAAACAACTCTTGATCGACGCCTTGAATGATCCCGCGCCAAAAATTCGCGTTCTCGCGGCGTGGTCTTTATGGAATGTTGAGCCGCATCATCCGGCAATTATCTCGACATTGACTGACCTCATTCGGCATGAGCAGTATGGCAGCACCGCCGCCGCTGACTGGGCGGTCGAGATTTTGGGCCTCATGGGCTCCGATGCAAAGAGTGCAATTCCAGCATTGGAAAAGGTACAACTCGCACCCAACTCGCGCAGATCGGCAGGGCTTTCTCAAGAGATTGCCAAGCTGCTACATTCCCTGCAACGATGATCGCCATCGAACACTACGACATTGAGCTTCGGTCCGACAACGCGAGTCTCAGCGGATCATCGTCCGGACCGCAGAATCCCAAGTGCAAATGGCGTCGCCAGCCTTCGGCGTAGGTGAATTGGCCCGACATTTGGCCGCACTCGCGATCTAGTTCCCGCAGGGAACTAATAAGGGGAACTAATAAGGGGACATTCTGCTTTAATGACGGAGGGTGCTGGGTTTGTTAGAGCATGTCCCCTTTCTGGACTGTGCCCAAGGGTCCGGCGAAGCGACGGGTTAGTGAATCGACGAATACCAAAACATGCAAATGGACCGCGTATTCTGTACAATTGCAGGATGGAAATTGGCTCTTGGCCGACGTGAGCAGAGTAATACAAGATGTCAGCAGTACCGACGACAAGGAATCGCCGCATCAGTTTGCGCTTCAGTGTTCGATTCGTTTTGATTGCCGTCACCATCATCGCGATTTTTCTCGGTGGTTGGACGGTACGCGACACAAGCTTTGGCCGTTGGTTCCGACCCTACACGCTTGAACGGCAAGTCACCGTCTCCGCGAAGAACAACGAGGCGGACCCGCTCCTGACTGGCATCTATCTGAAACGAGGCGACCTCATCACGTTCAATCCAAGCAAGACCGACCGCTGGTCAGCCCACGGGCCAAATGGTCCACTTGCGGATTACAGCGGTTCGCCGGGCTACCCTGCCCGGCTCAGACTCCATTTCCAAATTGGTAATCAATCCGGCTTCGTTGCCGACGGAACGTCAATTCAGGTCGCAGCTGATGGACCACTTGAGTTGTTCTGTAGTGACGAGGATGTGCGAAACAACCACGGCAGCATTCGTGTCGGCGTCACGTTGGCCTCCAGTACGAGGCCGGCGGACGTTCCGGCGTCAAAAGTCATTCCCGCTCCAAACATTCCCCCGCCCAAACCGGGCACCCCGGCGTGGTTCGCCGAATGAATTTTGCGATACTCCCCATAGGACATTGGAGGTAGCCATGAGCGTCCGTTCAATCGTCTTCGTATTCTGGCTGCTTTTGGGCGTTGCGTGGTCCGTGGCGGCTGAGCCTACGGGCGTCTATGTCAACAAACAATCACCCTACTATCGCATTGAGTTTTTGAAAGACGGCAAGTCTTTCCTTGGCCATCCTTACCGCAGCCACGGCACCTACGTAAAAGAGAAAGACACCTACGTTTGCCAGGACGAACGCCAACAGGAAACGCGATACCAGTTGAAGGGCGAGAGCCTAATTGATCAAGACGGCGACGAGTGGGTGCCGCGAGATGGCTTCCTCAAGATGCCGTGGATGGACCTGTCGCCGGTGACCATGATCGTTCTCGATCGGGAAACGCGGAGTCCCGTTACCAAATTCAGCTACACCTACTCGATCAGCACGCCGGGGGCCAAATACGACCCGTTGCTGGTTCGGCCGATCAAAGTCCATTCCGCTGACGGTTCGTTCGTTCTTTCGGCTCCCCCGTCATGTGAGATCCACACGCGAATCGAAGACGCGGCCATCCTGGGAGGATTCGGCACGCGAAAAGCGTATCCTTTGACGACAGAAAACAAGCTGCGCAGAATCGAAGTCCTGGTCGACCTGGGTAGTGACATCAAGGGGATCGTGGTCGACAAGCGCACAGGCCGCCCCCTGCGGGGAGCGATCGTCTCGCCCATCATCTTCACCCCGCCGCTGTGGACGCCCGATAGTGATCGTTCCATTAAGACCGACGCCAAGGGCCGGTTCACGATGCGTGGTGTTGATTACGATCTGGGGATTCATGTGGGGCATCCTGATTACTTCGAGTTCAACCGCGACGGATTCACGAAGGTCGGCGAAAAAACAGGAAAGAACACGTATCTCGCTCGGATCGAGCTAGAGTCTGGCGAGACACTCTTTGGCACCGTCAAAGATCCGTCGGGTGCCCCGCTTGCAGGCGTCAGTGTATCCGACCAGGCCGGAAAGCGGGTTCGAACCGACAAGGACGGCTCGTTTGTGCTACGCAGCCCTCGCAAATTGTCTAATAGCAGGACCTACTTGTCTAATAGCAGGACTTACGACCTGTCCTTTGAGAAAGAAGGTCATCTGAGCCGGGATCTACGTCCCGAGTCGGCCGATCCCGACGGTTTTTCGGTGCTGCTCCAACCACAACCGCTCCTCACCGGACGAGTGCTCGATTCCGCGGGGCAACCGGTAACGAAGTTCGAAGTTACGGCCGGCGTCGGCGCGGAACCAACGCGGTGGAAGTGTTCGACCGCGCAAGTCACCAACGCAAAAGGACGTTTCAATCTGCGCGTGAGTACGGATGTGGACTACGAAAAAGAGGGCACGGTGTGGATTGGCGTGAGGGCACCGGGGTTTGCCCTGTGGGAAACGACGGTCGACATCTGGGAAAACTCGAAATCCGTCACCGCGCACCTGAAGCCGGGAGTCGTGGTGCGGGGTTTGGTCGAACAGCGGCGGAAGAAAGGCGACATCACCGTTCAACTCCTTCCTCGTCGCATTCATAAAGTGCGATTCACCAGGGAAACATCCCAGAGGCAGCAGTTCGGTAGGATGGAAACAACGATCGACGAGGGCGGGTCGTTTCGTTTCCATCACGTCACCTCGGGACAGTACATACTGACTATGTCGGGGTCAGCGATTTCGCCGTTCAGCACTGGAATTGCCGTTTCTGATACCAGTCTTGATGTGGGGAAATTTTCGACGCAAGGCCGGGGAAGCGTTCACGGAGTAGTCTACGAGCCGGACGGATCCGGGAAAGTCTGGGCGTTTGCCGACGGCGAAATCTACTTCACGGACAACTTGGGCAATTCCAACCAATACGCCTTCGGGCATCTAGAGCCTCTTCCATTCAAGACGGACGAAAAGGGACAGTTTCACGTCGAAAGCGTTCCGGTCGGCACGGTTTCCCTCAACATTCCCTACCACATTTCGGCCGACATCATCGGTGCCTACTCGCGATTCGCAACCGTTGTCGAGGAGAAAGCCACCGAAGTCAGATTTTTCGACAAGTCGGGCGACTGGAAAGTCGCCTGCCAGATTGTGGTGGGAGACGGGTCGCCCGCTCAATTCTCCTCTGGCACGGGCATGGGTGCAAAACGCAAAGTCGAGAATGTCACAACCGAACAGCCCATGTTCTCCATCGAACTCGAACCGAAGGCCGGTATGCCGTTGTCATTTGCCGCCGCCGACTGGGAGGGGCTCGACGAACAGAATCAGATTCTGTTGCAAGACGTGCATCCGGGCAGTTATCGCCTGCGGGTCGGCGACTGGATGATGAGTCGCGGATTTCGCGGAGTTTTGCATGAAAGAGACGTCGACATTAAGCCGGGCGAAACCAAGCTGAAGATCCCGCTTGGCGCTGGCTGCATCACGGGTGCCGTTCGGTCGTCCAAGGATACCCGCGAAATGATCCAGATCCTCGCGGTTAGCAAGATGAGGCGCATCGTGCGCCGCGCTCGCTGCGATGGAGACGGCAATTTCTGCTTGCGATACCTGAGTGAGGATCACTACGTACTCTACGCTCACGATCACGATGCGGGATGGTGCGTCCTGCCGGCAGTCGCGGTCGAAAACAACATCACGGACATTGGTTCTCACGAACTGCGGCCGGGGGGAACCATCGCCGGACCGTTGCCGCCAAAGTTCGCAATAGATTCCACGGTCACGGTCGTGGCCACCGATGCGAATGGAATTCCCGTCGAGAACGTCGACCAACATGATCCCGGCGGAGAACAATTCACGATTTCCGGATTGTGGCCCGGCAAATGGACGGTCACCCTGAAAAAGGGCGGCCAGGTGATTGCCGAACAGGCTGTCAGGCTTCATGGCGTGGAGACGGCCGCCTGCAAGCTGGTCCGGGACTAAGTCCGAAGCGGGGATGGATGCTACTTTGCTTGGGTGCGCGGCAATTTTTTCTGGCGGGCCATCCGTTGGCATCCGCAATGCTAAGAAAAAGCCGTGAAAACGGCGAAAGCGTGTAGCCGCCGGTCTGAGCCGGCGGATAGCCAGCCCTGAAGAACTGAGCCGCGAAAGCGGCGACAGGACAAAGAATTGTGCAACATGCCTCAACTGCTGTCACCGCTCTCGCGGCTTGACGAAAGAACCTTCCCCGACCTGCGGGCTGACCCCGCAGCTACATGCTGCCGCCGTTTTCACGGCTTTCAAAACGGCGGACCAATGGACGCGGTTAGGTCGCGACATGAGTCTTCATTATGGCAATTGTAAAACTCGCCATGAATTTTGGCCGGACACGCGAAAACGACGTAATTGCATGCTAATCATGGAGACTCTAGAATGCTGCAAGTTGTTAAGTAGCTCGTCTTTACTGCGTTTCGTGCAATGCTGATTCCGCGTGCGGGACGTTGACACCTTGCCCGCGGAAAAACAGAGCAGCACGGACTTCAGGCAGCCCAAGTCCCGCCCCGTCTTACCTCGGCGGATGTGCGCCCGTTGTGGCAACCAACTTGGATTCCTAAAATGCGGGGTATGGCCACGTCGTCATCAACACCTATCAGTTTGCTAGAACTAGCGCGGCTCAGTCCGGATGGTCCGTCGTGGCATCAGCTTGTGGAAATCTATGGGGGACTGATCGAAAAATGGCTGGTGCAACGCGGCCTGCCGCAGCAGGATGTTGACGATGTTCGTCAGGAAGTGATGGCGGTCGTCGTGCGTGAGTTGCCTCGGTTTGAACATAACGGCCGGACCGGCGCGTTTCGCAATTGGCTGCGCACGATTACCGCGAATCGGCTGAGCCAATTTTGGGACAAGAAGGCCAGAAATCGCGCCGTGACCAGCGGCCCCAGCGTGGGCGAAATGGCCGAGCAACTGCAGGATCCACAATCCGACATCAGCCTGATGTGGGAAGTCGAGCATGACCGTTTTGTTCTAGAGCAGTTGCTGCAGATGATCAGCAACAAGTTTCAGGAAAAGAGTGTCACGGCATTTCGTTGGCTTGCTCTGGAACAACGTGAAGCCGACCAGGTCGCCGCGGATCTTGGCTTGACGATCAATGCGGTTCGTATTGCCCAATCGCGCGTGCTACGAGCCCTGCGAGATCTGGGCGCGGGGTTGATCGAGTGAATTTGTCACGGGGCGGCAGCGAGACCAGTTGTGATTCCTGACGAAACGACTCACCCCAACGACGAGCAATTGTCGGCCTTCATTCTGGCCCGCCTCTCGGCCAGCGAGTTGGCAGCCATTGAAGCGCACGTGGCCGATTGCGCTGAATGCGCGCGGCGTTTCGACGAGCTTCCTGCGAACGACCCGTTTTTGAATCGATTGCGGTGTGTCGTCGACGAGACGGCAACCGCGGGCTCAACTCCCCGTTTCATCCCGCAGGTGGCAGCGGCTTCAGAACCGGACGGGCTGGGAGTTCACCAGGCCGCTACTATCATCAGCCGTGATTTAGCCACGGATTCGTCCTCCGGCAGCGGCACCGTGAATCCCGGTGCGGATGTTGCCGATGAACGGGTCGGCACGTCGTTGGGTAAATACCGGATTTTGGAGGTTCTGGGACGAGGCGGCATGGGAATTGTGTATCGCGCGCGCGACCCGGTGCTGCAGCGAGACGTGGCCCTCAAAGTGCTGCCCCGCCCCTTGCTTCAATCGACCGAGGCCGTCCAACGGTTCCTCATAGAAGCTCGCGCCGCGGCCAGCATCAGTCATCCCAATGTCGCTAGTGTTTACGATGTTCTCCATGAAGACGAACTGTGCTATCTGGTTATGGAGTTGGTGTCCGGGGGCAATGCGTCTCAGCGGTTGCAATCCGGCAATCTGCCGTGGGGCGAAGCCACCTCGATTGTGATCGCGGCCTGCCAGGGTTTGTCGGCCGCTCATCAAGCGAAACTGATTCATCGGGACATTAAGCCCAACAATCTGATGCTAGCCGAAGATGGTTCGGTGAAGCTGGTCGACTTCGGACTCGCGAAAGCACTGAAGGGTGCGAGCCTCACCAAGCTGGGGCAGATCCTGGGAACGCCCAATTACATGAGCCCCGAACAGTGTTTGGGCAGGCGTGTTGACACGCGCAGCGATATCTACTCGC
Organism: Planctomycetota bacterium; assembly: GCA_029259935.1. The sequence continues at coordinate 98,955 of JAJDEH010000432.1, forward strand.
TGGGAGCAACCTATTACGAGTTGTTGACGGCGCAAAGACCGTACGCCGATCACGACTCGAGGGTGAAGGTCATGTATGCCCATTGCCACGACCCGATTCCTGATCCTCATCAGATCGCCGATGGCGTACCGAGGGCCTGCGGCGCGGTGGTCGCGCGAGCCATGGCGAAACAGCCCGCGGACCGGTATCAAGCCTGTGACGAGATGCGCCAGGCACTGGCCGCGGTCCAAGGCGAAACTCTGTCCGACTGATAGGGCGACGCCAATGAATACCGCCGCCAAAGAACGCCGCCTATTCAGATTCGAACAGTTTCGAGGTTAGTTTTACGCGATCTTGGAAACCCATTTCCGCGGCTTCACTCGCGAAGCTCGGCTTTTCTCCGGTCGGCTGTAGTTCGCCCAGAATCTTGCCGTCGTCATCGCGGCCACGCGGAACGAATCGGTATAAGTCGCGAAAGACGTATTCGTTCGACTCGTCCAATCCCAGGCACTCGCTGATTCCTCGGACCTTTCTCGATCCGTCGCTATAACGCGTTATTTGTATGACCAAGTGAATTGCCGAGGCAACTTGCACTCGGGCCACATGCACGGGCAGCGAAACGTCGCTCATCAGGCTCAGCGTTTCCAGTCGAACGGCGGCGTCGCGAGCCGTCGTGGCGTGGACCGTGGTCAGCGATCCCGAGTGACCGGAAATCATCGATTGGATCAAGTCGAGCGCTTCGCCGCGCCGAACCTCGCCGACAACGATGCGATCCGGACGCATGCGCAGCGAATCGACGAACAGGTCTCGGATCGTCACTTGGCCGTTGCCGTCGGGGCCCGGAGGCTGCGCTTCAAGATACACCGTGTGCGGCTGGTTGAGTTGTAACTCGCTGCTGTCTTCGATGACAATGATCCGCTCCTGCTCGGGGATCTCGGTCGACAGGGCGTTCAACATCGAGGTTTTTCCCGTGCCCGTTCCGCCCGCGATAATCGTGTTCTTATGCAACAGAACCGCCAGGCTTAGGAATTCCCGCGCTTCCTCGCTGAGGCTGCCCCACTCGACAAGTTGTCCCAAATCGAACGTCGACTTGTTGAACTTGCGGATGGAAATGCAGGCTCCTTGCCGCGAACTGGGGGGCACGATGACATGGACTCGCGATCCGTCGGGAAGCCGCGCGTCCATACTGTGATTCCCGCCATCGATGCTGCGATTGGCATATTCGGCAATATTTCGCGCCGCGGCCGTCAATACTCCCTCGCTTTCGAATTGCAAATCCGAGGCGTGCAGTTGGCCACTTCGTTCGAAGTAGATGGTCTCGTGGCCGTTTATCAGCACCTCGCTGACCGTCGGATCATCCAAGAGCGGCAGAATCGGGGCCAAAAAGTGCCGAATCGTCTCGTTGTAGATCTGTTTGTTGTCCATGTCGTAACACCTGGCGACTCAAGGCGTATGAGCAATAGTGCGTGGCCTGCCCGAGACACCGTAATCGTGTCGAGGGATCGCGTCGAACACGACGAAATCGTGCTTCACCCCATCTTGCGTGGG
>JAJDEH010000433.1 GCA_029259935.1 Planctomycetota bacterium
GAGGGGGTAGTCCCCAATGGTCCGGCCGTCTCGGTTCACTCGGATTCGACAACCCCGCTGAATGGACCCCGCCGTGACGTGGCAACCGGCAACCACTCCGACGCGGCTGATTTGGAACACCTCCTTGACCAGGGCGTGGCCCAGATCCTTGATATGCTCCTCGGGCTTGAGCCGGCCCTCCAAGGTGGCTTTGACATCTTCGGCTACTTTATAAATGACGTCGTAACGCCGAATTTCCACGTCGTACTGTTCGGCCTTGGCGCGTGCTTCTTCGGTCGGGATCACATTGAAACCGACGATCACCGCGCCCCAAGCATGGGCCAAGGTGACGTCGCCCACCGTAATTCCGCCGACCGCTTGGTGCAGGATTTTGATTTCAATCTCGGGATGATCCAGCTTGCTGAGTTCCTTCTGGATCGCTTCAATCGAACCCCGCACATCCGCCTTGAGGACCAGGTTGAGCGTGACGATGTCTTCCGCGTTGACCGACAGGCTGCCTTCCTCCAGTCGCCGCTGAAACTCTTCAAACGACATGCTGGGATTGTCGCGGCTGCTAAGCGACTTTTCGCGCGACGTGAACTCGCGGCGTTTGGCGATTTCGCGGGCTTGCGTAATCTCGTCCAGCACGTAAAACCGGTCTCCCGCTTCGGGCGCGATATCCAAGCCGGTCAGATTCACGGGCATCGAAGGACCGGCCTCCTTGACCTTTCTGCGGCCTTTCAACGTATCGTGCATCGCTTTGACACGGCCATGCGCCGCGCCGCAGACGACGATATCGCCCACCTTTAACGTTCCGTTTTGGACCATCATCTTGGCGATGACTCCCCGTCCCGGCTCTTGTTCGGCTTCCAGGCAGGTGCCGATGCCCGCTCGGTCGGGGTTGGCTTTGTACTCGTGCAATTCCGCGGTGACCAGCAGCGTTTCAAGCAATGTATCAAGGCCTTCACCGCTGATCGCGCTGGTCCTGATGACTTCGACATCGCCGCCCCATTCGCTGGCCAGCAGTTCCCGAGCGGCCAGGTCTTGCAATGCCTTTTCAGGATTGGCGCCAGGCAGATCGATCTTATTCAAGGCGACCACGATCGGAACTTGGGCCGCCTTGGCGTGGCTGATAGCTTCTTCGGTTTGCGGCATGACGCCGTCGTCGGCGGCCACGACCAACACTGCGATGTCCGTGACATTGGCCCCACGGGCTCGCATTTCCGTGAATGCCTCGTGGCCGGGAGTGTCCACAAAGGCGATCGTGCGGCCTTCCTTTTCGATTTGATAAGCACGGATGTGCTGAGTGATGCCGCCCGCTTCGCCGGACACCACGTCGATGCCGATGATGCGATCCAGCAGCGAGGTCTTGCCGTGATCGACATGTCCCAGAAACGTGACAACCGGCGGTCGTTCGGCCAGCGTATCGGGATCGTCAACCTGATCCTCCAGCGTGGTGATTAACTCGTCTTCCAGCGTTACCCGCTGCTTGAACTCGACCTCGACACCGAGATCCTCGGCCAACGTATGGGCCTCTTCTTCGCCGATCTGACTATTGATATTGATGGTCTTGGGCGGGACGCCCCGCAGGTTCGCCAATTCAAAGATCAGCTTGACCGCTTGCACTCCGGAAACTTCCGAGAAACTCTTGATAGCGCAAGGCAACTCCAGGACGAGGTTTTCCTTACGCGGAGCGGCGGTGTTTCTGCGCGGACCCCGCGACGAACGATGCCTGCGAGAGGATCTGCGATGCGAGTCGTCGTCATCGACATTGACCTGCTTCGACCGCTTGCGCAGTTCTTGGCGACTGCGGCGCAGGTCGCCCATGGTGGCACCCGCGCCCTCCTCTTTGTCCTTGCGGACTCCCCCCTTTCCAGCCACGGACGGCTTACCCGTGGAGCCACCAGCCGTACGGCCAGGCGAGGGCCTGCCGGTCGAAGGCTTTTGCTCGTCCGTTGTCGTCTTTTTCTTATGGCTATCGGTGAATCGCTGGAGCGGCGCGGATGTTCCCCGTTTAGAGGCGGCAATCGCATCCTTGGGAAGCGCGATATCCGGCTTTTGCACCTTTTCCTTGTTTTCTTTCGGCTTCGGCGACGGCTGTTTCACTTCTGGCATCTGCGCCAGGCGAACACGCTGCTCTCTTGGTGCGGGAGGAGTCCTGCCGGTGTCGGCATCGTCGTCTTTTCTCTTGGCCGCGTCGCCCGGCTTTTTGCTTTTACCGAGAACCTTAATCTTGTCGGTCTTGCGCGGCGGAATATAGTCACCCCGTTTAATCGCGCCTGGGGTCTCGGGAGTTTTCGACGACGGAGCTTTCGAAACCGTTGCCGTTGTCGTCGCGACTGGTGCCGCTTTCGCCTTGGGCGCGGGCTTTTCGCCCTCTTTCCCCTCCCCACTAATAAAGGCTTTCACCTTGGCGGCTTCTTCGTCGGTGAGACTGGCGAGCGCGGACCCCTTACCTTGGATACCTGCTTTCGTACAGATATCCACAAGATCTTTGTTTTCGATCTTCAGATCTTTTGCCAACTGGTAGATTCGAACGGGCACTCTGGGCCCTCCCTTTTAGCGACCGGATGAAATTGCCATTTTCACCCGGCGAGCATCGGTTTATTGCGGTTGCTACATGCGCATTCTCTCCCTGATAGGCGAATTCCCCCCTCGGCAACCGTAAGGGGCGACTCTTGCCTAGCGCGCCAGGTGCCATTACTTGGTATCTAGCGGCTGGTTATTTTTCATCGGACTCTTCCTCATCCTCGGTCGCGACAGTCTTGCCACTTGGCTCGGCCGCGACCGGATCTTCAGTGGCGGGGCGATTCCTCGGGGAATCGACTTCACCTTCCGCTACTTCAGTCTCCGGTATTGTAGCCTCCTGAGACTCTTCCGTCGCGGTCTCCGAGGTCTCTGCTTCGGATTTCTCAGCAGTTTCGGGTTCCGCTGCTGTTTCGGGTTCCGCTGCTTCAGCTCCAGCTTCCGTCGGCGACGGTGATTCAGTCACCGCAGCTTCGGCTGGTTCGCTAGCGGATTCAGTTTTCACCGGTTCCGCGGCGGCGGCCATTTTTTGGACATGATCCAATTCTTTCTGACGGCGGCGTTCCGCGGCGGCGGCGACTTCAGCTTCCTCGGCCTTGGCCTCCGCTTGGATGACGATCTGATCCACCTGCTCTTCCGTCAGATTCCCCATTTCCATCAGGTCATCTGGCTCAATAACAGACAGATCATCGTATGACAAATACCCTTCTTCGACTAGTCGAGTGGCGACTTCTTCATCCACGCCCTCTAACGCACTAAAGCCCTGGACGGCCAAGTCGATTTGTTGCTCAAGCTCTTCCTGGGTCATGATTTCGATATCCCAGCCGCTCAGCTTGCTGGCCAGACGGACGTTTTGGCCCCGCCTTCCAATGGCCAGCGACAGTTGATCCTCCCGAACCAAGACAATCGCCCGGCCCATCATTTGGCAGAGAATCACTTGATCGACTTCGGCCGGCTGCAGGGCGTTGGGGATCAGAACTTGAGGGTCCTCGCTGAAACGCACGATATCAATTCGCTCGCCAGCCAGTTCATCCACGATGTTTTTGATCCGATTGCCGCGTACGCCGACGCAAGCCCCAACGCAATCGACCCGCTGATCGATGCTGCTGACCGCGACCTTGCTGCGATGTCCGGGCTCGCGGGCGATAATGTTGACCGAAATCACGCCGTCGGCAATTTCGGGGATTTCCTGCTCGAACAGTCGCTGGACCAGCTTGGGCTTGGTTCGGCTCAACACCACTTTCACTCGGCTGCCGGATGGCTTGACTTCATAAATCGTCGCGCGCACGCGTTCGTTCGCATGATGCGACTCGCCCGGGATCTGTTCGCTGCGGGGCAAGATGGCCTCAAGATTGCCAAGGGAAACAATGGTCGCCCCACCTTCCGTGCGGGTCACCATGCCGTTGATCATTTGGCCGATCTGCTCTTCGTACTCGGCGATCAACGCGTCCCGTTCCGCCTCGCGCACCTTTTGAATAATCACCTGCTTAGCCGTTTGAGCGCCGATTCGCCCAATCATTTCCTCGTGATCCACGGCCTCGCCGTCTTTGGCGCCGGTGATCGCGCCGTTCGCGCGGTCGATCGAGAATTGTATATCTGCTTCCTCGCCAAAATACTTTCGGCCCGCGGACACAAGAGCCGCCTCGATCGCCGCGAAGACGATCTCTTTGTCCACATTCTTATCCCGGTGTAGGGAATCGACAATTCGTAATACTTCGTTCGGATTCATATTCTTCTATTCGCTTTCCGAATGAGCCAAGCTGTCGCCTGATTGCGGGTCGTAAAAGTGCCCACGATCCCGATCGTAGTTCAATTCAATTCGGTCACCCGTCCGAAACGCGGTCCGCGAGTTGGTCTTCACCGTCAACCGGGCGGAATCCGCGGATGACTCGGGCGGAACGCCGCCCGCCTCGACGTGCAACAGCGCCGCATCTCCCAACAGTTCGACATCCAAAACACGGCCTGGGTTCTGGCCGCTTGTCGATTCAATCGAAATATCTTCGGGCCGAATGCCAAAAATCACATCCTTACCGATGTGCTTCTCGATCTTCTGTTCCGACGCCAAGGAACTGCCGGCCAGTGGCATGGTGATCCCAGATCCACAAAACCGAGGACCATCCTGAGTTTCTTCCAGTCGGCCGCTGACAAAGTTCATGGCCGGAGTGCCGATAAACGAAGCCACGAATCGATTTTTTGGAGCGTCGTAGACGTCCATCGGCCGGCCCACCTGTTGAACCCTTCCGCCATTCATCACGACAACCCGATCGCCAAGCGTCATGGCTTCGACCTGATCGTGCGTGACGTAAATCATCGTGGCATCCAGTTCCTTGTGTAATCGTTTCAGTTCGCGCCGCATTTCGACTCGCAATTTGGCGTCTAGGTTGGATAAGGGCTCATCAAACAAAAACGCCGCCGGCTCCCGAACAATTGCCCGACCTAGAGCAACCCGCTGTCGTTCGCCGCCGGACAACTGACCTGGCATGCGGTCCAGCAGATGTTCAATTCCCAACATCCCGGCCGCCTGCCGTACCCGTCCGCTGATTCCTCGCCGCCGCTCCGCCATCGCGGTCGCGCCCGTTGAATCAGTCAATCGTTTCCAAATTCGTTTCAGCCATCCTCCGTATCGAAGTTGCAAGCCAAAGGCCATGTTGTTGTACACCGTCATATGGGGGTACAACGCGTAATTCTGAAATACCATGGCGATGTTTCGATCCTTGGGAGCGACCTGATTGACCACCGTCTTCCCAATTCGGATCTCGCCTTTACTGGCCGTTTCCAGTCCCGCGATCAGCCGCAGCAGGGTGGTTTTTCCACACCCACTGGGCCCGACCAAGACCAAAAACTCTCTATCTTTTACCTCCAGGTCAACGCGATCAACCGCCGTCACGTCGCTCGCAAACACCTTCGACACGCCGTCGAGGCTCACGGTCGCCATTGGGGTTGATTTACCTCGTGTTGATGCTGAAAAACTGTATATCTAAATAAAAAAACGGAGTGCTTTTTCAAGCCTCCGACGGTGCCGAATCGCTCGAGTTTTAAATGCGACACTACCAAAGTCTCGCGCCAACCTCGCCAAGATACCTCATTCTACGAGCAGATGTCAAGCTGGGAAGTATCGCGCTTGAGCGTGCCGTGACCTCTCAATCGTCTCACTCTTGATGTCACGGGTGACGCGAACTTTCATGGTTGTTTCGGCCAAGATAAGCGGCCACTCGTGCATGAGGTCCGTTCCGAAGAGTCCCCGCGAGATGGGAGAGCAGCCGATGGACATCTGGTCTACATCTAAACAGGCCATGAATGCGCGGGGATTTGAACGCTTGAAAACACAGCGGACCTTCAATCCAGATCGGGAAGCTCCGAAACCGGGACCAAGACGCGAAGGGAGCGCGCGGCACCCGGCTGGCGATCGATGAGATTGAGTTCGTGCAACTTGATGATCATGCTGTGAACCGTTGGCGGCGTCGTGCCGAAGTGACGTTGAAGATCAGACTGGGCCGGCGGGCGTTTGTTCACCTTGGTGTATTGGTGGATGAAGGCGAGATACTGTCCTTGAGTGGGGGTGAATGTTGCCACGTGGCGTTTCTACTTGCTGTTCTGCCGCGCTAGGCCGGGAACTCGCATGGCTTCGGCTTGGTGCTGAGTTACGTCATGTACCAAGATCGGCGAATCGCTGATGAAGAAGTTGCCAACGTCGGCCACGGCCAGATGGTAGGTCGGCACTTCGATCAACTCGGAATTGTTCGTAACCCGATGGGGGCCAAGCAAGCCGTGAACCTGAGTGCCGGCTTGCAGGTCACGGGCCAGCCACCATCCCATTTCCGCTTTCCACACCGGCAATCCCGGCGCGCAGAGGAAAGCGTTGTCACTGAAATCGATACGTCTGGCCTTCGCCGACGACTTGACCACGCCTAGCACGGGCTTGTATTGCACTTCGCCGGTGTTGACATTCTGACCTAGCACCAAGTCGCCAATTTGTATCTTAGCGATGGGGCGACGTCCGGTATTCGTCCAGACCGCGGTGCGATGATCCAGGGCACTGGGAGACTGGTGAAGTAGCGATTCGTGTTGGCCCGTCTGCAGACTCAAAGCGCGGAACTCTGGATGTTCGTCGACATGCTGTTGCCACCAGTTCCACCACTTGAGAGGGTGGCTGTCGAACGGTTGCTTGGTCGTCTGTCGAAGATATTCCGCAATGCGTTGGTTCCGGTTTTGTCTGACTTGATTCTGACCTTGGGTTTGCTGCTTCAGTTGTTTAATTCTTTGCGTCACCACGGAATGCAGCCCGTAACGGTCCGGCACGCGGACCCAGGTGGGTTTTCCTCACAAAACGCGCCGGACATACCTGTAGCTGATTGGCACGACGGGTACTACGGGTCCAAACACTCCTTGATAGGTGCCCTGCTGCACGCCCACGGCACCCTCTTGCTGGACGGTGACGCGGGGATCCGCGCGTCGGCCCACGACCTCGGTCCTTACCGAAACCTCCAACGGCATTTGCAGGCCCGCCAACAACACGGGAACAAATTCGTGAAGTTGTCTTTCGCGCAACTGACGCCGGGCCGCGTCTCGAACCGCGTCGAACTTGGACAGCGTCGCATGCCAAGTCAAAATCGAGGCAGTCTCTGAAATGTCATGCGTCTCAAGCATCTCCATCGCTTGGACTTGCAACGTGATGGTCAGTTCTTCGTCGCTGGTTGGTCTGAGCAATACTTGGGAGATGATCCGGATCGCGATTTCGCCACGCAGTTCCCGTAGTTGCTCGAAAACAGATGCTCGCGCTCGCTGGTCACCGCTGCCGAGCATTTCACGCCACGTCTTGATCTTCGACTCGGCGGCGGCCAGGTCATCTTGCAGAATTTCATCACGCTGGCGCTGCTGCTCGGCATCCGCCACTTTCAACAGCACGCCGTGATACCATGTGGCCTCCATGGCCCGCAGGGCTCGTTTGTCCGACGGGTTATACCGCAACACTTGATACCAATGCGCCAACGCCTGCTCGGTAAGATCATTTCGCCGACACCACGCCGCCAACTGCGCCTCGCCCTTGGCATTGCCTGCAAGTTTTTCACGCTGCTTCGCGTAGGCCCCAAGCACCCGATCGGCCCGTGCTAACTCTTCCGCTTCGGCAATCGTTTTCCATTCGTCACCGACACGCACATATCCCAGATGCCAATAAGACGCGGCGAAGGTAGGAGCCAACGAGCGGGCTGCCTTCAGTTTAACGCGTCGCCCCGACTCATCGCCCAAAAGGCCGGCTTCCAATCCGCTACGAACAAGCCGCTCCGCGCGCGAGTCGCGGGGTGATGGCTGCCGATTAGCGTCGTCCTCACCGCTTGCCGATCCAGCGGCCAAAATCAAAACCGCGAAGCAAATAACGGTGAGCGCGTAAAGATCGCGAGGGTGAGTCATGGTTTTAGTTCCTTGCAGCCAACAACCCCCGGGTCGTCGACCAAATCGGGATGCAGCAGATGCGCCAGTATTTCCAAACTGTCGACGATCCTTGGTCCGCTGCGGTTGAAATAGGCGTTGCCGTCGACGGCGAAGACGCGGCCGTTTTTTACCGCCGTGAGTTGGCGAAAGCAATCAACCTTGGAAAGCGATTCCGCCTCGGATACGGTCCGCGCAAGATCGAACCCGCAGGGCATGACGACGACCACTTCGGGATCATATTCGGCCACGGCATCCCACGACGTATAGCTGCTGTGCCGGCCGTCTTGCGTTAGGTCGTGCCGCCCGCCGGCAATTTCAACCAGGCGAGGCATCCAATTGGCGGACAACATCAGCGGATCGATCCATTCGATACACGCCACCCGTGGACGTTGTTCCGCGGGCAGCGTTTCGGTTGCTCGCTGAATTCGCTTGGTCCGTGTCTCGAGCAACTGCCGGTAGCGTTCCGCGGCGGCAACTTGGCCGGTCGCTTGGCCAACCTGGACGACATCTCTGAAAATGTCATCCAACGATTGCGGATTCAATGCGACGACTTGCGTATCGCGCAGCGCCGACTGCTGGTCGACCAACGCCATGACGTCGTCGTAGTCGACCGCGCACACATCGCACTGGGCCTGAGTAATAATGATGTCCGGCGCGAGCGCGACCAACCTTTCGGCATCGACTTCGTACAACGGCGCGCCGCGGGCCAATAGGTCTTTGACTTGGTCGTCAATCGCCTGGCTAGAATTCTCCGCCCCGACATGAGAAAACGTGACCTTCGGTTTGCTCAAGGCGTCGGCCGGAAAATCGCACTCATGGCTGACGGCGACCACCGCTTCGCCCAAACCGATGCCGTAGGCAATCTCCGTGGCGCTAGCCAACAGCGATGCGATGCGGGGATAGGGCATGGCGGATGGTTTCCATTCGGAATTTGGTTAAGGTTCGCCACCACCATCAGGCGTGACGTCACACCCCAATGTTGCCGGAATCGTCGTTTTCGTCAAACTGGCAGGTGAAGAGTTGTCGGAATGAGCGGGCGGCAACGTACGGCAACCCATCCTGTGCGAACCGTTGGCGATGGGCACAGCGGCCCGTGCTATGCATTTCGGCTTGCTGGCCGCCTTTGCCTCACGGAGTAGTTGTTGCTCCATCGGCGGGGGAGTAAAATCGCTCACGCACAGGTTAGTTTACTTCTACGTGAGTACTCGCTATCACGGCCGAGCGATCGCTCGTATTTGTTTCGAGGCCCTGCTTCGTTAATTTCTTACGCACCTCATTTATGCAAAGGGCATCTCATGACAGTTCGCACATTGATTAGTGGGTTAGTTGTTTTGCTTTTGGCTATGTCTTTCACCAGCGCGGGCCGCGCGGATGATAAAGAGAAAAAGTCAGCCGATTCCGATCCCGCAAACGTCGAAGCGTTGATGAAAGCGTTCGCCAAGCCGGGCAAATCGCACAAGCATTTCAAACGATTGGCCGGGACCTGGAAGGCGGAGACCAAGAGCTACTATAAAAATCCCGAAAAGCCGAGCACTTCCGAGGGCGAGGCCAAGTTCGCGGTCATGATGGGTGGGCGCTATTTGCGACAGAACTTTCGTGGCGAGTTTGACGGCCAACGGTTCATCGGAATGGGAATCACGGGATATGACAATGCTCTGAAGAAATACGTCGGCATGTGGATTGACAATAACGGCACCGGGATCATGCGCACCGAGGGTTCATACGACGTGAAAACCAACACCATGACCGAAATCGCTTCGGCCTCCTCGCCGCTGGGCGAAATGAAAATGAGGATGGTTACCAAATACGTGGACGACAACAAATTCCTCTTCACCATGTACGCCCAGGAAGGTGAAAACGAAAAAAAGATTATGGAGATGACCTACACGAGGACGGCTGCTTCCGATGCCGCGAAGGAGCAGTAATGCCGTAAGCAGTTCATGCCCCACGATCCACGGCGTGGTTCCATTCGGACCAGCAGAAAGATCATCCCCGGCGAAGATTTGTTTCTTCGCCGATTTTTTTTACCTTGTTGACGACGTTCGCGATTTACTGAAGCAGATGGAAGATCTCCAATTAAATCTCCCCGCGGGTGCCGTTACGCCGATTGCGCTAGCCTCCAGCCGCCCTATTCCTTCTCGCCGCCGTCCATTCCCAGTTGGACCATCTTGCGGTACAGGTTCGAGCGATGCAGCCCAAGTCGTTTGGCGGCTTCCGTCATGTTGCCACGAACGCGGTCGATTTGCTTTCTGATGTACTCGACTTGAAACTGCCGGGTCGCGTCCGTTAGCGCCAATTCAAGCGAGAACAGGGCCGAGGACTGGCTGTCGCCCGGCAGAACAAATGCCAAATCAGGCGCGTCGATCTTATCGCCCTGGGAAAGGTACGCCAGCCGCTCCATGAGGTTGCGCAACTCCCGAATGTTCCCCGGCCAATTGTGGGCGATCATTCGCTTGCGAGCGGCGGCCGTGAACTTGGGCGGCCGGCGGCGCGCCTTGGCGCAGAAGTCACGCAGAAAGTGTTCCGCCAGCAGCAGCACATCGTCGCCTCGTTCCCGCAGGGGCGGTAATTCTATTGAGACCACGTTCAAGCGAAAAAACAGGTCTTCACGAAACCTTCTCTCGCGCACCATGGCGGCCAAATCTTGATTCGTGGCCGCGATCACGCGCGCGTCGCTGTGAATCGGCCGCGAACCACCCACGCGGACCACTACCTTTTCTTCCAGCACGCGCAGCAGTTTGGCTTGACCGCTCAGGCTCATATCGCCGATCTCGTCCAGAAACAGAGTTCCGCCCGAGGCGAGTTCGAACTTACCGGCACGACTCTCGTGGGCGTCGGTAAACGCGCCTTTCTCATGTCCGAACAGTTCGCTTTCCAGCAGAGTCTCGGTCAGCGCGGCGCAGTTAACCGCCACGAAGGGCTCGTTGCGACGGCGGCTCAGGTAGTGAATTAATTGGCTGACCACTTCCTTTCCCGTGCCGTTTTCTCCCAACAGCAAGACCGCCAAATCGGTACTGGCCACGCGACGAACCGTCGAGCGAAGTGCCTCGATGGGCGGGCAGTCACCGATCAAGCGAACTCGTTCGGCGGCCTGGTCCGCCATGTGATTACAAACCTGCAGCAAGCTCTCGCGCTGCTGAGTATTCTCCAAGGCGATAGCGGCATGCTTGGCCAGTTCGCTCAGCGCGACTTCGTCGTCGTCGGTGAAATTTCCGTCGATCTTGTTGATCATTTCAAAAGCGCCAAACATCTCGCCATTGCGGCCACGCATGGGAACGCAAAGCAGTGAATTGGTGCGAAATCCAAGTTGCTGATCGACGTGGCGATCGATCTCTCGTTGATCGGATTCGATATCCGAGTCCACACGTCGTGGCTGGCCCGATTGAACAACTTGCCCGACTACGCCCTTGTCGTCGGGAATCCGTAGCTCACCGCCTTCTACTCCCAGTGCCGGCCGGCCGACCAGAGTCTTGTTCGGCTTGTCCCATAAGAAAATACTGGCCCGCTCGGCAGTCAATCGCTGAGTCGACATTTCGGCCATCTGTTGCAACAACTCGTCCATCTCTTGGACTTGATTCCAACTGGCCGCGATTTCCAGCAATCCCTCCATCCGATCGATGCGCCGCAAGTCGCTGCTTCGCTGACGAACAATCACCAGGGCCTGGCCCAGCGTCCGGGCCACCTGCCCCAATGAATCGAGCGACGGTTCCTGGTCGGCTCCCCTCAAGGCCACCAATAGATCCGAGCGGCGGGACGCGGGGCCGAGCGACACCGCGCACCATCGATCAGCCTCAACGTCCGATTCTTGATCCAACGCCTCGGACAGCAATTCGAACGGCAACGGTTGGGATTCTCCACACCGCGCCCGAATGCCCCATTGCCCTTTGCGTGCTTCCGCCACGGCCAGAAAGGTCGATCCGATCTCCTTGCGGATCATCGTGAGGGTCGGCTGAAGAAACTCCTCCCCGGAATCAGCTTGAGCTGCGGCGTGCCAAATCTGGGCTGTCAGTCCCCCGCTCGTTGTGTTTTGCACGTTGTTCATGGTCGCCGATAGAAAGAACTGGCCGTTTGACATCATTTTGATAATAAATATTAGCTTGCGACATCAAAATGACAACCTCGCACACGGGACTGTGTCACCAAAAGGTGGACAAGCGGAATCTCTATCAGCCTCAAACCCCCTCTGTTGGTGGGTTTTGTTTTGCGGCGCTGCGGGCGGGGCAACGGTGATGGTCTGAATGCTCCAAAAGCCTTATCATCTGCTGAAATAAGATCTTTAGCGAACTCCGGCCGGAGTAATTCAGGAGCCATACATGGGACTGTTTGACGGGAAAAAAGGGCTGATTTTGGGAGTTGCGAACGACCGTTCGATTGCCTGGGCGATCGCCAAACAGGTGATGGCGGAAGGTGGACAGTGTGGTTTTACCCATCTGCCCGACAGGCCTGACGACGAAAAGAAAAAGAACCGCCGCCGCGTGACCAAGTGCATCGACGGGCACGACAACGCTAAGTTTCTGATCCCATTGGATGTCCAATCCGACGAGAACATTGCGGAAGTAATCAGCCACGCCAAACAAGAATTTGGCCAGATTGACTTTTTGCTGCATTCGATTGCCTTCGCCTTACTCGACGATCTACGGGGTGACACCATCGACACCAGCCGCGAAGGATTCAAGTTGGCGATGGAGATCAGCGCCTATAGCCTGATGGCGGTGGCCAGCGCGGCCAAGGATGTCATGTCTGATAAAGGCTCGATCTTGACGATGACCTATTTTGGCGGCGAGCGTTGCGTTCCCGGTTACAACGTGATGGGGATTTGCAAAGCGGCGCTCGACTGCGCGGTTCGCTACCTGGCCTTCGATCTTGGTCCTCAAGGAGTGCGCGTCAACGCCATCAGCGCGGGTCCCCTGAAGACGCTGGCTTCATCGGCGGTGGGAGCGAAAGGCATGGAATCGTTGTACGAAAACGTATCGCCCATGGGACGCAATATCACGCATCAAGAAGTGGGGCGTGCCGGCGCGTTCCTGTTGTCGGATATGTCTGGTGGAATTAGCGCCGAAATCTTGCACGTCGATGCGGGCTATAACGCCATGGGTTCGCCTGGCCGCTTGTTGGATAAGATTCAGGAAGCAGGCGGATAGCCTCATTTTCGTTCACCACCGTGACGCCAACACCGACTCTCATTGCCGTGGCTGTCGTCGAGCATGACGATCAGTTCTTAATCGGTCCACGGCCGGCAGCGGCCGTGCTGTCAGGCTTTTGGGAATTCCCTGGCGGCAAAGTGCGCGTCCATGACGATGAGTCGCCCGAGCAAGCCGCTTGCCGAGAATGCCTTGAAGAAACGGGACTCGAAATCCGAGTCCTATCTCGCTTTCCGTCACACGTACATCGTTACGAATATGGCGACGTCGACCTGCGGTTTTTTTCCTGCGCGCCGCTGGATCCGTCCGCCGTTCCTCGGGAGCCGTTTCGTTGGGTCAGCCGAGCAAGTCTGCCAGGCTATCGTTTTCCCGCTGGCAACAGGATGCTGTTGAACTTGCTTACCGGGGAATGACAACTTAGCGACGCGGACATCTCACAATTCGCGTCACAAACAAGCGGGCGAAGCCTTTTCCGCATACAATTTTCGCATGCCTTTCAATGCCACGACAATTCGATCGGCGCGGCGGCATCTGCGCAAGCATGACCCGGTCATGCGGGAGATTATTGATGCGGTCGGTCCGTTCACTTTGCGACCCGATCGCAACCGGTTTGGCATGATGGTCCGGTCGATCATCTCGCAGCAGATTTCGGTCGGCGCGGCCCGCTCGATTCGCGGTCGGCTTGAACAACTCGTGTCCCCCGACAAGATCACCGCGCGGAGCCTGCTTCGATTTGACTTCGACCAATTGCGATCCGCCGGCCTGTCGCCACAAAAGGCGACGTACGTGTTGGACCTAGCGGAAAAAACGGACAACGAAACGATCCGCCTGCGGACGATTGGACGGCAATCGGACGAAGGCGTCATTGAAGAACTGACGCAGGTCAAGGGAGTCGGACGCTGGACGGCCCAGATGTTCTTGATCTTCGCGCTGGGCCGGCTGGATGTCTTGCCACACGATGATCTTGGTATCAAAGTCGCGTTGCGCGACCTCTATGGTCTGGACGAACTCCCCGACAAGGAAACTAGCTTTAGCATTGCCGAGTCGTGGCGCCCCTACGCTTCGGTGGCAAGCTGGTACTGCTGGCGCGGGCTTGAGTTGCGAAAAAGTGCAAAATAGAAAATTCTTCTCGTCGCACAAGCACCAATAAAAATGCGCACAATCTTCGCCTGCCCGTCGCTTGTTTGAAGACCCGCACTCATCTGCCGAGTTAGGGGCAAGGACGGCGGGACAAGAACAACCAAATTCTTCGCTTAACGGAGCGTGACGCGCCTCTCCTGACACCGTAACTGGCTTCCAATCAAGCACTTGGCTAGAGAGCGTTCGACACGCGGAGCGATGCGGCGGAAAGCGAGAGTGCCCCCTCAAGGACTCGAACCTTGAACCTACTGATTAAGAGTCAGTTGCTCTGCCAGTTGAGCTAAGGGGGCTTAACGTCAAGCCACTGAATGGCTTTTTGACCTTTGGCGGGAGGGGCATGGGATTCGGGGTAACACCCGTTTTGACACCTGATCCTCAATCCTTTGAATCATGGTCACAAAGTCTACCAAGAATTCTGCCGACGGAAAACCCGCGAAGCCCTGTCCGAGCTTCCCACTTTTCCTGCACGCCGCTGGGCGAAGAAGATCCTAGGAAAACTACATTATTTCGGTCCATGGTCAGATTCCCAGGCGGCGCTACGCCTGTATCTCGACCGAAGGGACCGTTTGCGGGACGATGCCTGGGCCTCTCCGCGCACCCGTCATTCCCGGGCAGGCGGGAAGCCAGTAGGGGCGGGAAGGCTTGCGGTGATCCAATGCAAATGCCGCGACCGCGAAGACCAGCGCTAAATTCTCGCCTGCTTGGGAATGAAGGTCAATCAGTTTGCCGCACGCTGGTTCCCGCCTGCGCGGGAAGAAACGGCGGGTGGTTTCATGGCCGCTGGTTTGGATGCTGCCGCGTCCGTCATTCCCGCGCAGGCGGGAATCCAGTGACGTTCGCAAGCAGCCTGGGTTCCCGCCTGCGCGGGAAGGACGGTTAGAGGCTTCTTGAAGTACTACGTCGATCTTGTTGGCTGCGACCTCGTCGCATGATACAGAGCCAGTGAGCGAAAAACGCCACCCATAATTCAGTTTCAATCCGCCCGAAAAACTCTGTCCTTGCCAGCAGCGACACAGGAATACGCCTCCCGGCGAGCCCTCGATGTTAGTCGAGGGGTAACGATGGAGCGGTTGGCGGACGCCTATTGATGTAGGAAGTAGGCAAGGTGCCTTGTTGATCAGCGTGCCCCCAGCTAACGCTGGCGGCTCGCCGGTGACGCTCGATTCCAAAACTGTTCGAGTCTGCTGGATGGCGGTATAATGAACGTCCACGCTGCCTTGCTTCGCTCATTCACGTCAACTCGCGGTCCGGCTATCCATGACACTATGCCTCAAACACCAATCACATCCGAACAGATTCTGACTGTCATAAAGGACCCCAAAAACCGCGGAAGAAAGTTGTGGACAGCCAGCGTCGTGCTGAACCGAATGGGGGTATTTCGTCGATTCGAACCTCACGCGAATTACCCGAAGAACGCCCGACTGCGTGTCGCCCACGCAACTTCCAAGGCTGCAATCGACCGGGGCGCCTGAGTGAAAGCGGAAGGCTGCTCTGCTCACTAAATTGTTGCTACGCTGAACGCAAACGTGTACTTGGTTAGCTCGCAGTTCGTTCATCTGTCAACTTCCCACCGTCCCACTATGTCGCATCTTCACTTAATCACGGTCAAAGAATCATCCGAGACGGAAGTCACTGCGACCGGCGCGCAGATAGTCGTCCGCATCTCCGGGCAGTCGTTTTTTACCGGAGACGAGGCGTTCAAGAAAGCTCAAGAAGTCGCTGACTGCGCAGCCGCGTTGAATAAGGTTGGTGTCGCGAAGGACGATATAACGCTGGCCAGCGTCGCCACGGAAATCGAAACCGGAATCCTGTCAAAGCACTCATCCGCGATCTATCACTTGATTGTAAAAGTGACCGCGATGGAAGCGTTTGGTGCCGTGCTGGCCGCAATCAGTTCACAGAAGAACGCAAAAATTGCCGGCATGTCGTGGCACTATCCAAAACTCGAAGAAACCAAAAGCGCAACACTGCAAAGCGCCGTGCGTGCAGCGAAGGCCGCCGCGGAACAAATCGCGACTGCACTTGGCACAACGGTTTCCGGAGTTCACAAGCTGTCGTATGGCTTCTCGGGCCTTGAGTCCGAAGTCTCCACCCCAATCAGCGCCTATTCGGGAAAAGATCGTGTGCTGCGTTCAAGAGCAGCACTTGAACAACTGAATCTCTTTCACAAAACGCGAATGGTTGCCACGGTCACAGCCGAGTTCATTGTCGAAGCATTTTCCTAAAATGGGAGCTAACGAATCCGTAGACAGATGGCACATTCGGGAGCGAAGAATGACAATAGGACAATCTCTTCTCGCTACCAGGTGATCTCGGTGTTGTTCGGATAATAATCGCAAGACGATGCCTGACTTGACTGCTTTCATGCAATGGCGTGATCGAATTCACTGTCGCAGGAACGTCGATCGATGGGCGCGACGGCATTTGGAGTTCGAGTTTCCCGCCGATAAGATTTACCCACAATGGATCGAATCTGCCCCTAGACGCGCCAGGCCCAATCGAGAACCGTTGTTCTTTCGAAGCAATTCCAAGAAACGTTTGCGAATTGCGACCTATCGATGGTCTGTTCAATCCTAGATTAGCCTGAGGCCGGCACTAGAAATGACACCACTTTGTCGATTGTCGCTTCAAAATAGACGTGGGAATACTCCACGCTGTTGAGGCGTAAAATCGGGCGAATAGATTCGGGTAGCTCATGCTCTGGCGGAAAATGAAAGCCGTCCAAGAGTACTGGCACGATGTTCTTGCGGCTCTTGATGGCATGTTCAATTTCGCAACGCACCCAGTCCTGCTCGTTCGTGCAACGTTCCAGTGCGTTCGGCGATAAGACAAGAATGAAATTGTCAGTTGCTTCGATTTCACGCATCAAACTGTCATCGAAGAAGCTTGACCCCAGGTCTTTGACGTCCAAGAACGTGGTCCAACCTTTCGAGGAGAGTTGGCTGCTAATTAGCCGTGCGTTGGCCGCACCGTTGTCACGACGGTAACTAATAAATGTAGTCCCACGATACGGCGCGGCTTGCGTGTTTTCACCGTTCTCTTGCAGCGAAAGATCATTAGGTGGGGAATCAGGTGCCGGTTTGGGAGTGATGCCCAGTCGCACAAGGGACCGAAAGACTTGATCAAGGTCCGCGCCAACGTCACTTTTCGTAAGCATTATTTCACTCTGGCCCGACAGCTGCTTCTTCATCGATGGCGGTGGATTCACTTTTTCAATATAGAC
Organism: Planctomycetota bacterium; assembly: GCA_029259935.1. Next base: position 17,440 of record JAJDEH010000433.1, read on the forward strand.
GGGCAATATGGGTTTCCGATTCTCAGCAGCAGCCGAAACTTCTTTGATTACGTGCAAAGATTCAAACGCACGTTTTGAGCAAAAAAGCATCAAGACTTTGCAATTCTTCAGCCTGTCCACGTCTATCAATTTTAAGACGGCCGACACCAGCGTGGCGGACCCGAAATTGCAAACTGAAACGCCTCGCTCTTGCAGCCGGTTCACCAAATCAAGCACTTCTGCTTCGTCCTTGGGCGAATAGCTGATGAAAACTTCGTCGGAGCTGTCTTCGACTGAATCGTCGATGAAAAATTCGTCAGACATGGCGCATCACATCATTGTAGGAGCGGTAATAATAGCAACTCTCGATTGTAGCATTAGCTGTGGCTGCCGGACCTTCAAGATCGAGCGATTTTCGCTGTCCGAGCGGGTGCGTTGGCATCGCATGTCCAAACTGTTCAGGTCTGCTGAATGGCGGTATAATGAACAGTGGGAAACGTATTCACGGGCACTTGGAATGCGGAACAAGATCGGGGCAGGTCGTTTTTTTCGTTGCAGACTTTTAGGTAACTTGGTTTGCACGTCGATGTGTCATGCGGTCACACTTGTGTCCTGCTGATTTACAGACCTGTGACTGACCTACCGACTTGTATCGCCTCGCTGACGCGGTGAGGCGTTGGGGGATGCTCTGGTCTTATCGGCTGCCGATACGTTTTCATGATTGCATTTTTGCAAACGTTATTACGAGAGCTTGAGGGACATGAACAGACACGCCGTGAAGGCTAACTTGTTGGGGCGGCTACGATTAGGGCGGAGACGCGATGGGCAAAGCAATGGAAATTCACAATGGCGCGTATGTTACATCGATGAAAGTGCCCCGCTTGGGGAATGGCCTGGCGACGAGGCAAGACGTTTCTCTTTTTTCTTCAACCTTCGACATTCCGTGTTCGATATTCGATATTCCGGCCCTCGCCTTGACAATTCCACAAGATGGTACAATGGGCTATAGGGTGCGACACGCACTAATTGTTTTTTGTATTCGGTATTCAGAGTCTGAGTTTATTCGATCTTCGACATTCCGTTTTCGACCCCCTCTAACTCCCCCTTGGCAAAGGGGGAGAACCAGAGGATCAATGCCAACCTCAACTAGATTGACACTTATGAACAAGATCACCGCCGCCTTCGTTGTTTCCGTTTTCATGTTCGTCATGCACATGACCTCTTTGGCAAGTCTTGCCGAGGACGCGGGCGACGGGAAAAAGAAGTTCAATGTTCTGTTCATCATCTCCGACGACCTGACGGCCACTGCGCTGTCTTGTTACGGCAACAAGGTTTGCGAAACGCCGAACATCGATCGGCTGGCCGCCCGCGGAACTCGCTTTACGCGCGCCTATTGCCAAGGGACGTATTGCGGGCCGTCGCGAGCGTCGCTCATGTCCGGCTATTATCCGCATGCCACGGGAGTGCTTGGTTATAAGAACCCGCGTCCGCAGATTGGCGACCGCGCCACTTGGTCACAGCATTTTAAGAACAACGGCTACTACGCCGCTCGGGTGAGCAAAATTTTTCACATGGGCGTTCCCGGCGGTGTTGAATACGGGAAGAACAAAACGGAGGCCGCTTATCACGGCGCGGATGACGCCCGGTCGTGGACCGAAAGATTCAACAGCCCTGGTCCCGAATGGAAGGCGGAAGGCACCGGGGAAACTTTGGAAGGCAATCCCGACGGTAAGAAGCCGGTGGTGGGTGGCAACACGTTTGTTGTCGTTGAAGCAGACGGCGACGATCTGGTGCACTCCGATGGCATGACGGCTGCCAAAGCATGCGAATTGATAAAGCAACACAAAGATGAGCGATTTTGGTTGGGTGTCGGCTTTGTGCGGCCGCATGTGCCTTTCGTCGCGCCGCGGCCTTACTACGAATCATTCTTGCCCTACGACAAGATGGTCCTGCCCACGAAGGTGGAAGGCGACTGGGACGACATTCCGCGGCCGGGCATCAACTACAAAACAAGCACCAACATGAAGATGGATATTCGCCGCCAGAAGAAAGCGGTCGGCGGATACTATGCTTCGGTCGCCTTCATGGACGCGCAGGTGGGCAAGGTTTTGGGCGCGCTGCATGACGCCGGTTTGGAAGACGATACAATCGTGATCTTCACCAGCGATCACGGCTATCATCTCGGCGAGCACGACTTTTGGGCGAAGGTCAGTCTGCACGAAGAATCGGCGGCGGTGCCCCTTATCATCAGCGTCCCCGGCAAGAAGCCGGCGGTCTGTCATAGCCTGACGGAACTGATCGATCTTTACCCGAGCATCTCGAAATTGTGCGGACTGGAGGTTCCCGATCGCCTGCAGGGTAAAGATATTTCTTCCATGCTTGACGATCCGAAAGTTGAGGTGCGATCGGCGGCCTTCAGTGTGGCTCCCAGTCGCAAGGGATTCTTGCTGCGCGAAGACAAATGGGCCTACATTCAATACAAGGAAGACGCGTCGGCGGGAATCGAATTGTTCGACATGGAAAAAGATCCTCAGCAATACACCAACCTAGCAAGCAAGCCCGAGTACGCCGAAATGGTCGCCGACTTCAAAGAAAAATTCGCCGTCAAAATGCAAGCCGTGCGGAATAATGATTTGGAGACGGAATGACCGTTGCCTGACGCCGGTTTCATTTCAGTCCATCACCTGAAAGGTATAATTACGGCATGAGTGAATCATCGAACAGTAGCGTGCTTGACCGAGTTCTAGACCCCTTCACCGAGTGCCTTACGCCCGAGGTCGCGCGGAGAATCGTCGATCTTCGAGCCGACGTGGAAATCCAAACTCGCGTCGACACATTAGCCGAACGAGCTAATGAAGGCGAGTTGACCGACGACGAGCGGACGGAATATGACAGCTACCGCGAGGCGTTTCACTTTGTCACTATTCTTCAGGCGAAGGCACGCACGCTATTGGAGCGTCAAGCCACCGTGTAATGGATGCCTTCGATCGCGAACTTGTCTGTCAACGAGCATCAATGCGCGTTGATGATTCGATAGAGAACGATTAAACTGACTCCGGCACGGCCCATCTTCACACTTCCTTGGAGCAACCCGCATGCTCACCGTTCAAGGTCACCCGCGACAACTTTGTAATGGACTCACTCGGCGCGATCTTTTGCGAGCGGGTGGCGCGGGACTGTTGGGGACCAGTTTGCCGATGCTGTTGGCGGCGGAAGAAGCGCAAGCGGTGGTTAAGCCGCGAGCCAAGTCGGTGATGTTCTTGTTCATGTTTGGCGGGCCGAGCCAGCTCGAAACGTTCGACATGAAGCCTGACGCACCCAGCGGTATTCGCGGGCCGTTTAAGCCAGTCGCTTCGCGGACTCCAGGTCTGCATATCTGCGAGCACTTGCCAAAGTTGGCGGCGCTTTCGGATAAGTTCGCCGCTATTCGCACGATGACTCATCCGCACAACGATCACAACGCCTGCCACTACATTCAAACTGGCCATCCGTTGCCGCCCGCTCAGCGCGGGGCCGCGAATGTCGATGCCACGGAGAAGGATTGGCCGGCGATGGGGTCGGTCGTCGAATATCTCGATCAGCATGCGGACGCCGCGCGTCCGGCGGAAGAGCGGCGAGACTTTCCCAGCTACGTCTATCTTCCCAATCCGTTGGGGCACATTCAGGGCTACGACCGATCGGGACAGTATGCCGGTTGGTTGGGACGCACCTACAACGCGCTGGCCACGCGAATCGCTAAGAAGGACGCCAAGGACAATCCGTACTTTCGCGACTGCGCGGATGAAGAACTGGACTTTCGTGTGCAAGGTTGTGAAGCACGCGCTGAAATGACTCTTGATCGCACGGCGCGGCGGCTTGATCTGCTGGAACAGTTTGACTTGGCTCGCCGAGAACTCGATCGCTCGCGGTCGGTAAGCGATTACAATCGCGTGCGAGCCAAGGCGGTGAATTTGGTGACGTCTGAAAAAATGCGGGCCGCGTTCGACATTCGCCGCGAGTCATCGCAACTCCGCGATCGATACGGACGGCATCTGTTTGGCCAGTCGGCATTGATGGGGCGGCGCATGTTGGAAGCCGGCGCGCGGTTCGTCACGGTACTTTGGGATTGTCCCGACGGCTACAGTTGGGACAGCCATCGCCATTCTAACGACGTGCAAAAGCATCTGTTGCCCGGTTTGGATCAGACCTTTTCTGCTTTGCTGGAAGACATGAGCGATAGCGGGTTGCTGGACGAAACCTTGGTCGTGTGCGTGGGCGAAATGGGCCGCACGCCGAAACCCGACACGGCTCAATGGGGACGCGGGCATTGGAGTCGTTGTTTCCCGGCGGTGCTTGCCGGGGCCGGAATTCGCGGCGGAATCACTTACGGCGTGTCCGACAAGGACGCCGCCTATCCGGCGGATCAACCGGTCAGCCCCGAAGCGCTTTCCGCCACGATCTTTCACGCGCTGGGAATTGCTCCGGAATCGCGCATCCACGACGCTTTCGGACGTCCGGCTCCGGTGATGGCCGGCGGCCGCCCGCTGCTGGAACTTTTCGGCTAGCGACCGCCTTCTCGTGGAATCGGAAACCAGGACCCAACCCATTTGCGGCAATCGCTTGGACCGGCGCGAGTCGGGAATCTTGACTCCGTCGCTTGGCGTGTAATACTAAGACCAAAGGTACTAAGGGCCTTGTAGTTGGGCCGCGCCCGCGTTTTGCATTTTACGGTAACCCGAAGCCTCAGCGAGTGAATGAATTGGGACAGTTCCCTCGCCGCCCCATCGAAGTGCCACGATGCCTGCCGTTCGCGCGTGTTGCAACTAGAGTTTCCCCGCCAATTGTCCACCGCGCTGCGGCGTGTCTCTTTTCCGAGAATTCTTTCGGGTAAATCTTTTCGAGGTATATTGTTTCATGTCGTACCGAGTGTACGTTTCTTCCACTGCGAAAGACTTGTTAAGGCATCGTGAAGCGGTCCTCACCGCGATCCGTCGCATGGACGGCGTGGAACCGGTCTCGATGGAGGACTATACCGCGGAGAGCATGCCGCCGGTCGAACGATGCGTCAAAGACGTCGCCGAAGCCGATATCTACGTGGGCATGTTTGCCTATCGATACGGCACGGTGCCGCCCGACAGCGAAAGGTCGATCACGGAATCCGAACTGCGCGCGGCCGAGGAACACGGCAAGCCGCGGCTGATCTTCGTGATGCACGAGGACCACCCCTGGCCGAACAGCCAGATGGATGACGACCAAACCAAGATCAAATCCTTGCGCCGTGAGCTTTGCGAGCGGTACATGGCGGACATGTTCGGCGACGAACAGGACCTGGCCGCCAAACTGGCCACCTCGCTGCCGAAAACGATTAACGAAATTCGGAAGAACGACCTGCCCGTCGGCCCGCCTCAAGAAACGGGCGAGAGCGCCGCCGATCAACTTGCTCAAGCCGCGTTGGCCCCCTATCTGAAATGGTTGATTTCCAAACACGATCAGTTGGAGCTACGCGGATTGCACCGGGCCGGCGGCGGGGTCTTGCAGGTGCCGTTGGAGAAAATCTACGCCGCGTTAAAAGCCGATCAAACCAATCCTCTCGAACGGGCCGAAGCGCGGCGCGAACTGGAAGCCGAACTGCGCGAGGCCATTGAAAACGGCGAGTTCACCGAAGATGAAGTCCAAAATACGATCTGGTACTTTGTCGCTGGCTCGCCGCTGATGCCATCGCTTGAACTGCGCGATCGGATCGGCGCCGGCGGGCACGAAGTGAGCCACGTTTTGAATTTGGGCGAGGCTTGCCAGCAAAATCAGAAGCTGGTCATTCTCGGAGATCCCGGCAGCGGAAAAACGACCGTTGCGCGCTGGCTTGTTCTGGTTACCGCCAAGGCGCTGCTGGCCGGGGACGAACAGGTGAGCGTGCCGACCCGGAACATCGATCCCGATGCCGTGGACGACGACTTGCCGTTCTATCTCGGATCGCCGCGTCTGCCCGTTCTGGTGCGTATTTCGGAGTACGCCGACGACCGCCGTCATGCTGCGCAAAACGGCACCCGACCTCGGTCGTTAACCGAGTTTCTGGGATACCATTCGTGGATGGGTTTGTATGCGCCATGGGATGAACAGCCGGCCGGGCAAGACGACGACCTGATTCCCTTCGACGCGCTGAATCGCATTATTCGGGACCACCTGGAGCAGGGCCGAGCCTTGATCGTGTTGGACGGCCTGGATGAAATTCCGGATTCTTCGTTGCGCGACGAAATCGTGGAAGAAGTCGATGGCTTTGCCCGCCGTTGGATCGCGTCGCGTTATAGCATCGCAAAGGAAGCGGGCGCGGTCGTCGGCCAAATTGCGCAAGCGGTCGGCGAGGGAAATCAACTCGTGGTGACCAGTCGAATCGCCGGCTATCATGCGTCGCCGCTGCGCGGTGACTTGACACATGTCACCGTCGAGTCGATGACCGACCGGGCGGTTGACCACTTCATTGGCACGTGGATGCGAGAGGTTCATCTGCAAGAGCGCGGGCCGGATGACAGCGACGAGTCGGTGCTAGAGCGTGCCAAGCTGGAGACCGCCAGTCTTTGCCGTGAGATTCGCTCGACCACGCGGCGCGGCGTGCGGGAACTGGTTAGCAATCCGTTGCTGGCGAGCGTGTTGGCGACGGTGTTCCATACCCACGACGGCAATTTGCCGGCGCAGCGGGCCGAGCTTTACCGCATCGCCGTCGAAAACTTGGTCAATATCTGGATGAAGCGGCAGGGCAATGAGGACGAGACGGAAATGCGAGCGTTCGAGCTATACGATGTGCTCGAGCCGTTGGCGGCCCATATTCACCAACACGAACCGACCGGCCTATTGCCCGAAAACGAACTTCGCGAATTGGCTACGCGGTTCTTGGCCGAATCGCGTGGCGAACACCCGCTACGCCCCTCGACCAAACTGAAAGGCGCGGTGGAATCGTTGATTCGCGTATTGCGCGAGGATGTGGGCCTGTTGGCGGCGCGCGGCGAGGGCGTCTATGGGTTCTTGCACCTCAGCTTTCAGGAGTATCTGGCGGCCCGGTTTCTCGTGCGAGACCTTGACACGGCGGCCAGCAACTTGATGAGCCGCGTGGAGGACGCGCGGTGGCGCGAGGCCATCATGATGGCGTTGGGTCATGCCAGTATGACCTCGCCCGACGGATTCCACGCGCTGGTGCGCAATGTTCTGGAGTACGACGGTTCGCTGCGCGACTTGTTTCCTCAAAGTGCGTTGCAACTGGTCGACGCCTTGCCAGAGGTCGCGTTGCCCGAGAAAGAAGGCGAGTCGATCGAATTGCTGGTGGATATTTGCGAGCGTCTGCTGTTGGCTTGCGAGGATGAACAGAACGTCAACCGGCTGCCAAGCCGCGAAAATCTTATCGAGCGGGCGTTTCGCCAGTTGATCGAGCACGGCTATGAGCGGGGCGTCGAGCGATGTTTTTGGATCGCCTTGACCAGCCACGATCCCACTCGACCCAATCGAGCGGCGGCTGCCGCGGCCGTTCTGCGGCGGCTCGACTGGATCACGCCCATGTTGGCCGGCGCGCTAATCCAGGCGCTTCCGCACGACCGGGCCGCATGGAACTGGCCCATCTGCGGGTTACTTCGAGAACTGGTCACGCCGCCCAGTCCGGAGATTCCCAAGTCGCCTCGCAAGCCGGCCCCCGACCCTCGCCTAAGTCGTCACGAGGCGGAACTGGAGCAGGCAACCGATGAGGCAACTCGGCAAGACCTCAAGCTGCGAATCGCGCGGCTCAAGGAACAGGCCGAGGCCATCCAGGCCGACTACAAGGCCCAGGAAGAAGAATACAACGCGCGTCAGAAACAACTGCTCAGCAGCGAATCGCCACTGGCGGTCGAGTTGCCGCTCGGCGATTTGCCGATGCGTTTCGCCTTGCAGCAGTCTCCCGATCTGGTGGACCGGATCGTTTCGGACCATCAATGGAATCGGCTGATCGTGGCTCTGTACGGCGGCTACCGCGATTATCACACGCCCGATTCGATTCGCGAATATCACCAGATCGCCGCTTACTTACAATTGGAGAGTGGCGAGCGCGACCCATTCGCCACCTACTACCGCGAGACGTGGGATCGCGACGACCCTGTCTATGACATGGCGGTCTATTTGGACGAGCGAAGCAAGTTGCTCAAACACCAATGGCGCTTAGCGCCCGAGTTTCGCGTCTCGTGTCTATATCGTGATTCCTATTTTACGCCGGAGATCATTTCCGCCTTGTCCGAACAGCGGCCGGCCGCCGAGTTGAAGTCGCTGTTTCAACGCCACTGGGACGAGGGTGACGAACCGCATCGCCAAGCCGAAGCGTTGCTGGGCCTGTTCGCGCTGGGCGATGATGTTCGTTCGGCGCTTGATGAGGATAGCGACCGGGCCCGCTTTGCTCGGCGGCGGATCACGCAGTTAAAGACATCACTCCAAGATCCCGCCTCGCGGGCGACGCAAAACGTGCTCGACTCGCTGAAAGATTTTAGCGAGGGTCTGGAGCCGGAAGCGTGGCTGGCAGCCAGCGAGGCGACGTTTGCGATGGCCAACCAAGCCGGCGCGCTGCCGATGCGGGTGCAAGAGTTGTTCTCGGTATTCCCTGAAGAAGCATGCGCCCGTCTGATGGCCGAGGCCATGGTGCAAAACGTTTGCGGCTGGGGAGACGACGTGGTTTATACCGCCGCGGTCTTCGCCGATACCTTCGACAGCAAGAAATTCTCGCCCCATGATTTCGCCACGGCTTGGCAATTGGCGCCAGCGGCCCGTTACCAGGATTGGCCGCTCTACAGTTTTCACTGGCCCTTGAGTCCGTTGCCCCCCGCGACGGTGCTGGAAAACGACCTGCCGATCAACGTGATCTCGGCCATGGAGCATGTGCCATGGGAAAACACCTTTATGTGTCTATGGGCGCAGCGCGACTTGTTCCGGCCGCTGGTCGATGAGAACCCGGATCTGCTGCCGGAGGTGCTGGCTGCGGCGCTCACCGATAACGGCTCGCGGCGCGACCGCGACGAATCCTTGGAAGTCTTCGCGCCGCAGTTGGTCGGCGCGCATGATGCCGCCGAGCAGATTCTGGATCTGGCCCGGGAGGTCACTTCGCCTTACTACCGCGCGCGAGCTTTGTGCCGCCTGGCCAAGCACCTGCCCGGTCAGAAAGCCAAGGTGCTAGACGAAGCAATCGAGCACGCCCGCCAGATTCAAGATCCACATCAACGGCAACAGGTACTAGAACAGATCATTCGCGAACTTCCCGCCGACAAGCGCGTGCCCTTGATACGCGAGTGCATTACGGCGGCGAAGGCAATCAAATCGGCCGACGATCGGGCGCGAGCATGGGGGCGATTGGCCTTCGTGCTGCCAGCCAGCAATACAGAGAAACTGCTCAGTGCCGCTCTTGGCGATGCGGCTCGCGTTACGGGGGAATTTCAGCGCGCCGACCTGCTACGGCTATTACGTCCGTATGTCATCGGTTATCCGGAACTGGCGGAGAAATTTGAACGAGTCTGCCAGCGGATTGAAAGTCCGGCTTTTCGCGCGATCGCCACCGACCGGCCCGGCGTGATCCTGCGCGGTTGCCATGCTGGCTTGTCGCAAACGTCCCAGTCCGCGGCACACTGCTGGACGCCGCTTGTCTTATACGCGATGGCGTCTGATTTGGACAGGACCGAACGCGACCGCGCGCCGCTGGCAATCTCCGCCGACGACGGCACGGGCAGCTTGAGTACCCAACGACTCACAGGGCGAACCGCGCAGGCCGTCGACCGCCTGATCAAGGAAGGAGAATTGGCGACGGTCCGAAGCTTGCTTCCTAGTCTGGTCCAGCCGGGCCCTGAAACACTTCCTATTGTTGAAAAGTGGCTAGAGCATTCGGACCGATTTGTTTCAGACCACGCCGCCTTGTTGTTGGTCGAACACCGGGGACTGTCGGCCGACTTGATTCCAAAGGTCGCCAATCTGCTGCTGTGTAATCAGGATCTGTCCCGTCATCGTGTGAACCGTGTGCTGCACCGCTGCTATGTGCCGAACGAGCCAACCATGCGTGCATCCTTGTTGGAAGGCATCACGCTCGAAGCGCTGGCGCGCGTCGCGCTGCAAATTTCGCCCCGAGCGCCGGGCGCGGCAACTTCGATTAGCTGGATCAACGCTCACCTGCTGCACGACGATCCATCATTGGTTTGGCGCTGGGCGCAGAGTATCGATCAAGACGATCAGCAAGCCAAGGTCAGCCAGACGTGTTTGGGAGCGATCGAGGCCGCCACCGGCAACGTCTGGCGAGCCCTACTATCCGCCATGACGCAAGGTTCGGTCGGCACTCAATTCGCCGTACTCAAGTCGCTGACGCGCATGCTGCATCGTGGCGGCGGGGACAAGCCGCGCATCGACGACGCCCGCTGGGAAGAGTTCCTCGCCGCGCTGGAAAAAGTCGACCTGGACGGGCTGGACGAACGCACATTCGGCTGCTTTGGTGTCGGCCAAATGATCCAAGTGTGTTTAGACGTGCTGGAGGAGACAGACGGTCCGGTCGATGAATCGGTCGCCCATCGCGTCCGTGAGTTGCTGCAGACACGCCACGGTAGAACGTTCAAGCACGTGCTGTCGGATCGCGATGAGGCGCGCGCCGCGTTGAAGGAAGTTGGCGGTTTATCCTATGCCAATCGTGACCTCTACCAAGAAGCGATCGCCGCCGTTCGCAATGGACTTCACGAGCCGCGTCTTCCCGATCTGCTGTTGCAGTGGCTGATGGCGGCGTTGACGGAAGGCGTCAACGATCCCAAGGACGCTTGGAATTACGAACGCAGCAATTTGTTTCTGCTTTGCAACTCGATGGCCCAGCTTTCACCGGCGACGTTTTCCAACGCAGCGCCTCGCGAGCGGCTGGAACCGTTACTGACACTGGCCGCTCAATACCACAACTCGTTCCCCGGACGGGCCGCCGCGGTACAGATGCTGGGGCGATTGCGGCAGGTTTCGCCGCAGGTACTCAAGGCGATCCACTGCGCGTTGCGCGACTTGACCAATGTCCAGGACGCGGCGATCGAGTCGGTGCAATTCTTTCGCCGACTCGATGATTCGCTGCTGCCGTTGCTTTTGCCTGAATTACAAGACGATAGCTGCATGACGGCGTATGCCGCGTCCCGCTTGCTAACCGCCGTTGGCCGTAGCGAACGCGTTTCGGGAGACAGCCGCAAGCAGATCATCGCGGCGCTGGCCGATGCCGTCCGCAATCCGCGTTCGCAGCGGATGATCCACTTCGGCTACTGCGAGGCCCCCGTGCCGACCGCTCCCACACTGGGAGACGCCTTTTTCGCCGCCATGCTGCAAGTTGCCGGCATCCGTTAGATGACTTGAGTTGTCTCAATTGAATATCGGGTGACTGTCGATGGATTGAAGCAAACGCTCGACTCGAAAGCAAAAAAGACGCTAGCACCGAGGGCAACTTGTATTCCCACAAGATGGGGAAACGGCTAGAGTTCGCCTTCCACCTCTAGGTCCGGCACGCCGTGGGTCTTGTCGTTGCTGAACCTGCAGCTTGACCTTCATCCCCCAAAAGTAAGAAATACAAACCGGCTTCGATTCATGAGGCGCATCACTCGCTACGTCCTCGTCGAATTGTTGGTCATCTTCTTCGTGACTCTGTTGGGCATGACGATGATGATGATCGTCGTCGGCGTGGTGTGGGAAGCCGTGCGGCAGCATTTGGGCGTCGTCGCCATTATCCGGTTGCTTCCCTTCGTGTTGCCCAACGCGTTGTTCTTCTCCGTTCCAGCGGCCTTGTTGTTCGCGGTTTGCATGGCCTATGGCCGGATGTCGGGGGCGAACGAAATCGTCGCGCTCAAGGCGATGGGAATCTCTCCATGGGAAATGATCTGGCCCACGCTGGTGATGGCCTTCGCGTTGAGCTTGTTGACGGTGTGGCTCAATGATTTGGCGGTCTCCTGGGGCCGCCGCGGGATGAATCGCATCATCATCCAATCGGTGGAAGAAATTGCGTACGGAATGCTGCGCACCCAAGACTCCTACAGCACGGATCGTTTTTCGATCAATGTGAAGGAGGTCGTCGACAAGACGCTGATCCGGCCCACGGTCGTCATTTACGACAGCGGCCAGGAAGCGCCGATCACCTTGACCGCCCAGGAAGCGCGCTTTCGATCCGACTTCGACAATAATCTACTAATCGTGGAAATGGTTGACGGAGAAGTCGATTTTCACGGCGAACTGACTTATCGATTCGACACCCACGAACATGCCGTGCCGCTGCAACAGGCGGCGCACAAGGGCCACGCCCGTGCTAGCCCGTCGAATTACGCATTGCGCGAGATTCCTGATGAAATCGATGCCCAATCCGATGCGATCGAACAACTCGAACAGACCATGGCCGCTCAAGCCGCGTTTGAACTGATTAGCGGCGACTTCGAGAACGTCATGAGTACGGCTTGGAGTACGAGAGAATATGAACGGGGATTCGCCAAGGAACGCAAGTCGCGATTGATCACCGAACCCTATCGGCGCTGGGCGAACGGCTTTAGTTGCCTGTGCTTCGTAATGGTCGGCATTCCGCTGGCCATCCGGCTGCGCAACTCCGATGTCTGGTCGACGTTTGGCTTCTGCTTCGTCCCCGTGTTGCTCGTTTACTACCCGCTGCTGCTGATAGGAGTGAGTCGAGCCAAGAGCGGCGATTGGCCTCCCTACGGCGTCTGGCTTAGCAACCTGCTATTCTTGGCAGCGGGACTGTGGATCCTGCGCAAAGTTCGCCGGTATTGAATGCTTGCCGGTTGGTCACCCGCCAACGAATCATGCCTCTGTTTGGCTGCCGGCTCACGATCGTCTCATCTGATCTTCTCGAATTCGTGGGCAATACGCCGGCCAAATTCGATGGACTCCTATCGTGGACTTGGTGCGCAACTCAGCAAGAACCGCCGCCGCCCAGCGAATGACCTGTTGATTGAAGGTCCCTTTGGGGAAAGAGAGGTCCGGCTTCTTCGTGAGGCGGGGGCTCGGGGGCCGCCATGCCGCAGGTCTCCTTCCCCTAGAGTTGCTTGCCAAAATGGGGCAGAATACGTCGTGATCTTGGCATTCATCAAAATGTCTTCGCACACTCATTACTACACTTGCCAACTTTCAAAAAGCCGTCCATGAACATACACGCAACGACGATTCTTACGGTTCGGCATCAAGGGAAAGTTGCCATGGGAGGAGATGGGCAGGTCACCCTGGGGACAGCCGTCATGAAGGCCGATGCGACCAAGATTCGGCGACTGATGGATGGCTCGGTGATCGTCGGCTTCGCGGGCAGCAGCGCGGACGCTTTCGCGCTGCTGGAACGATTCGAGGCGAAACTCAAAGACTATCCGGCCAACATTCCCCGGGCCGCCACCGAGTTGGCCAAGGAGTGGCGAACCGATCGGGCGCTGCGGCGACTGGAAGCCTTGTTGGCCGTTACGGATGCTCAGCATTCGCTACTGATTAGCGGCACGGGCGACGTGATCCAGCCGACCGACGGCATTATCGGGATCGGTTCCGGCGGCAACTATGCGATCGCGGCCGCGCGGGCGTTGGTCAGTCATTCGCAACTGTCGGCGGCCGAAGTCGTCCGCCAGGCGCTCACCATCGCCGCGGAAATCGACATCTATACCAACACGAACATTATGGTCGAAGAATTGGAGTGTCCAGCGTGACAGGTGGATCAATAGTGGACCGTATTGAAGCCGGAACGCACACGCCCCGGCAAATCGTCGAGCAGCTAGACCGCTACATCGTCGGCCAAGACGCGGCCAAGCGAGCCGTGGCGATCGCCATTCGCAATCGCTGGCGCCGCCAACAACTGGCCGAGGAAATGCGCAACGAGGTCGCGCCGAAAAACATCCTGATGATCGGACCCACGGGAGTTGGCAAGACCGAGATTGCCCGGCGGTTGGCAAAACTGACCGGCGCTCCGTTTATCAAAGTCGAGGCCACCAAGTACACCGAGGTTGGCTACTACGGCCGCGACGTCGAAAGCATGGTTCGCGAACTTGTGGAAAACGCCATCGGCCTGGTCCGCGAACGGGAACGAAAGAACGTCGAGGAAGACGCCAAGCAGCGGACCATCGACCGCCTGCTCGACTTGATCGTGCCGCCGTCGAGCGGGTTTGGCGAACAAGAGGAATCGTCCGCCGAGCAATTGCAACGGACTCGCTCAAAAATGCACGCCATGTTGATTTCGGGCGAACTGGATCAGCGCAAAGTAGAAATGACCGTCGAGCAGAAGGGTTCGCCGATGGTGTTTAGCGGTATGGGCATGGAGCAGATGGATGTCGATTTACAAGGCCTGTTCGAAAAAGTGATTCCCAAGAACAGCGTTCATCGAGAGCTAACTGTCGCCGACGCCCGCCAAGTCATATTCGAGCAAGAGTGTGAATCGCTGTTGGACGGGGATAGCATCAACGCGCAGGCGATTGAATTGGCGGAAGATTTGGGCATCATTTTCCTCGATGAAATCGACAAAGTCGTTGCCAGCGACGGCAAGGGAGCCGATGTTTCGCGACAGGGCGTTCAGCGCGATCTGTTGCCTATCGTGGAAGGAACGACGATTCAAACCCGTTACGGCTACGTCAGCAGCGACCATATCCTGTTCGTTGCCGCCGGTGCGTTTCACAAGAACAAGCCAAGTGAACTGATGCCCGAACTGCAGGGCCGCTTTCCGATTCGTGTCGAACTTAAGGATCTGACAAAAGACGATTTCATTTGCATCTTAAAAGAGCCCAAGAATTCGCTCACCAAGCAATACACGGCGTTGATGAACACGGAAGGCGTGCAGCTAAACTTCACCGACGACGCGATTGAAGCCTTGGCCTCTTTCGCCTTCAAAGTGAATCAATCGACGCAGAACATCGGTGCCCGCCGGCTGTATACGATCCTTGAGCGGTTGCTGGAGGAACTCAGCTTCGAGGCACCGGACATGAAGCTGGGAAAAGTCGAAGTGAACGCCGCCTACGTCAATCAGCGACTAGAAGAAATCACCGACGACGAGGACTTGAGCAAGTTTATCTTGTAACGAGTCTCGCCGTCCGTGCGTGAGTTCTTGAGAAGCAGTTTCGAAGCATCGGTGCGACCCCCCTCTAGCTCCCCCTTGGCAAGGGGGAGAACCGGATTCCCCTCTGCAAAAGTGCGACGATGCGTGTCCTGGCCCTTGAACCATTCCATGGCGGCAGCCACAAAGCCTTTTTGGACGGCTGGATCGCGGGCAGTAAGCACGAATGGACCGTGGTGGGCCTGCCAGCCTACAAATGGAAATGGCGGATGCGGCATGCGGCGGTGACGTTGGCCGAGCAAATCTCCCAACAGATGGAAAACGGGCATTCGTGGAACGCACTTGTCTGCAGTGACATGTTGAACTTGGCTGAGTTTCGGGGACTGGTTCATCCCGACGTTTCACGACTGCCGACCATCGCCTACTTCCACGAAAACCAGCTCACCTATCCGGTGCGCGAAGTCAAGGAACGCGACTTTCATTTCGCGTTTACGAACTTCGCCACCGCTCTGGCCGCCGACCAAGTGTGGTTTAACTCCGCCTTTCACCGAGATAGTTTTCTCGCCGCCTTGGAAGAACTGCTGCGGCGCATGCCCGACTACCGTTCGCTGCATCGTGTCGACGAGATCAAAATGAAATCGCAGGTCCATCCTCCCGGTATCGACGAGATGCCACTTCCGCCGGAACGAAGAGAGGGGCCGCCGCGCATCTTGTGGGCGGCCAGGTGGGAACACGACAAAAACCCGGAGACGTTCTTTGAAGCACTGGAGATAGTCCGATCGCGGGGCCTTCCATTTCGAATCAGTGTCGTGGGCGAGCAATTCGCGGACTCGCCGGCGATCTTCGAGCGGGCTCGTGAGTCATTTCGAGATCACATCGATCGCTGGGGCTACCAGCCGTCGCGAACCGACTATCGGCAGACGTTGCAAGATGCCGACATCGTCGTTTCGACCGCTCGCCATGAATTCTTTGGACTGTCCATGGTCGAAGCGATTGCGGCCGGCGCGTATCCACTGTTGCCCCACCGCCTTTCCTATCCGGAGATTCTCCGCATGGCCGACGACCCGAAGCGGAAAGCAGATTACTTTTATAAAGAGGATGCGTCGGCCTTGGCATCCGCGATCCAACGTCTTGTTGAGCGAGTCGGCCAAGGCACCCTTTGGCCTAGCGATCGACATGCGGCGCGAAATATCGTTACGAGGTTCTTTTGGAATAAACTAACCCCTGGGATGGACGGGGCCATTGCCGCGCTCCAGGCTCCATTTTCCAAATGATGTCCACGAATAATCTAGATCCTGAACAAAACGTGGACCGCGCGAGCCTCGCCGCTTGGCGACAGGCTTGGCGACTGCTGGGAGTGTCGCACGTCAGCGACACGGAGTACTTGCGGGTGTCGAGGGCCTATGAACAGCCGGCGCGGGCCTATCACAATCTCTCGCATATTGCGGACTGCCTTGTTCAATTTGATCCATGCCGCCAACTCGCCGAGCATCCTGCCTGCGTGGAAATTGCGATTTGGTATCACGACATCGTGTACGATGCGCGGCGGAACGACAACGAATCGCTTAGTGCTCAGTGGGCGGAAGAAGCGCTTGCCGAACATGGGGTTTCGTTAGCCGCACGGCGGGCCATTTCGGAATTGATTCTGGCCACCAAACACGACGATGCAATCCATAGCAACGACGCAATCCATAGCGCCGACGCAAAATTGATCGTCGATCTCGATCTGTCGATATTGGGACAATCGGAAGAGAAATTCCGAGCCTAGTGCGCCTGTGAAGGCGTTTGAATTGTCGGGTGAGAGTCCCGTCCAGGCTACCGTTACCAGCCTGTAGTCGAAAGTGGTAACTGCGTTGTCGCGAGACAAGGTGGAGAGCAACCTGAGACGAATGACCAGTCCGTA
>JAJDEH010000434.1 GCA_029259935.1 Planctomycetota bacterium
ACCAGTTGTACGCGTAGGTTGGAATCGTATCCGATCCGATCTCGCCGCCTTTTCCTGCTTCCGGGAAAGGCGGAGCAGCGAGCGGTGCGGCCTTCGACAGATCCTCGCCCTGTTGATTCGCTGCGACAATCGTCCTGACAAACTCCTTCACTTGGATGACGTGGTCGTCGACAGCTTTTTTCGCAATGTCCGTGCTGGGATACTGCATGAACAGCTCGTTCAAACGAGCTCGAAAAGCCGGCTGATCAATGTCCTTGACGCCGTTAAAAGAAGTCCAAGAAAGCGGCGAAGCCATTTGCCGTGCGCGTCCGCCTCGTCCGGAGGACATCGTAATAAATCCCTGAGGAATTCCTTCGCGATTCAGCGTCTTTGCAAAATGATAAGCGAACATCGTCACCCCACGGTCGCCTTCCCATAAGTCGGTGTTCATCCATGACGAACGATATTTACCGCCACCTGTCTCGAACTTCCGTTTTCTCGGGGTCCGAAAGGTGCTGGCTGCGGTCTTGCGCCTGAATTCGCGAACAAGCGGCAGCGCCGCCGGTGGCTTCGCATCCTTATCGCGCGGGTTGTATGCCATTTCGCCGTTCAACATCGTTGATCCAGTCAGATACCAGAGGTCACCGACGAGAATATCGTTGACGGTTCGCTGAAAACCGTGGCTCGAACTGACTGACAGAGTGATCGGCTTGGTGGAAGCTCCGAGCGCTGGGAATTCGACCGACCATTGCTGAAGCTCATTGGCGACCGTGGTCCTGGTGATACCGCCCAGAGTGACCGTCACTTTGACGCCCTTGTTAGCGTGACCCCACACGGGGATCGGCTTGTTGCGTTGAATGATAGCGCCGTCCCGAAAGTACTCAACAACTTGCAGGATGGGGTAGTCGGGGTCGGTGTATTGCGCGTACCTTGCCTTGAGCGCCGCCGCTTTTTCCAAGTCGTCTTCTTCAAAAATCAGTTTACCGTTCATCGCGGCAAAGGGAGTCGCGGGCAAGCCCGCATGGTTATACAAGTTCGAGTTCTCCGGAACTGCGTTGTATGCGTACTGGACACCAATTGGCTCAGGTACACTTTTTGAAGTCGCAACAACGGTGTCACCGACAAGGACCGCGTCGGCAGCGTGCCACACCTTGTCTTGCCCGCATAGCCGGAAATGATTCAATTTGTCATCCGGAGTCGGATTGGCCGGTTCAACGTACTTGTCCGCTTCCCTGTAGTCTCTGGCCATTCCTTTGTTGCCAATCATCAGGCCGCCAAAGAGACTTCCCTTCTCGAAAGACACGATGACTTGATCGCCTTTGACTTCGTAACCGGTATAGATCGGACCGGTGTAGGCGATGTCTTTGCCATACTGCTTTGCCAATGCCCAACGAGCCATCCTCATGCCCGGATGAAGCTTGTTGAAGTAATGAATCCCTTGCGGTCGAGCTGAGTTGAGGTCTGACTGAACGACCATGCCGACGTTTTTCCGATTGTTCATGAAGAACACGTGCTGGACTTGTCGTATGTCCGCGAATCCAACTGAATCCGGATCGGGAGATCCATAACACTGCATTTGTGTGAAATAGAACGGCATCTGGGGCATCCCCCAAGCATCTCTCCAGCCGTTGACAAGAGCTTCCATCCTGGCGGCGTAAATCCTGCCGTCTCCGGAGTTGCTTGTCCCCTGGCACCAAATGGCTCCGCGAATCGCGAAGGGGATCACCGGATTGATTTTGCCGTTAAAGAACTGAGATGGGCCTCTCCACATTCCGGCGATGCCAGGCAAGTTTGGACGTGCGGGAATTCTGCCACCCGCGTCAGCAGCGTCGCCGGCCACTTTCTGCCAAGCCCTCAGATCCTCGTGGTACTTGTCAAATGCCCTGCGTCCTTGATCGGTCCTTGGGTCCGCATCATGAATCAGGTCGGCGTCGTTGGTGAGCTTCGAGTGCTTCTCGATTGCCTCACGTTGGGTAAACGCTTCTACCCTGGTATTGCTATGGGCGCTCAACAGAATGCCGATCGGCACGTCCAATTCTTTGTAAAGTTCGTACGCAAACGACAATGACAGAGCGGAAAAACTGCCGGCGCTTTGGTGTGTCTTCCATCCACCATCCGAAGTGGCGGTTTTTTGAGGATAGAGAGCAGACACCGTACTGATACTAATCTCACGTATCGGAATGTCTGTCTGGGAGCCAGCGATTTCGCGGGCGATTCCGCCGCACATGCTGCTGCCGGCAGTCCACACCATGTTGGATTGACCAGACGAGAACCAGACTTCACCGACAAGAATGTTCTTGAGCGTGACGCTTTCGCCAGTGCTGTCACTGACCGCCATCTCGCGCGGTTCGAAGCTGGCTTCGAGTGCATCAAGCTTGAGCATCCATTTGCCGTCCTTACCGGCAATGGCGGATTTCTTCTGGTCAGCGAAATTCACGGTGACTTGCGTGCTTGGTTTGCTCCAGCCCCACACGGGGACGGGCATGCCGCGTTGAAGGATGGCGTTGTCTCTGAACGGGGCGCCGAGTTCGATGCCGAGACTTTCAGCAGCGTTCAAAGAGAAAAACGTGATGGTCGTAACGAAGATTGCCGCGGCGATTTTATGTGTATTCATTTGGTTTTCGGTTTCGTTTTTCGTGGCGTAAGCTTACCGCCGTTCAATCAACTCATTCCCCATCTTTCTTCGATTCTAGTCGAGTACGGGCGATGCGGACGGCTTCATGTAGCTTTTTGCACAACAAATCGCGCGACGGCAACTCGGTCAAATAGGCGGCGACGCGAATCCCGCTCTTGCTCAACTGAAGAAGTTCGATCTGTTCGTCGGACTTTCCCGCGCACAGGATCAGCCCCAACGGAGATTCTTCGTCCGGCTGCTGTTCGTATCGCTCCAGCCAACGCAGGTACAACTCCATCTGGCCCTTGTATTCCGCCTTGAACTTGTCGAGCTTTAAGTCGATCGCTACCAACCGCCGCAGCTTCCGGTGATAGAACAGCAAATCGAGATAGTAGTCCTCGCCATCCACCGTGATCCGCTTCTGCCGCGCGACGAACGCAAATCCAACGCCGAGTTCGAGGATGAACGCTTCCAGCTCGCGCAGAATCGCTGCTTCCAAATCCTGCTCGCTGTACGTGTCTTTCAAACCGAGGAAATCGAGAAAATACGGATCGCGGAACACCAGATCCGGCGACATCTGATCCTCTTCGCGGAGCTTCGCCAGTTCCTGCTTTGCCAGCTTCGCAGGTTTCTTCGACAGCGCCGTCCGCTCGAACAGCATCCCACCGATCTTCTTCTGCAGCGTCCGCGTACTCCACCTCTCGACGCGGCACAACTCGGCGTAGAACTCGCGTTTGAGCGGATCGTCGAGGTAGATCAACGACCGAAAGTGCGTCCAACTCAATTCCCTACTCAGTGCGTAGAGAATCTCTTGATCGGGGAAAACCTCGGCGAAACGCACCATGTTCCGCAGATTTGCCTCGGAAAAACCACGCCCAAACTCGGTCGCCAAGTCCCTACTCACTGCGTAGACAATTTGCTCTCCGTATTCCGCACGCTCTTGTTTGAGGATATCTTCGCGAACCCGCTTGCCGATGTTCCAGTACAAAACGACGAGCGCTGCATTCACCGTTTGCGAAACCACAAACCGCGACTCGTCAATTATCTTGCGAAGATCGGCAACCAACTTCCTCGGTACTTTCACCATCGGCGTTGATTTCGCGCCGCGGCCACCCCGAGTGAGTTTGCGTCCAGTTGCTTTCTTTTTGGCCATAACGGTCGTTGGTAGTAGAGTATCCGTCAGGAATGGCTTATCTCTCGCCAACATTGTTCCATTCACGTATCTCGTTGCACAGTCGTTTCATTTGCTCGTCCAAGTCCAACACGGACTGGCACCGTTCACGCGTGAGACATGGGATAATTGCTTCAGCCAGCAACGGCTTTGATCCGCGCACCGGCACCAGCATCTGTCTTTGCAGGATCATGTTCATTTGTAAACGGAGTTGCTAACTCGAGCTTCTGCTCGGTGCCGTCGACCGCTGAAAATGAAAAGAAACAGAACGAGACAAGCACACTGAGTTTGCTTCGGAGCATGAGTGTCACTTCGCGAGGACAGTGCCGTCTGGCAAGACTCTCGGTATTCTAATGCACGAGTTGCCGCCACTACAGCCGTCATTCTGCCACGCAATATTTCACTTCAATGGCGTGAGCGTGAAGTCCTTGATGGCCAGCCCGTACTGCGGTGCCTCGTTGCGCCAGTGACGGACCAAGTAGGCCGGACCAAGCGCAGCGCCGTTCCGGCAGAGTTAGGACAAAACACGTCGCCACTCATCTCGTTGCCGGAGCAGTGTTGCCGCGTTCCTTGATCCAGCCTACTTTGGTTCGCCCCAGTCGCCTTCGTCGACACACTCGGGAGCGACGCCACCCCAGTCAACATCGTATTGTCCTAGCCGAACAAATCGGTGAAACGAAGACCACGGCCAGTCGGCAACACGGTCAACAAGCTCGTGCTTCCGTGGGTTCCAGTGAATGTAGTCCGCACATCGTTCAAGATCATCTTCATCGCGAACCGCATGTTCCCAAAACCTCGGTTGCCAGATTTCACGTTCACCGCGTTTGCGTTGTGACTCTGTGACCGTGGCTTCCGTCAAGCCAACGGCGAGCCACTGATCGCTGAACTCCTCCTTGATCTGTTTCAATCGCAACGAGTATCGATCGTCGCCCGCAGGTAACTGCATCACCAGATGCCAATGATCGGGCAACAACGCGTTCGCCACGAGCGTAAACGGATGGCGTTCCCGAACCGAGGTGATGGCGTTCCGCAGAAACAACCGACCATCATCGGTCGTAAGAATCGGCCGTCGCGCGTAGGTGACGACGGTAAAGAAAAACGTCCCGCCCGGAACAAACCACCGCCGAAAATCAGACATCCGCTGGCTCCAAAGTAGGCCGGACCAAGCGAAGCGCCGTTCCGGCAATACAGTATAGACTTGCCGCGTGGTGTAATCACCTTGCCGAACTTTTGTCGCCACGCCATACGGAAAATAGAAAAGGTCTTTGGAGTGAGAAGGGCGGATGACGGAGCGAAGCGACGCTGCTCCGGCAATGGATTGAATAACGAGGCGGGTTTATAGTGACAGATTGTGCCGGAACGGCGCTTCGCTTGGTCCGGCCTACATCTACATCTTCGATCTCGTGCCATCCTGACATTCCGCTACGCAGAATTTTAATTCGCCGGCGTGAGCGTGAACTCCTTGATGGCCAGTCCGTACTGCGGCGGTTGGTTGCGCCAGAACCGTAGAGTGTTCTCGCCCTCCTCGAGGGTGAGCGTGACCGGCTTGGAGTCTTGCCAGCTCCCGAGGGTGAAGGGCATCTCCATGGCGATTTCGGAATCGGCGTCATTCACGGAGACGTTTAATCGCTGATCGTAGTTCGCCGTGACCACCTGCGCCGTTAACGAGTACTTGCCCGATCGCGGGGCGATGACCTTGTACTCGAAGCGCGATTTCGTGCCCTGGCGGGGGCCGGTCGGGTCCACCTTGGGACTTATCGAGTAGTAGTTGCGGGCATACTTATCCGATATTCGCTCACACACGTTGCCGTAGATATCGTAGAGACCCCACGGGTTGGACTTCTTCTGACCGACGGGATGCGACTTGGCATCCGCGTTGTCCTTGAACCAGGCATACTCTCCGATCCGCGAGGGATCGTTGCCGAAGAACCATTTCGTGTCACGGCCCGCGCGACTGGCGTATTCCCATTCGGCTTCGGTCGGTAGCCGCGCTTCCCGTCCGGTCTTTTCGGTGAGCTTCAAACAGAATGCCAACGCGTCCGACTCGCTAATACTGTCAACCGGGCAGTCCGGGGCCTTGGTCGATCGGCTGGGGTTCGAGCCCATGATGGCCTGGTACTGCGTCTGCGTCACCTCGTACTTGCCCAGATAGAAACCCTTGGTGAGCTGGACCTCGTGCTTCGGCAGCTCGACGCACTGGAATCGGCCATCGGTCTTGCTTTCGCCACCCATCACGAACGTTCCGGGCTTGATGTAGACCAGCTCCATGGTCACGCCGTCACCCAAGTCGAGCGTCAGTTCGGGCGGGGTTTTAACGCCCGCCGGTGACACTGCGGCTCGAAGACCCCAGTTTTCGTATCTGCCATAGCCGCCGCTGAGCATCCGTTTTCCGGATGTGCATGCATCGGGATCGCCTTTCCAGGTGCCGCCGCGCATGATCGTCTTGCCCTGAGGGAAGAAACGCGGGAGAAAGATCTGCAGACCACCACCAAAGCTTTTCACGGCAATGACGTCCCGCGTGTTGCCCTGCGGCTTGCTGTACGCCGCGGCCGGTATCGAGATGACGCCGTCCTCGCGGTAGGTGATGTTCCTGTCCTCGGGCGTGACTGGCGAGGCGATGACTTTCTCTGCGACCGTCGGCTCGTTGGCCTCGCCGAGATCCTCGCCCAGTGCGTCAAGCGTAACGGCCTTTGCCTGATCGATGATAGCCCGCTGCGTGCGGAGCGCCACGCCATTCCAAAAATCGGCGTTCCCGTCGTTTTCCTCGTAGGTCCGCTTTTCTCCCAGAACGTCGCCGGCCCACTGGGCCCGCTTGACCTTCAGGAATGCCTCCCTGTTGTTTCGCGCTTGGGTACTCGCCAGGAAATCGACGTCCTTGTTGTATCGTGTCTTGGTCCAGCCGCCGCCCCAGCCTCCGCCCAGGTTGACGACCCAACCCTCGGGTGTCCAGTGAGCCAGGGCGGCATGACCGCGACTGGGACGCGCAGTGGTCGGGATCCCGAAGGCTCGTAGAATGAAACGACCGATGAACGCGCGGCGGCCGCACACCCCGCCGTTCATGAGGATGTTCTGATATTTCTGCAACTCAGGCCTGTCGTGCTTGACGTCCTGTGATCCGTACTTCACGTCCGAAGTAACAATACTCACGTAGCGCCAGCCGAAATTCGAGTTGTAGATGTGGTCGGGCCTATAGTTGCGAAGCATCTCGCGCCCCCAGGCGAGCGTCTCGTCCGGCTCGTCCCCGTTAACGACCATGCGAAGTTCCCAGGTACTCAGCCGCTCAAACGCCGAATCCAGTTCGCCGTCCAGGTATGCCATCTCGTAATGAAGGTAGCGCTTCACCGGGTCGATTGTTTCAGGGGCGTCGGTCTGGGCCGTGGGGTTTGCCTGCCCGATCGGCACCGCGTGTTCTAGACTGATGGCGAGCGCCAACCGCTGCAGGACACCGGTGGCGGCTCTCTTGCTCGCCGTCTGGATGTCGGTATAGATCTTCATTGCCTGGCCGTACTGTGCCGGGCCATAGCCGCGCCCTTCTCGTTTGGCGTTGGCGCCGTCCGCCACCAGCATCTGCTTCATGAGGCCGGCGTTCGCCAGCATCTTCTCGACCAGCGCGGCCTGCTCTTTTCCCTGCTGAGCGAACTCTGCCAGGCCTTGAGGCGTGGCTTCGAGCAGGACGACGTACTTTGCGAACTTGGCGTCCAGCGCGTCGCTGGCCAGGAATCTATCTAGCGTATCGCCCTTTGCCTGGTCGTCCCGCGGTAGTTTGGCGGTGAGGTCGGAACGCAGTTGGTTGAGCATGCCGGCGTACCGCTCATGTAAATCGCTACCCGCCTCGGCACGCGCTGCACCCGTCGGGTGACAGTCAATACAGAAGGCGACCGATACCAGCGCCAAAGTAAAACCGCGCATTGTCATTATTCCTCGTGTTTCATGCATCCGAACTTTTCCATTTGCGAAAGGGCACAACGGATTGGAATTACCACCACTAATCCGCGCCAGTGTCGGCACCCCACGGCGCATCACCGCTAGGCGGGCGTGATTCAATCTGGCGGTAACCCCGTCAGACTCTCAAGCACAACCGTCTGCTGGCACGACCTTCCGATTGTATCAGATGGAAACATCGTTTTCGGGAAAAGATTCATCGATTCTAAGAACATCCGGCGCGATCGGCTTCGGCTTGCAGACGTTGCGTCTCGCGATGGAAGGCGTCCGGCTCGGACGCGGCTTCGGCCAGCTTGCCATCGCCGAAGTAGTGCCGTACGACTCGGCCGTTTTTTCTCGTCGAGCGCGTGTAGAAGCGGCGGCCGCTAGGAATTCTTTCCATCCCATGCCGAATGCTTGCCAAATGCTTGCAAGACCTGCCCTGTGTTTTGAGTGCCCGACTGCCCCGTTGCCGGCCGTTACCTTCATTATATTCAAGTCGCCGAATCACTGTTTGCGCGGACGGCGGTTGGCAATTTTCTATACCGAAATTTGAAATGCTGACGAAGTGCAACTCCTCGATTGAAGAATGCGTCGTGACCAGAACCCTTGGGGCGTTTGATATTGGGGCTTTGCGTTTGTTGGAGATTTCGAAGTGTCGGAAGTTGGATCCGGCCGTTGTTCATTCAGTGGAAGTGATGGTGCGAATCAGATAGAATGAAAGTATTGGGGCACGGGAAGAGGGGCCACTCGGGCAGAGACAATTGGCAGTTTGGGCAGGCCCGCCGTATGTTACAACCTGTTGAGTGCCCCGCTTCGGAGCCTGATCAAGCAGGTGCTTTGCCGGTGCCACTCGATCGCGGCTCATAGGCCGCAAGAGGCGTAAGCATGAATGGCGAAAACACGCATCACTTTTATGACCGTGCGTCTCGTTGGACGAAAGCGATCTTGCTGTTGCTGTCCGCGATGCTGCTGATCTTCGTCACGCATTGCTACTTCACCCGCTTTGATTTTTGTGCCGCGATTACGATTTTTCCTCCGTGGTGCTGGTTGCTCGCCGGATTCGTGCTGGCGATGCCGAGTACCTTTCGCAAGGGGCGGCGCGCGGGAGTTTGTGTGCTGTTGATGTGGTTGGTTTTTCTAGCCGTGTTTTGCGACTCGCCCCTTGCGCTCCTTCGACAGTTCAGGCCGGCCCCACAAGCTCCGAGTCAGGTGCGCATCGTGACGTTGAACTGTGCCGGCGCCGCCGGCGCGGCGAGCGAGGTTGCGGACCATGATCCCGACATCGTTCTCTTTCAGGAATCACCACGCAAACAATCGGTTCAACAGCTTGCCCTGGAGTTGTATGGCGCGGGTTCGCACTTGGCGTGGTACGTGGATACGTCGATCATTGCTCGGGGTGACGTCATGCCGCAACGCGTTCCTGATGAGTTTCGCGGCAACTTCGTTCACGCGCTCGTGCGGCTTGATTCCGAAAGGGAATTGGATGTGATCTGCCTGCGACTCAGACCGCCACCGGTACGCGTCGACCTGTGGTCGCTGGATTGCTGGAAAGCATACCAGCGCGATCGCGCGGATCGCCGACGTGAATTGAAAAGAATCACCGACTATGCCGCGTCGCTCTCCAACCGGCACCCAATTATCATTGGAGGAGATTTTAATACGCCGCCTGGCGACGCGGTGTTTGCGTTGCTGTCCCCAGATTTTTCCGACGCCTTTCAGCAAGCGGGTCGCGGCTGGGGACGGACGATCCTCAACGAAAAACCGCTTCTAAGAATCGACCAGATTTGGCTCGGCCCGAGTCCGCGGCCGCTGAATGTGCAAGCCCATCGGACGGAGAACTCGGACCACCGCATGGTCATTTGCGATTTGGACGGATAACCAAAATCAACCTAGCGCGGTTCGCGTTGCCAGTGAACGTCGAATTCTTTTTCGATTCCCTCGATCCAATCGAAGTAGAAAGTCGACAATGACCTGCCGGCGATTTGCATTACTTCGCGCGAGGGTTGCGAAGTCGTCATGAAGTCCTGCTGAACCTTGTCCACCGAACCATCATCGACGCTTCTGACCAGGTAAAAGACCGTCTGCGGTGCGTTGTGGGTGACGGCGACGTCATTTTTTTTCAGCGAGTACACGGTCCGCATGAAATCAGGGCCCGGGCGATCAACTCCAAAAACTTCACTCAAGCTAAGCGTGCCTCCGCCGAACATTCCCAGGTTGCCACCACCCATCGACATCCAACTGAATTCCTGAGTTTCCGTTACCGCTTCTTCTCCGAATTGATCGGTGAGCGTCTTTTCCTGGCCCTTGGCTTTGTCTTGCTTTTTGTCCGCGGCGGCCCTGGCCAGTTTCCTTGCTTTCAATCGCTTCCACGTCTTTTCGACCTGTTTGCGAATGTCTTCGAATTCAGGAATCTCAACTTCTTTTTCGTCGGTCTCCCAGTGCAAAAAGACGGTGTCGCCACTGAACGGCGAAAATTGGCCGTTGCCTCGAGGAGCTGGAAATAGTTCCGCCTGAAACGACTGGCGATCGGCCGTAAAAGCTGTTTGAGCGAAGGTGATCGTTCGCAGTTGCCGCGCCTGCATGTCGAAGTCCATTTCCGTCGCTTGGCCCAGATCAGTCTTGGCGATTTCTAGGGCATCGCTCAGCGGAACCGATCCGTAGGAAAGATTGAGTTCTTTGGCAATCTTCTTGAGGGGCAACGGAACGAGTTCTAAGTCTTCTTGATCTTCCTTGAGTTGCTCCCAAACGATGTACTCCTCCGTAAAGTATTCGGCCAATTTCTCCTTGGCGGCGTTGAGAGCCTTGGTCATGTTCTCACGAGCAATGGGAGTTGCGATCGCTCGCTTGGCGTCGTTGCGTTCCTTTTCCGGATCCTTCTTTTCCTCTTCCGGTTTCGCATCGCCTTCCGCGGTTTCGCCGGTGCCTTTTTCTTTTACCTTGTCCGCCGAACCGGGATCGGTGTTAGCATCCGCCGGAGCATCGCCCTTG
Organism: Planctomycetota bacterium; assembly: GCA_029259935.1. The sequence goes on from JAJDEH010000434.1 coordinate 10,677, forward strand.
GGTGAATCGACGTTTTTTGGCTTGTCCTTTTTTGCATCGCCCTTCTTGGCATCGTCCTTTTTGGCACCTTCCTTAGCCTTGGCGCTCTTATTCTTTTTGTCGTCAGCATCTGGCTCTACGTCATCGTCATCAAGTCCACATTCATCATTATCTTTATCCTTGCCAGCCTTTTCATCAGACTTGTCTTTGGGGTCTTTAGCCTTGGCATCTTCGCCGGCACTCACCCCGTCATCCGAACCATCTTTTTTCTTTTCCCCGTCACCTTCGCCGTCACCAGATTTTGCTTTATCGTCGCCGGCCTTCAATGGATCGTCAGTACCCTCTTTAGACGATTGATCGTCGGGTCGAAACTGGTCGTCCTCTTGTTCTTTAAGGTGCTTTTCAATCTGTTCGTCGGTGACATCTTCCATGGCCGATTCGATAAACTTTTCGAGATCGGCCTTCAAATAGCCAAACGCGATTCGACGGCGCAATTTGAATCCCGGTTCCGGGCCATTGGGGTCGTGGAAACGATCCTTCGACTCTTCGTATAACGCCTTCAGATCCTCTTCGGTCGGTTCTTCATCGACCTTCTTAACGAAGTCGTTCACGTAGACAGGCAACACCTCGGCCCGTACACGGCGGCCGATCCGCTCGTAGAAGCCGTACGTCATACCGGGCGTCACATTCGAAACGCCGCTGGTGCCGAATTGCCGCATCTGCTCCGCAAGCAGTTCCCGGCGCAGTTGTCTAAGCATGCGGCTATAGGAAATTTGCCCGGGACGAATGCTGGCATAGATCGCCTTGTACTCATTGTTTTCAGAGGCCAACGAAAACTGGTCGTCGCCCAATTTTCGCAGGTAGTTGTTGATCGCTTCGTCGCTAATTACGACTCCCATTTTTTCGGCTTTTTCGGCCAGCAAATAGGTGCGCACCACCGATTGGTCCGTGGAAATCCCTTCCATCCGGCCACGATAGGATGCGGAAAAAATGGGCAGCCCTTTGGGGCTTCCATCATTCTCCTGTGTTTTCCGCATGACCGTTTCATGAAACATTGCCGTGACGTAGTTTTCCTGACGCAATTGCGACAATTGCAGTTCGTTGAATTCTCCCCCATTCCAGACTAACGCGATTTCCGGTTTTCCCGTGCCTGTCCCACCTTCCTGCATTTGGTTCAGCAAGACGGACGGAATGCCGAAAGTCACCATAGCCAAGATGACCAGCAACGCCAAAAGCTTCTTTTGATGCTTACGAAAAAAGGAGAGTGGCCCTGGCATCAGAGATTTCCTTGCTTTGCAAACTATATGGAGATTACGGAGACGGGTTGACTGTACCAGCGGCAAAGTATTAATGACTTGCCAACTCAATTGGGTGGAACCCGTGTGGAAATTCTATGGCCGATCGCCGTAAATACAATCCCAAAAAGGAGTGTCGTTCCGTGGAGTGTATTTTTGCGACGCCAAGCACCACCCGTGCGGGTGGGTGTGTCTGGCGAGGTTCCAGCGACACTTATACACCACAGCCGACTTGCAAGTCACGCTCGAATTTGTCAAACCATTGATTCACGAAACCAGGCGCAGCCAACGAAGCGGCAGATTTAATGGCAAAAAAATCAACAGACAACGGCAGGAAGTCGCTGGTAATCGTCGAATCGCCAGCCAAGGCAAAAACGATTTCGAAGTTCTTGGGCAAGGACTATATCGTCGAAGCCAGTATTGGGCACGTACGCGACTTGCCCCCCAGCAAGAGTGATTTGCCGGAAAAATACAAAGGCGAGGAGTGGAGCTATCTGGGCGTCAACGTCAACGAAAATTTCACGCCGATCTACGTGGTACCTCAGGACAAGAAAAAACAGGTTTCCAATCTCAAGGCCAAACTGAAAGAAGCCAAGCAGCTCTACCTGGCAACGGACGAAGACCGCGAAGGAGAGGCGATCAGTTGGCATCTGCATGAACTCTTGCAGCCGAAGGTGCCGGTGCATCGGATGGTGTTCCACGAGATCACCAAGGAAGCCATTCAGGCAGCCCTGGAAAATCCACGAGAAATCGACCAAGGCATGGTCAAGGCGCAGGAGACGCGCCGCATTCTCGACCGGCTCTATGGCTGGGATGTCTCGCCGCTGCTGTGGCGAAAAATGGCGCTCCGCGGACGGAACGATCGCAAACTTTCCGCCGGGCGAGTGCAGAGCGTCGCGGTTCGGCTGGTCGTCGAGCGGGAACGGGCACGCCGCGCGTTTCGATCGGCCACCTATTGGGACCTACTGGCAACGTTCGCCACCAAAAAAGACGAGACCTTCCAAGCGACGTTGGTTTCCGTCGACGACCGAAAAATCCCCTCGAGCAAGGACTTCGATTCCACTACCGGGAAGATCAAGAACGAAAGCTTGATGCTGCTGGATGAGAACGGCGCGAATGAACTGGCCGAACGCTTGCGCTCGGCCGAGTTTCGTATCACGTCGATCGTGGAAAAGCCGTTCACAACTCGGCCGCGCCCGCCGTTTACGACCAGCACGATGCAGCAGGAAGCCAATCGCAAGCTGAATTTCAGCGGCAAGCGAACGGCCAGCGCGGCGCAGCGGCTCTATGAAAACGGCCACATTACCTACATCCGTACCGATTCGACAACCCTGTCGGAAGTGGCGATCAACGCGGCCCGCGATCTGGTCACGTCGGAATACGGTAAAGACTACTTGCCCGATAGCCCGCGAACGTATTCCAAAACGGTCAAGAATGCACAAGAGGCGCATGAAGCGATTCGTCCCGCCGGCCACCCGTTCGAACTGCCGGAGACGCTGAAGTCAACGTTGGGCCCCGATGAATTTCGCTTGTTCGAACTGATCTGGAAACGGACCATCGCCAGCCAGATGAGCGACGCCCGAGGCCGCCGGATCACGGTCACGATCGAGGGCGGCGGCGCGGTGTTCCAGGTCAGCGGCAAGACGATCGATTTCCCCGGCTTCTTGCGGGCCTATGTCGAAGGGTCGGACGATCCCGAGGCCGAATTGGCCGACAAGGAAATCTTGTTGCCGGCGGTCGCCGAGAACGAACAAGTTGATTGCTGCGGGACCGAATCGAAGAGCCACACCACGATGCCTCCCGCCCGCTTCACGGAAGCTTCGTTGACTCAAGAGTTGGAAAGCAAAGGCATCGGGCGGCCGAGTACGTATGTCTCCACGATTGAAACGATTCAAGACCGGGAATACGTCTTCAAAAAAGGCAGCGCCCTGGTTCCCTCGTGGATCGCCTTCGCGGTGGTGCGCATGCTGGAAGAGTATTTGCCCAAACTTGTCGACTATCAATTCACTGCCGGCATGGAAGATTTTCTGGACGCGATTAGCCGCCAGGAGGAAGGGCACATCGAGTATCTGCACCGGTTTTACTTCGGCGACGCGACGGCGGAGAACCCCGGACTCAAGAATAAAGTGAAGTCCATTCTTGAAGAAATGGATGTGCGCACGATTTGCCAATTCAAGATCGGCACGCCGACAGAAGGCGAATTCAAAGACGATGTTTTTCTGCGTGTCCACAAGTACGGTCCCTTCTTGGAACAGGGCGAGTACGAAACTCCCAACTATCGCAAGGCCAGCATTCCTGAAGAGTTGCCACCCGACGAACTAACGCTGGAAAAGGCGATCGAACTACTGGACAAAGGCCAGCAGGACGACGAGCCGCTGGGCATCTGCCCCGACACCCATAAGCCGGTGTTTTTGAAAACGGGACGATTCGGCGACTACATTCAACTGGGCACGAAAGACGACGACGAGAAGCCAAAGAATGCGGGGTTGCTCAAAGGCATGCAGAAGTCGGATGTGACCTTGGAAATGGCGTTAAGGTTGCTCTCTCTGCCGAGGACGCTGGGCGAACACGCCGAGTTGAAGGAACCGGTTATCGCGACCAACGGGCGTTATGGACCGTACATCAAATGCGGTTCGGAAACGCGTTCGCTGCCCGAAGATGTCTCGCCGCTCGATGTCACGATGGAACAAGCGGTCGAGTTGCTCAAGCAACCCAAGACTCGTGGCAGAGGTGCCAGCACGCCGAAAGAGCCGCTCAAGGTCTTCGAGGCGTCGCCTGTGACGGATGAGCCGATCAAGTTACTAGAGGGGCGTTACGGCCCCTATGTGACCGACGGGACGACGAACGCCTCGCTTCCCAAGGGTACACCGATCGAGGAAGCCACGTTCGCCATGGCGGTAGAACTGCTGGCCGAGCGGGCCGCCCGGGCCCCGGCCAAGAAGAAGAAAAAGAAGGCTGCTAAGAAGAAGGCAACGAAAAAGACCGCCAAAAAGGCCAAGAAGAAAAAGGCCGCCAAGAAAAAGGCCGCCAAGAAAAAGGCCGCCAAGAAGAAGGCCGAATAATTCGGTCTGCAACCCTCGCTAATCGAGGTCGAGGTCTCGGCCGATCGCTAGTGCATAAGCGGTGGCATGCGATCGGCAATGGGAAATGCTGATCAAGATCTCGGCGATGCCCGACTGCTCGCAAGCTTCGCGAGCGCCTCCGCCAAGAGCAATATTCGGCTTGCCTCCCGGCTCGTTGCGAATTTCAATATCACGCCAGCCGATCCCCCGCGCCCAGCCCGTTCCCATCGCCTTGAGCACCGCCTCCTTGGCCGCCCATCGCCCCGCGTAATGTTGCGTCGCCGCCTTGCGCGAACTGCAATACTCGATTTCGCGTGGCGTGTAGACGCGCGAAATGAACAGCTCGCCATGCCGTTCGATCATCTGCGCGATTCGCAGGCACTCGATAATGTCCGTTCCGATACCTTGTATGTTCATGATTGGGACACGCAATTGATGTGTCAGTGCCTATTACTTTATCAAAGCTCGATCCTAGTTGGGTAGCGCCACGTTTGTGAGCAGAGGAGCGCAGGGCGAGCCAATCGTTGACATCCGCAATGCTAGGAAAAGCCGTGAAACGGCGGCAGCATGTAGCCGTCGGCGTGAGCCGGCGGCTAGCCAGTCGTGAAGAACCGAGCCGCGACAGCGGCGACAGCACAAGGAACGGTGAAACAAGCCCAGAACTGCTGTCGCCGCTGTCGCGGCTTGCAAAAAGGTGCTTCGCTCGAACTGCGGGCTGGCACCCGCAGCTACATGGTGCCGCCGTTTCACGGCTTTCAAAGCGGCGGACAATAGGTTGGGGTCAATCCCGACAAGAATCCTCGTTATGACAGTATTCACTCTTGCCATGGAAGCTGGCCTAACTCGCCTCACCGGACCGTTTTGACTTGGTTTGACAAATGTGTAACGAGCGCGCTTTTCGCCCACTTCCTTCTGATCGTCAGTCAAATTACTAGCGTTGTCCAATTAGGATGATTCGCCGGGTGCAAGTCCACACGCCTGTTGCGCGCGGCGCAGTACTTCTCCCGCCTTCTTGCGAGCTTGGCTGGCTCCATCCTGAAGGATCTCTTGGACTTTTTCCGGGTGAGCCTCCAACTCCGCTCGACGAGCGTGTGCTTCGGCAAAGTACTCCTCCGCCGCGTCGGCCAGCGCCTTCTTTACTTCGCCATAACCGAATCCGCCGGTCCGATATTTGGCCGCCATCGCCTCTCGCCGCTCGTCCTCCACGAACAGCGAATAAAGCTGATACAAATGATCGTCATCCGGTTCTTTCGGCTCTTCCATCGGCCGCGAGTCGGTGGTCATTCGCATGACCTTCTTTCGCATCTGCTTGGGCGGTTCGAAAATTTCGATCGTGTTGTTATAGCTTTTCGACATTTTTTCGCCGTCCGTGCCCGGCACTTTCTTTGAGCTATCCAACACTTTGGCTTTGGGCAGCACGAAGACGTCGCCAAATGCATGATTGAAACTGCCGGCCAGGTCTCGGCAGACTTCGATGTGCTGCACTTGGTCCTCGCCCACCGGAACGCAGTCCGAATCGTAGCCCAAGATGTCAGCCGCCATGAGAACCGGATACGTGAACAAACCGGCGTCTGCCGTAACCCCCTTGGCCTTCTTTTCTTTGTAGGCGTGGCAGCGTTCCAGCAATCCCATCGGCGCGCCCGTCATCAACAACCAAGTCAACTCGCTGATTTCTGGGACATCCGATTGGACGAACAAGGTCGCTCTGTTCGGATCCAATCCCAAGGCCAGCAGATCCAGCGCGGCGTCGTGCGTCAGTTCACGCAGTACCTCCGGTTCTCGGATCGTCGTCAAGGCATGCAGATTAGCAATGAAGTAATACGACTCATCCTCGTCTTGCAGATCGATGTACTGACGGATCGCGCCGAAGTAGTTACCCCAATGAAAGCGGCCGGTGGGTTGAATTCCAGACAAGACTCGCATGTTGACTACCAACTAGGTTAGGAAGAAAGCACGTTCACGGGACGCCCTTCGGCGGCCTCGGCGTCGCGGTGCGTGTTTAGAGTCTTCACAAGATCCTTAACGCGGCTGACTCCGGCTTCGAGGAAGGCTGCCGGCAACTGATCGAGTATTTTCATCGACACGGTTGGATCATAGTAGTTCACCGTCCCCAGTTGTACCGCGCTCGCGCCGGCGACGATAAACTCCATGACGTCGTCCACCGTGGCAATTCCGCCGATGCCGACAAGTGGAATGTCGACCGCCTGGGCTACTTGGTACACGCACCGTAGCGCGATTGGTTTAATGGCTGGGCCGCTCAGTCCGCCCATGACGTTGCCCAGCATGGGCCGCCGCTTCCGCCAGTCGACCGCCATGCCCAAGACCGTGTTGATCAGGCTGATCGCGTCGGCACCCCCGTCGGCCGCGCCTTGGGCGATCTCCGCGATGTTGGTCACGTTGGGGGTTAGTTTGGCCAAAATCGGCAAATCACAGTTCGCTCGAACGCCAGCCAGAAGAGATCGGCAAACCTCGGAGTCCGTGCCGAAATCAACTCCACCACTGACATTGGGGCACGAGATGTTCAGCTCCAAGGCGGCCACTCCAGATTCTCCAGCCAGTCTGGCCGCCATTTGGACAAACTCATCCGCGGTGCGTCCCGCGATACTGACGATGATCGGTGCTGATATCGTACGCAGATATGGCAGGTGGCCGTCAATGAAGGCATCGATCCCGTCGTTGTCCAGCCCGATTGAATTTAGCAGCCCAGCAGCGGTTTCGACCGTTCGCCAAGGGGTATTTCCAGCCCGGGCCTTGGCGGTGATCGTCTTGGGGAGAATCGCCCCCAAACGGCTCAGATCGACGATCTGCTGCATCTCGCGGGCGTATCCGAACGTGCCGGAAGCAACGAGCACGGGATTGGGCAGGTTGAGCCTGCCAAGCTGAACGCTCAGGTCAACCTGCGATTTCTCGCCCACGGATTCCTCTTCAATTCGATCTCCCCCCGAGAGGGGACCCGAAGATTGGCCAGTCGACAACCAGGCAGGATCACGAAACCTCACATCCTGCCTTCTTGGGCCAATTTATCGCTCCTTGAACTATCAGGCAATCCGGCGGGTTAGCCGCCGGTCCCGTCAAACCATGGGCCAGACCTGAATTTGCCAAGGGCGAGCGTCACCGCGCAGTCAACGACCGCCTCGCGCCATGCAATGCGCGCGCGAGGTTTCAACGCCCCAAAAGTCGGCTAGATCACGCCGCCATGGGTTCGGAACGGGGTCATATGGTCTGGCTGATCCAGAAACCAGATGCGTTCCCATTCATTCACCAGGCTGCGCAGGTCTTCCGAGTTGAAAATCAATTGCCGAGTCCGACGAGCGGGATCGGCCGAATAGATGGGTATGAAACACCCAACATTCGCGCTGATCGAAATCCCCAGCAGCAGTGCCAGTAGTAACCCTCGCATCAAAACATCCTCCATGAAAGGTGTTTTCATCTGGAACTAGGCGCAGCAGCGCGCACCGGGCTGCTTCGCGTTCCATACACGCGTTAGTATAGCCAAAACGTTGGCATTATTTGATTTAGGAAAAGACAAGGGATCCGTCAGCGATCCCGATCACCTAAGCCCGGACTAGATAAGACATTTCCGTTCTTAGGATTGCGCCGCTACTGGGACATAGCGGAAAGATTAGACTAGCTGGTTCCCTCGGGGTTTGCCCCGTAGGACCGAGGGGTATCAAATGATTCGGTTGTTGGCGCCGGCGGAGCTGTTGACGGGCTCTCGGACGTTGGTATGGCCGAGTTGTTCGCTGCCTCTTGCATGCGAGCCGCCGCCGCCTCTCGCTCTTCAAGCTGGCGAACCTTTTCTTCCATCTCCTTGCCAGGCTTGAAGGTTACGACGTATTTCTCGGGGACGTCGACCTTGTCGCCGGTGCGAGGATTTCGTGCCTTTCTAGCGGCACGCTTCTTGACCTCGAAGACACCAAAGTTTCGCAGTTCAATCCGCTTGTCGTGCACCAGGGTTTCCACGATCGCGTCAAAAGTCTTTTGCACGATTTCCTTAGTCTTGAGCTGGGTTAAACCAATCTCTTCGGAAATCGTTCGAACGATCTCTTTCTTTGTCACGATTCGACTCCCCAACCACCGCGGAACATGCACTGAATTTGATGTGAAATTTAGACCACATCCACGTCACAAGTGTAAATCTCATAAGCACTAGAGTCAAGGTCAAAGAATTCGTCAGGGCTCTCTAAGGGCAGTTTATCCAGCAGCTTTACGGGACGAACCGACGCCGGATCGCCTTGGCGAATAATGTCAAAACTTCATATTGTCAAAGAACTTACGGCGATTGAGCTGGCCCAGAACTAGCTGATTTGTCGTAACTGCTAATACAGCAATGGTTAACAACAAATCAGATGGGTCCATTCCCATCACGCACGACGCGCATCTGCATCGCCAGAACCTTTCATCGGCTGGATCGGCGTTACACTTTAACTAATCGTTACAACTCGGACGACCGTCACCAATTGGCTATCGTTAATTGGGTGCGTCTGAGTGAATTGGCACGAACAGGTCATTTCCCCGCCATCCGCCGTAGTGCCCGGCGACGCAGCGCCATCACACAGATTTCCTGGCGGTTGAACGAAAGCTGTCGGGCCTTCACATATCGATAGCCCCACGATTGCACTCTCCGCAGATATTGGGGAATCTCCTCCGCCAGTTTCCAATCTAACAGCTTCAGGGTCAGTAACAGCCCGCGTATGTTGACGTCGGAATGCGTGACGATCGCTTCCACGCTGTCTAGAGTGTGTTTCGGTGCCACGCTCGAATCGGCCACCAGCCACCGAGTGTCGCGAAACTCGCGGCGTCGAACCTCCACGGCCCGTTTTCGCGTGTGGGTAAAGCGGGGATGGTCCACCAAGCGGGGGTCCATTTCGGCCGGATCAATTCCGGTTACGTTGAGCCCACGCTCCAGCAACGCCTGCGTAGCACCACCGGGAGCACTTCCCAGCTCGACACAAGGATCTCCGGGTTCCAACGGCAGTTTGGACCACTCCAGTGCTTCGGTCATCTTCAGATAAGCGCGAGAGATCATATTGGGTCCCCTGCGGACCGGGCAAATGCCGCCCGCCCAGCGCTGGGCAATCGAACAGGCTCGGTGATACCCGAACCACCACTCGTTGGGTTCCACAATCACGCAGTCCAGAATCAACTGGTTGGGTCGCGCTACCTTGTTCGCCGTAAGGCTTGGCACAGCCGGCTGTTCGGCCATGCGTTGTTCAAGCACGAGCCGTGCTACTTCGTCGGCCAGCGGAGTCATTCCCGGTTCGAATCCCCGGCTTCCCGGAAGTTGCGTGTCGCGCTGCCAGACGTGAAGTTGATTCACCGCCAGCCCGCCGACCTGCCGCCAAAGATCGGCAGCCATCTCACGTCCGTCGCTGCCTCGCACTTTACCCAAGCTGAATCCGTAAGTCCGCGCGAAGACCGCACTAAGATCGAGTGACTCCGCCAACATTTCGCCGCCGTCGGCACGCCAGGTCACAAATCCGGGACGTGAAAAGGCGAACCGCAGGTTTGGGGACCCGCTAGCAACTTCGCGCTTCAATGCGTTCTCTGCCCCGACCTGACAGACGGCAAAAACGAATTGTGCCCTGGCTGAGCTTTCCATTGGGTTTTCGTTGGTCAAGGGAAATTCGTGGGTCAAGAGAAAAGTGAACAGAAACCCGCTTAACTCTTGCAGAGAGCAAATACCTCGGCAAGGGGGGTGAAAATGGGAATCTCCAGCAGTTATTATTCGATCATCGAGGTTTTGTTTTATGTATGTGGTTTTCCACTCTAACTGACGCACAGGAGATTTGAGGATGAAGAAACTTGTGACACTGCTGGCGCTCTTGGCTGCAGTCGGTACGCTGGTCGTGGGCGTTGCGGGCGCGGCGGATGACGACGCACCTACGTACACCAACAAACAGGTCATGAAGATGGCGCACAAAGATGGCCTTTTGAAAAAAGTGCTGAGCGAAAAGGCATCGGAAGATGAAAGCGCGAAGCTGCTCGAGTTGTACAAGGCGATGGCCAAAAACAAGCCCAAGAAGGGTGACGCCGATTCGTGGAAGAAAAAGACGGCGGCCATTGTGAAGGCTTGCGAAGCCGGCGATTTGGCCGCGCTGAAGAAAGCTACCAACTGTGGTAGTTGCCACAAGGCTCACAAATAGTCGAGCTGTTGTTTAGAGACCTAACGGCGGCCTCGGTAAAACGGGGCCGCCGCGTTTTTATTTGGTAACGCGGACGCCGCTTCCTATCCAGTCATGCGATCCAACATCCTACGATGGTGCTTAGCCTTGGCTCTCGCGTTTCCCGTATTCGGGCAACGCGATTGTTGTTGTGCCGCCGAGGACCGTCGCTGCGAATGCTGTGCTTCGCCCGCGGGGACCGCGACCGCCGGCCAATCTGGCTGCTGTTCCAGCCGGCGACTTTCAGGTTGTAAGAGCGAACTTCCGAGCAGCGGCATTTCGCGGCGCTGTGATTGCAAACATCGGCTACTTGTTCGTGAAGGGACGAAGGGTTCGACCGGACGGAAACTGCCGCGCGTCGAGCAACTCTCTCTAGAGCAACCTTCCGCCATCGCGGGGCATTGCCCCACTCAATTCGCGACCAGGCCGCTCACCAATCGGGGCCCACCGCCAGACCTGCGTCTGCATGTACTGGATTGCGTTTGGCTGATTTGACGTACAGAAATCAACGAATAGTTTTTTGACTAATTCATTTTGATTTCTGTTACCGAAGGATCACACTATGAAAACGCGATTTGTCACCTCCGTTTCGCTCGTCGTCGCCCTGATGGCCGTTACCTTTCTGATGGCCGCCGAAGAGATCAACCTCAAGGGCATCAAGTGCGTCATGAACCCGAAAGCGGCCGCCAAGGCCGACAAGGTGTTGGATCACAAAGGCGGCCAAGTCTATTTTTGCTGCGGCAACTGCCCCAAGGCCTTCACCTCGAAAATTGGCGAGGATGAAATTGTGCAGGCGCGGGCCAATCATCAGCTTGTCGCCACCAAGCAGGCCGTCCAGGGCAAGTGCCCCTTCTCGGGCCAGCCTTTGAACACGGAAACCGCCATCAAAGTCAACGGCGCGAGCATCGCCTTTTGCTGCAACAATTGCAAAGGCAACGCCGAAAAGTTGGCGGGCAACGCGCAACTGAAAAAGCTGTTTAGCGACGCGGCTTTCAAGAAGGCCGGTTTCAAGGTTGCCGCCGCCGAGTAATCGCCCGTAATTGCGATGAAATACAGCCGAGGCGAGTGCTCGGCTGTTATTTACCATAAGGCGTCCCCGATTTGCCGGGGACGCCTTTTGTTCTTCATGACGGCTTGCCGCAGTTCGCGATCTGGACCATGGCGGTGATCCGCTCTTAGTGCCGTCAGCGGCACCGGAGAGCAAGCCAAAATTTTCCATCCTGACAGTTCCTTTTTTTCTTGCAGCAGGCATTTTGGATCGATAAACTGGCAGCGTCGGGGTTGTAGTATTATTGGCCAAAAAGACACTCTCAACTTGTGGGGACGAAAACATGACGAAGCAGCTTACTGTGTTTGGGTTGTTCGTGGCGATCGCGATGGCTTCTTTGATGACGGGCGACGCCCAACTGGCCGGTCAAGAGAAATCGGGAAAGGCGGCCGACGGAGCTAAGGCGGCCCCGGCTAAAGAAGCGAAGCCGCGCAAAAAGCCGCGCGGCAGATTGCCCGCTTATTTCGCCGACGTGGTTACGGGACAACAAAGAGATTCCATTTACGGCGTACAAGCTAAATACAACGCACAAATCGCCGAACTGCGAGTTCAAATCGAAGAATTGATCTCCGAGCGAAATCAAGAAGTTGAGGCTTTGCTTTCGAAAGAGCAACTTGAAGCTGTCAACAAGAAACGGGCCGAAGCCAAACAACGCCGCGAAGCGCAGGTAATTAAACGACGCGAAGCGCGGCTTAAAGCAGACGCGGGTTCATAAAACTGGTCCATGTCGACCGATGTTCTACTCTAGGAACGCAACGAACCTGCGTTGCGTTCCTAGACTCCATAAATTACCATTTATCTTGATTACCCCCCGCCTCGGAATCCCCACCTGCTTCTTCTTGCGGAGCACGCCATGTTGTCGCTTTCCTCTGGTGTTGATCGCAATTGCGAACGAGTCACTCGTCGCAGCTTCCTTCAAGTTGGCGCGTTGGCTGGCGTCGGCCTCTCGTTGCCGATGGCGCTTCAACAAAAAATGCTGTTGGCTCGCGAAGGCAAATCGGCGACGGACGTCAACTGTATTCTGATTTGGACTCAGGGCGGAACCAGCCATCACGATACTTTCGATCCCAAGCCCGAAGCGCCGGCCAGCGTGAAGGGTGAATATGGCGTCATTGATACCGCGACGCCCGGCGTGCAATTCGCCGAGATCACCCCGAATATGGCGAAAGAGCAAAAGCGGTTTGCATTGCTTCGCGGCTGGAATCCGAAGAACGGAAGTCACGGTGTCGCGGACCAATATGCGATGTCGGGACGGCCGCTGAACCAGGCGGTCCGTTATCCAACCTATGGCGCGGTGATGAGCTATCACCATGGCTTCAAGACGGCCATGCCGCCCTTCATGCAACTGGGTGAATCGTTGGACCGGCGTTTCGGCGGCGGATCCTCCGGCATCCTGGGATTGGAATACAACCCGTTCGTGATGCCGGCCGATCCCAACGCGGCGAACTTTACCGTGCGCGACATCACCTTGCCGCAAGGCGTTACCACCGAGCGACTCGATCGCCGCCAAAGAATGCTGGCTCGCGTTGACGAACTTCAGCGCGAAGGAGATTTGCAGCCCAGCGCCTTCGACGCTTTGGACGAAAGTTACAAAGCGGCGCTGAACATGATCACCGCGCCCGAAACGAAAAAGGCATTCAACATTCAAGAGGAAACGGACGCCCAGCGCGACGCGTATGGCCGCCATGGTTTTGGCCAGCGATGCTTGCTCGCGCGACGCCTGATCGAAGCGGGCGTCCGGTTCGTGACCGTCACCGACGGCGGCTGGGACACGCACCAAAACAACTTCAAATCGTTGAAGAACACCAGAGTTCCGCCCGTGGATCAGGCCTTGCCCCAGTTGCTGGCCGACCTCGAGCAGCGCGGGATGCTGGATAGCACGCTGGTTGTCTGGCTGACCGATTTCGGCCGCACCCCACAAATCAACTCGGCCAGCGGCCGCGATCACTGGGCGTCATCGGGTTTCGCCATCATGGCCGGAGCCGGCGTGCCGGGGGGCCACGTGCTGGGCGCGACCACCGAAGACGGCGGGCAAGTGGCGAAGGACCAATATTTCACTGAGGACATCGCCACGACGGTCTACATGAAACTCGGCATTCCCCACGATTTGGTTGCACGGGCTCCCGATGGACGCCCCGTGCGGCTCATCGAAGGCCGGCCCATTCAAGAGTGGCTGTGAGCTACATGATTCGCGCGAGTTAGCATAAAATGCCTGAATGAGCATTGCTGACGTCGTCGAAAACTCACCTTCCGTAGTGCCCCTGGCGCGACCGTTCCATATTGGTCCGCTGCTGGTCGATCCGCCAATCCTACAGGCACCGATGGCCGGCTTCACTAACTTTGCCTTTCGGCAAATCGTCCGCGACTTTGGCGGCGCGGGCCTTCAAGCCACCGAAATGGTCAACGCCCAGGGCTTCGCCTGGCTGGACGACAACGACGCCCGGCATCCCGATCGCATGTGGGGCGTCAAGGACGAACCCCGTCCGCTCGCAGTTCAAATGTGGGATAACGATCCGGCGACCTTGGCCAAGGTTGGCCGGCGATTGGTGGAAGATTACCAGGTCAGCGTCGTGGACATCAATTTCGGCTGCCCCGTCAAGGACGTGACCGAAAAGGCGCACAGCGGTTCCTATTTGCTCGGCCATCCCGCTCGAATGGCCCGGATCATCGAACGGGTCGTGCGGGCCTGCAGTCCGACTCCGGTCACGGCCAAGATCCGGCTTGGGTGCACACGTAACAGCATCAACGCGATCGAAGTTGCCAAAGTGGTCGAAGAATCCGGGGCGGCGGCGCTCACCGTTCATGGCCGGACGGCGGCGGATTTTTTCAAGGGCAGCGCGGATTGGGATCGGATCGCGGAAATCAAACAGCACTTGAAGAAGATGCCGCTCATCGGCAACGGCGATCTCGATTCGGCCGAAAAAGTCGTGGCCGCTTTTCGTAATTATCCAGTCGATGGAGTGATGATTGCGCGGGCGTCGCTAGGCAGGCCCTGGCTGTTTGCTCAAGCGGCGGCGGCCCTCCGCGGTGAACCGATCCCCGCTGAACCGACGATTGACGAGCAGAGACGGTGCCTATTGAAGCACTATGATTTGGTGGTGCAGCGATTCGGCGTTGAGAAGGGCACGATGCTGATGCGCAAGTACGCCTGCTGTTATGCGCAAGGCAAACACGGGGCACGGCACTTTCGCCGGGAAATTGGCACGGTTGCCACGCCCGACGAGTTCTTCGATATCGTGGATCGGTTCTTTCCACGGGAAGTGCCTGAAGGCGACCGCGTCCCGCTGTAACTTCGTGGCGAAGCCGAGAACCTGACCGACTTGTTGCCAAGTGTCCGTGCGCCGCACAGTGATCAATGAACCGCGGGTGTCCGTTGATGCAGACGGTGTCGCCGAACAGCCACGCCCGCGCCGACCATCGTCAGCATGGACCATATTGCGATCGTCGTGGGCTCGGGGGTATGAACATTCCCCGTCATGTCGCTTCCCAACCGGATGTCGTCAAACACGATGGGGGAACTGGCGGTGAATCCGACCGACCTCGCAACCCCTGAAAACGAAAGGCTCGCCGGCACTAACGGACTGAGGTTCCCGCTCGGGTCACCGCCGTCGCTGACTGTGGTCGGCAGATTCAGAACACCCAACACGTTGCCACCTTGGTTTAGATCGTCATAGACAGTTACGATGGCCGGTTCCAGCGTCGTGGAGTAGAAGAACGAGATCTCGGAATCAAAGCCCGGATTGACGTTCATTACGGCGATTTGCGCGAGGCTGAATTCCAAAAACATGGCGGTATTCGGAGAGGGCTCGCCGCCAAAGGGCCCCGAGCCGCCGTCGTCGCTGTCGATGGCCACTTTGGCACCGAAAAACGAAACTCCCACGTTAGGTCCCGGTCCCGTGCCAGCCGACCCCGCGCCGCCGTTGTAAAAGGTCTGAATGTCCTCGTTGTCAGTCAGTCCTTCAAATGTCAGCAAAATCGGATCCGCGAAAACGCGGGTATTCGCCAGAGCGATCGCAGCCAAAACAAGAACGAATGCGTAATGACGCATCTGAAAGACCCCCCTTGATGGGTTTATGTAACTACCAATCGATACTGGATTGCAAACAGTGCGCCGAATGGTCATGCGAATTGGGCGATTCTCAATTACGCGACGGGATCGATCACCGATAGTGTTGCAATCAAACGACTTACGGAAGCAAGCGGCGGCCAAGGTGTGTTGGGGAACCGATGGTTGCGATCCCGAATTCTCCCCCGACATTGCCCACGGAAATTGACGCGTAAAGCTCGCATTACAGGTTTACGTTAAGCCTCCCAAGATTTGTACTTTTTGCTGACGAGCCTATTTGTCGGTGACATTGCCTCGGTTGCTGTCGTTCTCTAGAATCCGCCCGCTCTTCTTCGAGCGCGACGGCAATTCAATAACTCGTTCGAACCGCGAGCAGCCTTGACGCTAGCTACGAGGCCGCCATGAGATTCCGTCGATTGGAGTGAATTCAATGACGGGTAATGTCCTGCTGACGGTGCTTTGCCGGGGCCTCGCCACGGCGTTGGTGCTGGCTGCCAACATTTTGGTGGCACGGCATCTCGGTCCCGCCCAGCTTGGCGATTACGCCATTGCCATGGCCATGGGAGCCCTCATTGTCCAATTCGCGTGTCTTGGCATGCACGTCAGCAATTCGTATTTCCTTTCGCAAGACCAGTCGCTGTTGAATGCCTTGGTGGGGAATAGTGTTGCCAGTTCCATCGTATTTGGCGGTGCCTTTACCATCGCACTTGCGGCGTTTTGGCACGTGAGCGACTTCATGGCGACTTCGCTGACACCAGTTTTGTTTTGGCTCGCCGCCGCCATGGTGCCCGCACGGCTGTTCATGATTCTGGGAGGAAGTCTGTTGCTGGGGCTGAACCAAGCCAAGAGCTACAACGTCTCGCAAATCGCTTGTTCGTTACTCGTCCTCTTGGCGGTGGGCGGCGCGTGTTTGTTGAACGCGCGGCTGCCAGGATTTCTGTGGGCCACGCTCGCGGCTTGGGGTTTGGCGGCCGGCTTGTTGTTAGTTCTTCTGATGCGCCATAACGCGTGGCCCCCAAGGATCGACTTGCGAGTGTTTCGGGGCAGCGTTGGCTACATGGGGAAGGCGTATTTGATTTGCTTGTTAAGCTTTCTCATTCGGCGGGGCAACCTATTTTTGTTGGAACACTATTCCGACGATGCGGAAGTAGGATTCTATTCGATTGCCGCGCAAGGAATTGATATTTTGCATTTGGGGCCGGCGTCGTTGGCGTTGATCTTGTTCCCCAAGCTTGTTCAAAACGCGGACCAACG
The DNA here is from genome assembly GCA_029259935.1 of Planctomycetota bacterium. The sequence goes on from JAJDEH010000434.1 coordinate 27,545, forward strand.
CGAACAACTCACGTATCGCTGGTTATCCAGGGCCGCCGTCCTGCTGCTGATCGCCGTGGCTGTTTCGTCACTTGTCGCCGTCCCGGCCGTCTACGTGGCCTACGGCAGCACGTATTTGCCCGTCGTCCCCGCGCTGCGTTGGATGTTGCCGTCGGTACTTTTTTCCGGACTGACGTCCATCCTGTCTCAGTACATGGCGGCGGCCGGCTATCCCAAATCGGTAATCGCCATTTGGCTGCTCGGTTTCGTGCTGATGATTTGCACCGGTTGCTACCTGATTCCCAAATATGGCGGGGTAGGCGCGGGGAGTTCCTTGTCGCTGGCCTATGCGTTCGTCTTCGTCCTGCACTTGATGTTCATGCGCTTCATGCACGGTGAACGTCGCCAACTGGTTCCCGCGATCTAGAAGCAAACAGGCTTGCCATGTCGACTTTCGCTCTCGTTCACAGTCCGTTGTCGAAGACGTTTCGTGGTGCTTTCGAAAAGGCGATCGGCGTGGAGCCAACCTACCTGATGCTGGGCCAACTGCGGCGGCTTTCGCTGCCGTCCATGCTTGCCGCGCTGCGCGCCGCGCGGGGGCAGCAACTGTACATTCCGTTCGAATCCGCAAGCTCCCAGCGATTGGCGTCCGTCCTGTTGGCACTTTCTGGATTGACGTGCAGCCGGCGGATCTCCACGGTCGATCCGAACTTGGATTCGCAACCGGTCTCGCGCTGGCAGACCGCCCGCGCGTTGGCCAGCACGGTCGGTGCCAGCCTGAAGGGCCGGCACGGCATTGGGCAGTGCCGCCGCGAGCTTTCCCAATTGCTGCGGACCGAACGAGTGGTGGCCCGCCATGACGGCGGCAAATCCGTGCTGTACGTGAAGCCGAATCTGTGGGTCGGGACGCAAGCCGGCGGTTCACTGGGCCATGTTGCCGGAGTGGTGAACGGACTGGACGCCTTTGGTTACGACGTGGAATTCGCGGGCGTCGATCCGCCACCGATGGTACGCAACCTGGCGGCATTTCATCGCCTCGATCCACCGCGTGCGTTCGGCTTTCCGTACAGAACGAATCTGTATCAGTTTCAGCGCGAGATGGCGTCCAGCCTGCTAAAGATCGCCCGGCAAAAGCAGTACTCGTTCATCTACCAGCGAATGTCGAATGACAATTACGTGGGCGTCGTCCTGTCGCGCATGTTGGGCATTCCCCTCATCATGGAATTCAACAGTTCGCCGGTGTGGACCAGCGAAAACTGGGGCCGCGGCTCACGCCCGTCGACCCTGACCGCCAGTGCCGAACAGGTGTGCCTGCAACATGCGCACCTTGTCGTGACGGTTTCGGATTTGCTATGCGGGCAATTGCAGGATCTGGGAGTCGAGCGCGGGCGGATCGCTCAGTATCCAAACTGCGTCGATCCCGAGGAATTCAACCCCCAGCGGTTCACGGCTCAACAGAATCGAGAATTGCGGTCCGATCTGGGCATTGCCGCCGATGCGTTCGTGCCTTTGTTCATTGGCACATTCGGGCAATGGCACGGTGTCGAGGTGTTAGCCAAGGCGATTCGGGAACTGGTCCAAAACGATCGTGCGTTTTTGGACGAATATCGAGTTCATTTTCTGTTGGTGGGTGACGGTCTGCGCATGGGCGAGGTGCAAGATATACTCGGCGGCTCGGACTGCCGCCCGTATGTCACGTTGCCGGGGCTCGTCCCGCAAGACCAGGCTTCGCGATATCTGGCTGCCGCCGACGCGTTCCTTTCCCCGCAGCGCGACAATGCCGACCAATCATCCTTTTTCGGATCTCCCACAAAGTTGTTTGAGTACATGGCGATGGGCAAGCCGGTCATCGCCAGCGACGTCGGGCAGATCGGACAAGTACTCCGTCACTCCCTGCGGACCGCCGACCTGACGCCCAGTACACCGTCTGACAGCGAGTCGCGATTGGCGATTCTCACGCGCGGGGAAGACCAGCACGAACTTCAAGAGGCCATTCGATTTCTCGCCGTGAACCCTTCGTGGCGCGGACGTCTTGCTGAAAACGCTCGACGTGAAGTGCTTGAGCGCTACACTTGGGAAAAGCACGTGCGTTGCATCCTCGACAAATTCGGATCACTGGAGATGGCCCGATGATGTGGATGCAAGACTTGCTGCTGCCCGCCGTGCTGATGCTGATTTCCATCGCGTTGTGGATCGCCGCCTACAAGATGGACGCCAGCGCACGGTGGCCGCTCGGCTTCTATCTAGCGGTTTATGGCGTTACGACCTTGATCGGCGGAGTGCTGATCGGTGTCACCGACGGATACATTCTGGACCTCGTCAAGGCGGGAATCAACCTGAAAGGGATCTCGGACTTTTCGAGCTTCACGTATTGGGGTGTGCTGTTTTCTCCAATGATTGTCACGCCCCTGACGATCATCTTGCTGCACGACTTTCGAATCGCAAATCAGGTACTCGGCCGCCAATTGAGCCGGATCGACGACCAGATTGATATCCTCTCCTTCTCGTTTGTCTTCATCTGTTTTACCGGTTACACGTTCGGCATGTTGTACACCCGAGGGTATGGCGACAGTATTACGATGTGGCTGCAATTGCAGGGTGACTTCATTTCGATGATGCGGTTGCGCGACGAACTGGCGCGGGATTTTGGCGGTGAGTTCTGGGGAGTTACCTACATCATCATGCCCGCTCTATCCTTCTGCGCGCTCTATCAGGCGATTCGCCGACCGGGGATGGCATGGAAGTTTGTATTTGTGATCGTCACATGTACCAATCTGGTACTCAGCATGAGCCTCATGCAAAAAGCTCCGCTGTTGATTTATGTCTTGTTTCTAGGCGTGGCGCTTACCGAAACGGGCGTCTTGAGCATCAAGCCGCTGTTACTGTCGTTCGCCGGAGGGTTCGTCTTACTGACCATCATGCAAAACTTGACGATGGAGTATTGGGACAACAATCAAACCGTTTCACATATGATTTTTCGCATGCCGCAGGCGTACCCGTTCTATATCAATTTGTACCCGGAATCGCTGCCCTACACGGGCGTCGACTTGGGGCTGCACCACATCGGAATTGGTGAAGGCAACACGTCCAGCCACATCGTCATCGGGTATATGTATCCACAAATCGAGGACATCGACGGCGCGGCCCCCGCCCCAGCCGCGGTGCGGGCCTACAGTGAAGCGGGCCCCATCTACGTCGTGATCACGCAGGTGCTGATCGGCGTGTGTATCAAAGCTATTGGCTGTTTGCGCGACCGGTTTCGCGGCCCGCTCAACTTCATGATTTATGTTCAAGCGTTGGTGTTCCTCTACTACCTCAGCCAAACTTCGTTGCGCGGCGCCTTTACCTCGTGTTACGGCATCGGCTGGGCGGTCATCGCTTGGGTCGCGCTGTGGATCTGCTCGACGAGTCTAGCCCGTCATCGCCAACGACCCGCGTTTGGTCCAGCCGCGGTGACTCACTTTCGGTGAAAGTGACTTGGCGGGCGGGTAGGCATGCGTTGAAATCTGTAATGCGTCGCCCAAACGCCGCGATCTTGCACGCGCCAAGACAATAGCTTGGCCCATCGAGCCAACCCGCAAGCTCACCGCTGACGCAGTTTCGCGGGGCGAACTTTCTTGAGCCCGTCTGGAAACGTGCTACCATGGAAAACCCACCACGCTCCGATTCTCCCTCCATCGTCGGTTATCAAGCAATGGCCGCGCTATGAATATGAAAACCCTGACGATCCTTCAATTGGCCCTATTGTCGGCGTTGGCAATCGCCACCGATTGCGCGTTCGGCGGTGAAAATGAACCGATCGAGAAACAGGTTCTTGTGGGACCGGCGACCGAAAAGCGGTTTCCACCGCTGAAGGTTCCCGAAGGATTCAACGCCACGCTATTTGCTTGTGATCCTCTGATCGAATACCCGTCGGTCATCTCCTTGGGTCCACGGCCGGGCACGCTGCTGTTGACTCACGATTACATGACCGGATTGGGCGTGGAGATCGTGCGTCGTGACGAGATTCGATTGATCGAAGACTCCGACGGCGACGGATACGCCGACAGATCTACTGTCTATGCGAAGGGATTCAATTCGATTCAGGGCCTGGCCTTCGACGACGGCGCGGTCTATGCAATGCACGCACCGCTATTGACTCGCTTGCGTGACACCGATGGAGACGGTGTCGCCGACGAGCGTCGTGATCTAATCAAAGGCCTGGGACTGCCGCCGGAAGAGAATTCCAATCGCCTGCACTGTGCCAACGGAGTTGTGGCGGGGCACGACGGTTGGTTGTATCTGGCGTTGGGCGATCGTGGCTGCGACGTACAGCGGATCGAAGGCGACCGCCTGCTGTTTCAACAAGGGGGAATTCTTCGCTGCCGCCCCGATGGGCGCGATTTGCACGTCTTCGCCACGGGGCTTCGCAATATCTACGACGTCGCGTTGGACGAGGAATTGAACGTCTTTGTGCGGGACAATGAAAACGACGGCGGCGATTACATGATCCGCGTGTGCCACTGTTTCCATGGATCGGATCATGGCTATCCGTATCACTATCTCAACCGGCCAGACGAAGCGATGCCGCCGCTGGCCGATTTGGGACGCGGTTCATCAGCGGGAGGAAGTTGCTACCTGGAGACGGCACTGCCACCCGAGTTTCACGGCAACTTGTTCTTTTGCGAATGGGGACGCTCGGTCGTTCGCTATCCGCGAGCGCGAGCGGCCAGCAGTTTTGCTCCGATGAAGGAAATCGAATTCGCGGTCGGCGATCCGGCGGATCCTTATGGTTTTAAGCCGACGGATCTCGTCGTCGATCACGATGGCTCACTGTTAGTCTCGGATTGGGCCGACGGCCAGCGCCCCAAGCGCGGGCGAGGACGCATCTACCGCATTACCTATCCTGCCGGCAAACCTAAAGCTGCATCTTCGGATCCCAAGAAAAACACCCTTGGCGACTGGATTTCGACTTTGGATTCGCCAAGCTATCACGCTCGGCGGCAAGCGCAGCGAGCGATCGAAGGGCAAGGCGAAGCGGGTGCAAAAGCACTTGAGCTGGCTCTGGAGCGAGGGGAAGTGGCTCCCATGGGCCGCTTGCATGCCGTATGGGTGTTCGTGCATCTTCGACATGCAGCCGCTCTTAACGGCCTTTTCCATCTGGCCCAGTTCGACGACGATCCGCGCGTCAGCGCACAGGCCCTACGTGCGATTGCCGACTTGACGGACCCCGTTCTTGCCAAACATCGCCTGAATGCCGATTCCGGTGACGCGCGCATCGCCGAACGATTGGCCGTGTTTGACGTCGATCACGATCCGCGCATCCTGCTGGAGGTGATAATTGCTCTACGGCGGTTGCGTTGGCCGGGCGCGGCGCGTTGGCTTCATCGTCATATTGAGAAAACGCCGGATGCCGCGATTCTTCACGCCACAATGCAGACTGTCCGCGGAACAGCGAACTGGCCCGATACGTTCGCCGTTCTGGACGACGACGCCTCTCCCATTCGTCCGGCCGCCGCGTGGGCGCTCGCCGAGCAAGGGGTCGCGGAAGTTGTCGACGGATTGCTGGATCGTTTGAAAGATGAACAGCCTGAGCGGCGGCGCGAGTACGCCGATTTGTTGAGCCGCGTTTATAAGAAGCCGGCTCCTTGGACCTACTGGGGCTTCCGCCCTGGACCACGTCCCGCGAATAGCGTCACTTGGGACCGGACCGAAAGAATTGAAAAGGCACTCGCGGGCCTGCTCGCCGATCCCGACCGCGATGTTCGTGCCTTCGTTGTGCAACGCATGGTTCGCGAGGAAATTCCCGTTCCGCTGGCGATGCTGTCCAAGTGGCTGGATGAAGACGACGATGTCGACCGGGTCGCCGTGATTCTTGACGTTCTGAAAGATCGCCCCGCTGGGTCGCGCACTTTGCTGGAAGGCATTGTTCGTGAAGCATCTCGCCCTGATGCCAATCGATTGACCGCATTGCGATTGCTTGTTGAAGGGCTCAAGGCATCCGAGACGGCGACGTTGCTGGAAATCGCCAAGACGATTGAAGACGGGCCCGTGCTTGCCAAGGTGTTGCATGAATTCAGCCGGCGGCCGAAGCTAGGCGCCGATACCTTGTTGCTGGCCAAGCTGAAGTCCGCGAAAGCGGAAGTCCGCGCGGCGGCGCTCCGTGCGCTGACCGCGCGAAAATCGTCAGACGCCGCACAGCACATCGTGGCGCTGTTGGCTGACCCCGACGTGCGAGTACGCCGGGCGGCTGCCTTGGCGGCGGGCGAATTGCGAGCCCGTGATTCGGCGCCGCGGTTGTTGGCATTGGCTTCCGATTCCGATCCGGCGACACGAGCGGCATGTTTAATTTCGCTGAGAATTCTGAACGTTGGCCACGCGGTGGATGTCGCGGCCGCCGCCTTGGAACACGAGGAAACGCAGTTGGCCGCCTTGGCTTACCTCAGGCACTACAGCGATGCACGGCACCATCCGGCATTGATGCGCATCGCCAACAGCAGTCGCTCGCAAGATGTGCTGTCCGCGGTCGTTCAGGCACTTTCGCACTGGGCCGGCAAGGAAGAGCAAGCAGCCACGCGGAGCGTATTGCTCAGTGCCATCGCGCGCATCCAGGGCGACGCCGGCATGCCGTTTCGTTGGACAACGTTAATGATGGCCGATGCCGACGACGCGGGATCGATCATTGAGCGGGCAACGCGGCGCGAGAAATTCGACACGTCGCCCTTGGACCCCGACAACAGCCATGTGCAGCTTGCCGAGGGACTGGATGGCCAAGTTACACATCGGGCGAAAGAGAGTGCCGATGGAGGGGCGGTTTGGCTGGCGACGACGGAGGTCTTTGTCGATGCAGAAACGCAAGTTGAATTTTTAGGCTCCAGCAACGGATCACTCCATTTGTGGGTTAACTCCGAATTAGCATTCCAGCACAATCAAGTCACCGCGTATCGGCCTGACGAACATCGCATTGGCGCAACCTTGCCCGCGGGGGTCAGCGGGTTGCTGGTGCGGGTTACGGGAGCCAAGCCGCCGCCGAGCTTTCAGTTGCGTTTTCGGCGTAAGAGTTCGCAGGCCGAACATGAACGGCTGGCGACGCTACTGTTGACCGGAAGCGGCAACGCGAACCGCGGTCGAGAAGTCTATCTCAATATGGAAAAGTCGCTGTGCCGTAAGTGTCATCGAATCGGCGACGAAGGTGGCCGCATCGGACCGGATCTGGCCGGAATTGGCGACCGTTTTTCGCGCATCCATTTGATCGAGTCCATCCTTCAGCCCAGCCGCACGATTGCTCCCAGCTACAGCACAGTCAGCCTCGTTCTGAACAGTGGGCGAGCGTTGTCGGGCGTGAAAGTTGCCGAAGACAAGACGTCGATAACCGTCGGTGACAATCAAGGAAAAGTTCACACCCTTGCTAAATCGGATATCGACGAACTGCAAACGCAGACCATCAGCACCATGCCCGACGGCTTGGAAAAGCGATTGACTGATCGCGAACTACTGGACCTGCTTTCCTTTCTAGTGGCAACCAAGAAATCCCAATCTCCGTAGCCTCGTCAGCAACCAGCCATGAAAGTGACATCATGAATTCTAAACTTTGCCTGCCCTTCGCATTCTTCCTGACGTGTGCATTGCTTTCGTTTACCTACGCCGATGACAACGATCAAGAAGCGGACGGAGACGACGCGCCCATCGTTTTTCGAGAAGACGTCGTCTACGGCCGCGTCCAAGGCGCGGGATTACTGGCCGACGTTGCCTATCCAAAAACAGCAGCAGCCAGACCGGCGATTATTTCCGTGCATGGAGGCCGTTGGCGAGCCGGTCATAAGCGCGACCGGTCGGCTATCGACGTCAAGCAATGGGCGGGCCACGGGTTCTTCGCCATGTCAATTGACTATCGGCTGGTCGGTTGCACACCGGCTCCGGCCTGCTATCAGGATGTGCAGTGCGCCATCCGCTATGTTCACGCGCACGCCAAGGAACTGCATATCGACGTGAACCGCATCTTTCTGATCGGGCAGTCCGCCGGCGGCCATTTGGTTTCGCTGGCGGCGACGCTTGGCGACGGCCCCTTCAAGCGAACGGGCGGCTGGGAAGACGCCAGCAATGACTTTCGAGCCGCCATCAGCGTGGCCGCCAATTATGAGCTAACGAAGCTCAGTTGGGGCAACATTTGGACGCCCCAAAACACCGACCCGATCGAGGCTCGCAAATTCGCCTCCCCGGTCAACCACGTTCGCGCGGACATGAAGCCGCTGCTGATTCTGCATTCGGACAACGATCGCTCGGTCCCTATCGACAACGCTCTGGGGATGGTGGAGGCATTGAAGAAGGCCAAGGCGAATCACACTTTTCATCGTTACCCCAAAGCCGGCCACATGGGAATTACCGATGAAGTGATCCGGCGATCGCTCGAATTCGTCAAGCAACAGTCCACGACGGAATGACAAACACGGTTGCCGATTCCGCGGGGTTAAAGGCGTGCGTGGCATGGAACTGCTTTAATCGTCCGCATGAGGTTTCTTTGAAGTGGCCGAGATCATGAAACATCCGTTGCTTTTGGTGCTTCCGATTGTCCTGATGCTGAATGCCTCGGCATGGTCCGCTTCGCCGGCGCTGGACGCTGATTTACTGATCGTGGGCGGAACCGAGAGCGGTTGCGCGGCGGCGGTCCAAGCGGCGCGGATGGGGGTGAAAAAGATCGTGCTCGTGAACGATATCGAGTGGTTGGGCGGGCAGTTCTCCGCCGAAGCGTTGGTCGCCATCGACGAGAATCGCGGTCCGCAAGGCTACGATCACACCGTTCCGTTCCCTCGCAATGGCGCCTTTCGCGAAGTGATCGATCGCATTGAATCGCTGAATAAGAAGAAGTATGGCGTAGCACGGCCGGGAAACACGCGAGTTATCACGACCTGCCGTCCGGCCGACGCGGCGCAGGTCTTTACTGATTGGCTCGCGCCGTATGTCGCGCGCGGAAAAATTGAAATCCGCTCGCATTACGAACCGCGGGCGATCGAAGTGCGGGAGGGCCGTGTTGTTGCGGTCCGCTTCGTATCGACGAAGGAGACGCAAGATTCGTTGACGGTCGCGGCGCGGCTCACCATCGACGCATCTGATTGGGGGGATGTGATCCGGCTGTCCGGCGCGGAATACGAATTCGGACCAGACCTGAAGAGCAAGTATGGCGAACCGCTTGCGCCGGCGAAGCGGGCGTCGCATCCAGTGACGGACATGAATCCGATTACCTATTGCATGGTGGTTGTCGAAGACGACAAGGCGACTCCCATCGAGGCGCCCGCCGGTTACGACGAGCGCAATTACATCGGCAACAAAGCGGGGGCTCGGTATCCCATTCCTTATGGGGAATGGCAATACCCGGCTGATATCCCTTGGCTCTACGAAAGTCGTCGGGTCATCGATCACTACAATTTCACGCAAATCGACCACCCCGATGTGCTGCTGTTATGCTTCCCCGCTTTCGACTATCCGCTGGACGTCTGGCCCCAAGCTCTGGCCGACGCATTGGAAGCCGATCAGCCGGGAGCATCGAAAAAGAACATCGTCCAACTGGATCCGCGCCAACGGCGCATGGTATTCGAGAACGCGAAAAACTACTCGCTCGGATTCTTGCACTATTTGCAGACCAGAGTCCACGACCGCCTGGAGGACAAGGCCCGCAGCCTGCGACGATTCCGACTGTCCAACGAATTTGGAACGGCCGACCGCCTGCCGCCCAAACCGTACGTGCGTGAATCGCTGCGAATGAAGGCCGCTTATATGATGCGACAACAGGACACGTCCGGTGTCGGCGGCGACGCCAAACGGTACGCCCGCTGCATGTACCACGACAGCGTGGCCGCTTGGCAATTCGAATACGACTTTCACCCCACTGGAAGAAAGTTTATAGACGACGGCGATCCGGCGGGACCCTGGCAGAACTACTTTCGCGAGGGCCGTCGCTGGGGGCCACCGTATAGTGGCCTCAGCGTGTTTCCGCTAAGAAGTCTGATTCCCAGGAAGCTGGACGGATTACTAGGCGCGCAGAAGAATCTGGGGTATTCCAGCATCGTCAGTTCCGCCGTTCGTCTGCACGATCAATCGATGGCGATCGGACAGGCCTCGGGGGCGGCGGCGGCTTTGTCGATCAGGCAAGAAGTCGCGCCACGTACGATCCCTTTGGATCGAGATCTGTTGGCCCAACTGCAAGAAGCCATCGCCACGGCTCATGACGGCGGCATGCCTTCCACGATTTGGCCATATCGAGACGTGACGCCGACCGATGCGGCCTTCACCGCGATCAATATATTGGCCGTGCAGGGCTGCTTGCCGATCTTGGGCGATGACGTCGAGTTTCGGGCCGATCAACTGCCGTCGCGCGAGTGGATGGAGGCCGTCGTAACGCAAACGCACGATCAACTGGCCGCGAATGCGAATTTCGAGAAGGTCGATCCGCCGTGGAACGCGAAAACTCGCGGACAATTCGCCGCGCAATGGTGGCGATCGATTCGCGGCCAACCATGGAGACCGTACCTTCGCAAAACCGAAAACGACGCCGATGGCGACGGCATCGCCGACCACGAAGATCCGTTAATGTTCAATCCGAACAGCGATAGTCTGGCCATGCCGCCGCTCTCGCCGCTGGCCGACGGCATGCCGGGACCGCTGCCCGACGGCTGGATGCTGGTCAAGCAATTCAATTTCGCCCGTCGCAATGCGGGCAGCGTGGAAGGATTCGTCGCCGATCATGGTGATCCGTTCGAGGCTGGCCGAGGGCGCGGCTGGGGGCGAGACATTTCAACGCAAGTTCGTCAGCGCGGTCGAGCGGACCTGCTGGCGGATACGTTTCTCTTTACGCGCACGCACGACGTGTGGGAGTGCTTGCTGGAAAACGGATCGTATCACGTGGTCGTCTCCGTCGGTGACTCGGATCACGAGCAGTTTGGGCAAAACGTGACCATCGAGGGCACGGCAGTATTTCGCGACCTGCGCACTTCAACGGGCCGCTTCGCGGAGAAGGCCGTCACGGTCGAGGTTCGGGATCGACGCTTATCCGTCGAAATTGGCTTGCCCGGCAGCAAGACCAATACCTGCATTAACTGGTTGCGAATCGCGCGCGACAAGTAAAGTCGACCCGTGATTCGCCGCGAGATGTCATCATCCTGCACCGTCGCCAAATTAAAGCCAAATTTTTGGCCCACTTGGTTGACAAGCGGTTTCACGACGTCTACCATCAGCACATCGGCCAAAATTTTGGCCTATCTTTGGAAAGTTAGACGAGCAGATTGAAAATGGATGAGTATGAACAGTTGAGCCGGCGGGAACGGCAGATCATGGATGTTATCTACGCCCACCAAGAAGCGACCGCGACCCAGGTGATCGACGGTATGTCGGATCCCCCCAGCCGCACGGCTGTCAGAACCTTGCTGCGGATCTTGGTGGAGAAGAACTTCCTCCGTCAACGTAAGGTCGGACGCGAAATGATGTACAAGCCGACGCGCCCACGGCAACGGGCCGGGCAATCGGCCTTGAAGCGGGTGGTGGAGACCTTTTTCGATGGATCGTTGGAGCAGGCCGTGTCGGCGCATTTGGCTGACAACCACGTCGACCTTCCGGAGGAAGAACTGAAGAAACTGGCGGCGCTTATTCGTGAAGCCCGCAAGAAGGGTAATTGAAGGGCGCGATTGTCGCTCAATATACAAAGGGAGCGGACCATGAATGATTGGCTGATCTCAGTCGGCGAGTACCTCTCGCAGTCTTCGTGGCATGTGTTCGATGCATTGGCCAAAGTCACGTTTTGTCTGCTCTTGGCCCTGGCGGGCATCGTTTGGCTGCGGCGATCCTCCGCGGCCGCGCGCCACCTAGTTTGGCAATGCGCCATCGTCGCACTATTTTTCTTTCCTATTCTGTCAATGACATTGCCCCGCTGGAATGTTGTCCCAAACTGGCGACCGCCAAGCCCAAAAGCTTCCGAATTCATCACTACACGAAATGCCGATGCGGACGCTACCCATTCACTGGCCGCTTCCATTAGTGATGGCGAATCGGTGGTGGACTTTGATCCGGAAGTGGCAACGGATGGGGAAGCGACCGACGATCAGTCGACACGTGCGGACCTTGATTCGAGCTTGCCGCGGTCCGGCCCATCGTCGCCAACAGTTTCTCGCGCCGCCGTGCCTTCTCACGTTTGGCTGCTCGGCTATCTGGTTGTGGCTTGGATTGTTGGCGCGGCCGTCGCGCTAGCCCCTGTAGTCATTGGCCATGTCAGCCTCAACCGGCTCGCCCGCCAATCGCGAAAAGTAACCCGCGAGAGCGTCCTGCGTCAAGTCGAAGCTGCCCAGGGCGAACTCGGCATTTTTTGGCGTGTGACGGTACTCGAGTCAACTCGTCAAACGATGCCCATGACTTGGGGAATTTTCCATTCGACAGTCCTGCTCCCCGACGGTGCCAGCCATTGGCCCAAGGACCGATTGCGGATGGTGCTGTTGCACGAGCTATCGCATATCAAGCGACGAGATTGTTTTTGGCAATGGCTGGGACATATTGCTTGCGTGTTGTATTGGTTTCATCCGCTGGTGTGGGTGGCGGCGATTCGCATGCGGATCGAACGCGAGCGGGCCTGCGACGACCTCGTCTTGAATACGGGCGTTCGCGGATCGGATTACGCCGAGCAACTGCTTGACATCAGCACCGGTTGCCGCAGAAACGTGTTGGCGATGTGTGCGGGGATCGCCATGGCCCGACCGTCTCGGCTAACCGATCGCTTGCAAGCCATTCTCAGTGAATCGACCAATCGCCGCTCGCCGGCGAAACGGCTGATTGGTTTGATGAGCGTACTCTTTGCCTTGGTTGTTTTCCCGTTGGCCATGCTCGACTGGGCTCGGGCCGACGACCGCCCGGGCGAGGCTGGCTTGGCAAGCACGGCGGACGAGCCAGCGGCAAGCACCACATCAGGATTGGTCGCCGATGCTCGCGACGAACCGGCAACGTTGGCCACGCTGCCAGGGACTTGGCCCGCCGAGTTGCCGCGCTACGACACGGTCGACTTTTCGCCAGACGGCACACTGTTGGCCGCCGGCAGTGGATTCAACCGCGAACCTGGCGATCTCGTCGTCTGGGACCTCGCAACCCGGCGGGAACTGTTTACAGCGCCGGATCTGTTTGGAATTCGCGCCGTGAAGTTTTCGCCCGATGGGGCGCTTCTGGCCACCGCCAGCTTTGATCGGAGCGTGCGATTATATGATGTCGCCAAGCGAAGGCAGATCGGCCGACTGCGCGGGCACACCGCCGGCGTAGATGCGGTTGCCTTCACGCCAGACGGAAACATGCTGGCCACGGGAGCCCGCGACAAGTTAATCAAGCTATGGGACATCGCCGCGCGCAAAGAGATTGCGACGCTGGAGGGACACGCCCACCGCGTGTCGTATCTTGAGTTTTCGTCGGACGGCAAACTTCTGGCATCCAGCAGTGAAGATAAGACTGCCCGACTGTGGAATGTCGCAACCAAAGAAACACTGCGGGCACTCGAGGGCCACAGGTATTCGGTCGAGAAAATTCGTTTCGCGCCGGGCGACGAGCAAGTGGCCACGGTTAGTTGGGATCGGACGGTCAGATTGTGGGATGTGGCCACCGGCCAG
>JAJDEH010000435.1 GCA_029259935.1 Planctomycetota bacterium
CGAAACGCCCACACCCGTTACGTTCAATCCCTATCACCGGGCAACCACTAACTGGAGAGCCGTGTGCGGGAGAACCGCATGCACGGTTCGGAGGGAGGGGAGTCCGGCTCAACCGGACTTCCCTACCCCTATCCGCGACCATAGTTCGATTGCACTCCGTCGGAAACTCTGTTAGGGCACGATAAGAGAAGTTGCAAAGCGTTTAGTTGCAACGATTTGTAAAATGCGGTTTTGTCTTATGAGTCCCCTGCTCTAACCAACTGAGCTACGGGCTTAGCGTGATTCATTCCAAGGGTTCGGCGATCTTCGTTAGTCGATCATCGCTGATGGCGTCACGATACCGGGCCGCCATCGAGCGGTGCACGTGGCCCAAGATGTGATTCAGGGCGACATGATCCAGCGACTCCTCGCCGATACTCGACCGAGCAGGGTCCGACTGAATTGTGTAGAATGAGGGAATGAACTGAGATTCGGAGCGTTGGGCCGCTTTCGAGACACGGTTTCCTCGTGGGGCGGAGCAGGCGGATGCCTGAACTCCATCGAAGAGGGCCCCCCTCTAACTCCCCCTTGGCAAGGGGGAGAACCGGAGGGTCTTGCGAAAGAAATCCGTATTCCCGCGGAAATAACGGTTGCCACTTTGCAATCGTTTTTTTCGTGCCGCGGACGCGGGATCACGGAGACGTCGCGCGTAACGCGTTTTGACATCGACTTTTAGGAGAACGTCGTGATGGAACGACCCGAAGTTTTGGCTACGCTCGTATGTTACACTTTCGCGACTGCCCCGCTTTGAAGCACTCGAATGCAGGCGCGCCATGTTCGCGGAGCGAACAGCGACTTTCACCGATACAATGAACCAATCAAAGATACAACGGGAGACCGAAGTCATGCATGTCCGCCCACGGTCGCTGTCCATATTCGTGTGCGTTGCGATTGTTATTTCCGGCTTGGGATGGGCGGTGCGCGCGGACGATCAGCCGCCGAATGTGCTGTTGATCATGGCGGACGATCTTGGATTTTCAGACTTGGGTTGCTACGGCGGAGAAATCGAAACGCCTCATCTGGACGGTTTGGCGGAAGGCGGTTTGCGATTTACTCAGTTCTATAACACGGCCCGCTGTTGGCCGACGCGCGCGGCCCTGCTCACCGGTTACTACGCTCAACAGGTGCAACGCGATTCGCTGCCCGGTTTGAAACGGGGAAACCGACCGCCTTGGGCACCGCTGGTGACGAAGAGGCTGCGGCCCGTCGGCTATCGCTGTTATCATTCGGGTAAGTGGCATTTGGACGGAATGCCGATCGCGAACGGCTTCGATCGTAGTTACTACCTGCGCGATCAGGGACGGTTCTTCAATCCCAAGGTACATCACGAAGACGACAAGCGACTGCCGCCCGTGAAACCCGGCAGTGGCTTCTACGGCACGACCGCGATTGCCGACCATGCCATCCGCTGTCTCAAAGATCACGACAAGGAACATTCAGGCAAGCCGTTCTTTCACTACCTGGCCTTCACCGCGCCGCACTTCCCGCTGCATGCGTTGCCGGAAGATATTGCCCGCTACTCAGAGAAGTACCGTCAGGGTTGGGATGCGATTCGACAACGGCGGTGGCAGCGGATTCAAGAGATCGGTATTGCTGATGGAAAGCTGTCGGCCGTCGAACGCGAAGTGGGACCGCCTTACCATTTCCCCAAAGCCATGGAAATATTGGGCGGCGGCGAAGTGAATCGGCCGCTCGCCTGGAATGACCTAACGGACGAACAACAAATGTTCCAAGCCGCGAAGATGGCAATCCATGCCGCGATGATCGATCGCATGGATCGCGAAATCGGCCGGATACTCGATCAACTGCGGGCCATGGACGCGCTGGACAACACGTTGATCTTCTTTCTATCCGACAACGGGGCCAGCGCCGAAATCATGGTTCGTGACGACGGGCATGACCCAAGTGCCGCGCCTGGATCGGCGGCGACCTATTTGTGTCTCGGCCCCGGCTGGTCGACCAGTTGCAACACACCTTTCCGCCGTCACAAGACGTGGGTTCACGAAGGAGGCATTTCTACTCCGCTGATTGTGCATTGGCCGGCCAAGATCAAATCGCGTGGCGAACTGCGACGTAACGTGGGCCATGTGATCGACATCGTGCCCACGATACTGGAAGTGGCCGGCGGCCAGACGCCCGCGAAGACGTCCGATGGCAAATCCGTGCCTCCCGCGCCCGGCAAGAGTTTGGTTGCGGCCTTCAGCAAAGATAACACCTTCAGCAAAGATAATACCGTCGCTCGCGACGAGGTTTGGTGGGCGCACGAAGGTAATCGAGCGATTCGCGTCGGTGATTGGAAATTGGTTGCGGCCAAGGGCGATCCATGGGCTCTCTACGATCTCGGCAACGACCGCGCCGAGTCGAAGAATCTCGCGGCCAAATTTCCCGACAAGGTCCAACAGCTTGAAAAGAAGTGGAACGCGTTGGCGGACGGTTTTGTGGAGCAGTTGCAATGACGGCGAGGGCACGCAAATGAACCGCAAGGAGGAAAGATACACGACCATGAGAAGAATGTTGCTGCTCGTTTCGTTCGTGTTGGCTGGCGGCTGTGGAGCGCCGACCGCGGACGTGCCTGATCCATCGAAGCCTTCACCGTCCCGTGAAAAGCAAGAAGCTCCTTCGCCCGTTCCAAGAAAATCCGCGAACCTTGAAGTCGCTCAAGATGCTTTCAACGATGTCGGCCAGGCAATCGAAGTATTGAAATCTCCCGCCGATGATAAGGCGGCTTATAGCGCTTACACTTGGTTGGGGATGCAAGGCGAAACCGCGGTGCCGGCGTTGGTCGCGGGAATTCGCGAGGAGACGACCGGCGCGCAGACCAAGGTCTACATGTGTCGGGCGCTCGGCGGTGCTGGTCCGCCGTCCACGGATGCGCTGATCGCGATATTGCAAGACGACGCGCGACCCGTTCGCTTGGCGGCGATCAAGGAACTTGGTCGTTTGCGACCGACCAGCGACCAGATCTTGACAACACTGATTAAGCTGATCGAGCATGAAGACGTTCAGATGCGCTATCATGCGATTGAGGCGCTATCCAAAATCGGTCCGCCCGCCAAAGCGATGGCCTTCGACGTGTTAATGGCGACGCGGACCGACGACCGTCAGCCCGCGGCCATTCGAACGGCGGCGGGCGAAGCTCTGAAAGCGGTCGCCCCGCGCCGAACGTTCAATGATGGCTGATACTCCGCCGCGTCAGCCCACGTCGTTCGTCAGCTTCTCGTCGTCGATGTTGTACTTTTCGACAAGCCGATAAAGCTTTCGCCGATCGATTCCCAGCACTCGGGCAGCCCGCGTTTTGTTACCCTGTTCGCGGCGAAGCACTTCCAAGACTTTACTGCGTTCGATGTCGGCCAACTCGTCGGAGTCGTGCGGCAAAATGGGTTCGCCGTTCATCTGTTGCTCGACAATTTCCGGTGGCAGGTCTTGGGCTCGAACGGTAATGCCGTCAGCCATGATTTTGGCCCGGTCGATTGCGTTGATCAATTGCCGGACGTTTCCCGGCCATGAATAGTTTTGCATCAAGTGCAAAGCCCGCGGTTCGATTTCCCAAGTCGACCCGAGGAAGTGAGCGACAAGCAGCGAGATATCGCCCGTTCGCTCGCGAATCGGCGGAAGTTCCAACGACATGACGTTGATGCGGTAATACAGATCCTCGCGAAATCTGCCCTCTTTGACTTCGTCGGACAAGTTGCGATTGGTGGCGCACAGCAGCCGAACGTCAACGCGCCGCTCCTTGATCGAGCCCACTCGGCGAATGAGTCCGTCTTCCAGCACTCGAAGTAATTTCGCTTGTAGCGATCCTGGCATTTCGCCGATTTCGTCAATGAACAGAGTTCCTTTGTCGGCGACTTCAAACAGACCTGGCTTGGCCGCGACCGCTCCGGTGAAGGAGCCCTTTTCGTGCCCAAACAACTCGCTCTCCAAAAGTGGTTCCGGCAGTGCGGCGCAGTTGATGGTGACGAGCGGCTGTTCGGTACGGGGACTCGTGCGATGAAGCGCGCGAGCCACCAGTTCTTTTCCCGTCCCGCTTTCGCCCTGGATCAAGATCGCCTTGTCGCTGGGGCCGGCGCGATCGATCAAGCGAAATAGTTCCAACATGGTGGAGGACTGGCCGACCATTTCGTCATTTGGCTCGCCACGTTCCAGCAGCAACCGCAGTTGGCGATTCTCCTTCTTGAGCTGAAAACGCTCATGAGCTTTCTCGATTCGCGTCTCGAGATCCTTCAACGGGAAAGGTTTGGTCAGGTAGTCGAACGCGCCTAGCTTCATGGCCTCGACGGCCGATTCAATCGTGCCTTTGCCGGTGAGCAGAATCACTTGGCAATCGACATGATGTTCGTGAAACCGTTCCATCAATTGCAGGCCCGTGATGTCGGGCAGCATCATGTCCAGTAAGGCGACATGAAATTCGCGCCGCTGAACCAACTTCCAGGCGTCCTCGGCATTTGCCGCGGCCTGTACGGAGAAACCGGAACGTTCGAACCTCGCTAGCAGCGTGGCGCGAAAGTCGTCGTCGTCGTCCACTACCAACAGGTCAACGTCTTGGGGGTTGGTCATCATGTGCCTTTATCGTATTAAACGGCGCGCGAAATCGCGCTGGGCGCGCATATTCGCACGCCTGCCCTAAATGTACGGTCCACGACCGCAATCGTCACGCCCCGAAATTGGGGAATGCGTCAGGTTTGGCATCCCAATTGCAGTTTGCTTGCTAACAGCGGGACGTTTCCGTCCCCCGGTCGCCGAGAATCGGGCCTTCTTGTTTTGGAGAAAGCGATATGAGCGCGAAGAGGATTTTGGTCCCCACGGACTTTTCTGACTTCAGCAAGGCGGCTCTGCAGCATGCGACGTCGCTGGCTCGCGACACCGGTGCGACGCTGTTGATTGTACACGTCCATGAGCCCGTTGCAGTGACCGCGGACGTTGGTTATGGTGGCTTTCCCATCGATTTGAACGAAGCTGAACGGATCAACGAGCTGAGTGAAGTCAAACCGGAGGACCCCGATATCCCGGTCGTGCGCCAGCTACTCACCGGAACACCGGCCGAAGAAATCATTCGCTATGCGGATCACCAAGGCGTGGAAATGATCGTGATGGCGACGCATGGACGCCGGGGGTTGGCGAGACTGTTGATGGGCAGCGTCGCGGAGTCGGTCGTGCGGCAGGCCAGATGTCCCGTGTTGACTGTCAAGCAACCGATGAGCGTGGCGGTGGAAAGCTGATCCGATGCGCTCAAAAGGAGTCCAGCGATGAGCGAACCAATTACGCGCCTGATGTCCTTGAAAGTCTCGGACGTAATGGCCAAAAGTGTCGTGGAAATTTCCGCGAATCAAACCATGGGCGAAGCGGCTGAAAAGTTGGCGGAACATGGCGTGTCGGCGGCTCCGGTCACTGACGAGCAAGGACGTTGCGTGGGAATTTTGAGTGCCACCGACTTCTTGAAAAGGGCCGGCGACCAATTCCAAGAAAACGAGCATTCTTTCACCGGCGAGTCGCATCAACTGACGGGCGGGTCTGGCAACGAACCGCTTTGTCTCGCGTCGGTGTCCGAAAACATGGTTTCCTGTCACATGAGCGGCGCGGTGCAATCCATCGCGCCGGATGTGTCGCTGCTGAAAGCGGCCCAAACGATGAACGCCGAACATGTTCACCGCCTGCCGGTACTCGATAGCGACGCCCGAGTCATTGGCTTGATCAGCACCATGGACGTACTAGCCGCTCTGCTCAATTCGATTGACGAATCGGCGGGCGACTTCATCAAGCAAATGCGCAGCGGCGATTTCTAAAAGGAATCATCGGCACTATCACGTCGCGCCCTGGTCGAAATCTCGCTCGAAAGAGCCTCTTTAAACTTTCACGCTACGGCCGGTCGTGGCGGCGCGGTAGACGGCGAAGACGGTCTTTAAAGCTCGCAGGCTATCGGCACTGTTGATCGGTGGATCGGTCATCTCGGCACAAGCCTTCACCGCCTGATGCACAAACGGCGAGTAGCCGCGTGGTTCCTTCGATCCCAGAAACGATTGCACTTTGCCCGCGTGTTCTCCTTGTGTGCTGTACCATTGAATTGGCTCGTCGGTCATGTGCTTGATGTGCATCCAACCGCTTGAGCCCCAGATCTTGATGTGCGAATGGTAACCCTTGTCGAGATAAAACCCCGAGGTGACCGTGCCCAGGTTGCCGCTTTCAAAACGAAGAGCGGCCGCCGCCGAATCTTCCACGTCGATTGGCTGGCCGCCGACATTGGCCGTGAATCCGGCAACCTCCGTAATGCTAGACCCGGTTATTTGCATCGCCAGATCGAGCCAGTGAATTCCCAACCATAGCAGATGGCCGCCGCCGGCGCGATCCTTGTGAGCGAACCACGTGTCGTGATAGCTCTTGCGCGTAAGGCGAGTCTGGTCGGCGATCAGATGCATCTCCAATCCATAGATCTTGCCGATCGTGCCCGTCGCGATCAGCCGTCGCGCCTCCATCATTTCCGGGTTGGTTCGATTGGCTAACGCCAACATGAGAAACCGATGCTTGCCATCCGCCTTGATAACGAGCGGCTGGAAATCGTCGGGATCAACACACGCCGGCTTTTCCGCGAACACATGGCAATCGGCCTCTAGCGCGGCGTCAATCACGGGCGGAGCCAACCGAGCCTCCATCGTGATCAGCGCCATGGCAGGCTTTTCCTTGGCGAGCATTTTCTTGTAGTCACGATACTCGCCGCTCAGCTTGTCACCCAGCACGCGACGCGCATCGTCTTTCCAACGTCCATCGGGATCAGCCAGCACCACTTCGCGACAGGCGTCCGATGCGGCGAGCGCCGTCAAATAGGCTCCGACGTGCGCACCGCCCGCGTGAGTTATTAAACCGACTTTGATGTTCTTAGGCATTTCAATACTGAATCCGTCGTGTCTTTTCCAGTGAAGGGATCACGGAATCGTTCGCCTCGCTCACCCTGGGGCGCATGGCGAGGATACCGACAAAAGTTGAGCGTTATTTGGAGATGTATTGTACACTGCCGGATGGACGCTCTGCTTCCCAGTTTCTTTCACCTGCATCCGACTTGGAATCGCGGACGCGTAACAGACACTTCGTAAGGATCGTTCGGGCAATTAGTGTCCCATTAGCCGGAATGCGTTAGCGTCCGGTTCTGAATACCGTGGCTAACGCCCAACGGCTGATCAAAACGCGACACTTGTTTCGCGAACGATCCTAAGCTGCCTAGATTCTACCGAATAATATCAGAACATCCTTCCCCGTTACGGTAAGGGCTTCAGATGAGACGTAGCTTCATGGAAAGTCCGTTTTTTCGTTGGCAACATTTCCTTTGGCTAGCGAGCTTAGGCTTCGGCGTTGGATGTGCTGACGTAGAACATCCGGTGCCGGTTCCACAACAAGTGGAAGATCCTCATTGGTTTAGGCACCGGCAGGATTCACCAATCGTGAAAGACCCGTTTACGCGTTTTTCGACCGGGGCAGATGAGCGAGAATCGCTCACATTCGATACAGATGCAATTCAGGTGTTCCAAGATTCCGGCGAAGCAAAACTTGACTTGTCGGATTACCAGATTGGCAGGGAAGAAGGGCGGCGGATTGGTGGCCTGACGAACCTGCAGTGGCTAAGAGTTCCGAAGACCGTGTCCGCCCAAGACCTGGACTGGATTACGTCCCCGGCGGCGCTGCGCGGTGTTTCAATAAGGTATGCAGATTTGAGCGGCGCGGACTTTTCGCTGTTCGGAAAGCTGAAAGAGCTTCAGTGGCTCGACTTGGACGGGGCAGCCTATTCGGAGGACGATTTTTCCAAGCTGGCAAGGCTTCCAAAACTTGAGACGCTGTACCTCTCAAGAACCGTGACCGATTCCATGATCGAGCATCTTGTTTCGCTACGCCTGCCCAAACTGAAAAACGTTAGGTTGCGCGCCGGGAAGATTTCGGATGCGGGACTCGAAAACCTCTGTTCTGAGTACGACCTGATTTATTTAGACATTGCATCGATTTCGGCGCTGACAAGCAACTCGGTCGAGGTGCTTGGCCGCGAAGGGTCTTTGTGTTACGTGGACGTGATGTATACCGGATTTAATTGCAACCGTTATGGGATGCCAACCGACGACATTCGACGACTCGATAAACTCCTGCCGACGTGTAATATTCAATACTGGGACTGAATTGGACGACTCATCCAAGGAATCGTGCGAAGTCAGACCGTGGGTTCTGGTCACGAAAAGCAGCCTGTTGAAAACACGTAGGCCGGACCGAGGAGCAAAGCGACGACGTTCCGGCATCCACGATATTTGGGGGAAACAGAGAACTGCCGGAGCGGCGCTTCATTTGATCCGGCCTACACAATTGGTTTTTCAACAGCCCACTAGAGTTAGGTGGCTGAATTGGAATGGTCATGGCCAAACAACCCTCACGAAGACGCGTTTGGTATTCGTTCAGTTTGCGCACTCTGCTTGCTGGTGTGTTCTTGTTCGCAATGGTACTCATGCCCTTGTCGATTCGGTGGCATCGCTATCAACAACAGAAGGCAACGATAACTTCCCTATCGAACATCGGGCTAGACGGCAAGTTCTACCGTGAAGCGCGATTGCCGTGGTGGAGATACTTGCTCACCACCGAACAGTTGGCCGATGACGTCGAGAGTCTTTATTGGTGGTCACCCTCTCTGAAGAGCCAGAATCTGAAGTCTCTGGCAACGTTCCGCCGTGTGGAAACACTGTGGGTGCGGCAGTCTTCCGCATCGGATGCCAACGCACTAGGTCGTTTGACGCGATTACAGTCGCTCCGGCTTGAAATGACTCGGTTGACCGACATCACCGCGATCGCGCGCCTCACTCAATTGAAGGACCTACGGCTCTGGAAAACCAAGGTGACCGACATCGCCGCTCTATCGAAGATGCCTCAATTGGAATTTTTGTGCGTCACCGACGCACCCCTGTCGGATATCACTCCGTTGGCGGGACTGACTCAGCTAAAACAACTCGACCTCTCTGAAACCAAGGTGGCCGACATCGCACCAATCGCAGGCTTGACGCGGTTAGAGCATCTCAGTCTATGGGAAACCGAAGTCACGGATGTGACACCTTTGGCGGAATTAACAAGGTTGAAGACACTCCACCTTTGGCGAACCAAAGTGACGGATCTAACGCCGTTGGCGAATATCCCGAATGTTGAAATCTACGTCGACGACCCCGACAAGCTAACAATCCCAGTAGAATTGCAGGACCATGTCCACCGCTGGGTAATGCGACAGTAGGAGGGAAACTCTCACCTGTGAAAAACGCGGCAGCCAGTCAATTGCTGCTTCATGCGGCTGGCGCCTTCCTTGCTGACTTTCGTTCCGCGGAGAGAGAGTGAGGTTAGGTTGTTCAACCCGGCCAATCGACTTAGGCCGGCGTCCGTCACTCCGGCACAGCCAGAGAGGCTTAGAAACTCCAGCGACTTTATGTCCTTCAGGTGGGACAGCGCCGCGTCGTCGACCGACTGGCATCGGTAGAGGTTGAGTCGCTTCAGTTTGTGTAGTCCGCTAATTACCTTCAAGCCAGCGGCCGTAATTGTCTCTTGCTTGTAGAGCTTAAGCTCTTCCAAATGTTTCAGGTCCGCGAG
This sequence comes from Planctomycetota bacterium, assembly GCA_029259935.1. Next base: position 9,634 of record JAJDEH010000435.1, read on the forward strand.
CAATGAAAGATGCTCGTCGGTAATCTGGCCGTTGTCTTTATGTCCATTACAGAAAAGATAGGTCACTTGGCCGTCGTCATTCATTTCCAGGAAGGCACCTTCGAGCGTCAATATATCGAGGGCGGCCCGACCTTGCTCGTCTCGGAATAACTTGAGTCGCGCGGAGGGCGTAATTGCGGTATCTTGTGTCGAAAGCGACCGCAGGTGGATCATCGGGGCCAGGTGGTGCAGATTTTGGTCCGCGATCTTGGTTCTGTTCAGGTCGAGTTCGATGAGTTGTTCCAAGCGGCCCAAGTACTCGAGTCCCGCGACGGTGATGCGCGTCGACGATAGATTGAGTTGGCGAAGATGAGACAGGTTCGACAGAACTTTTGCTCCCGCGTCATCGACGCTCGAACCAGACAGATCCAATTTCTCAAGTTTCGTGAGTGACCGAAGATGCGGCATTCCGTCGCCCGAAATTTCACGACCATTCCCCGTCAGCGTGCGCAGCTTGCCGAGCCGGGCAATGTGTTCCAAAGATTGATCTTGGGTTGAATACGGCAGCACGAGCGTCTCGAGAGAAGTCATGCTGGCTAGGTGAGCCAAACCGCGATTCATACCGCGCACACCGCTCAGGTCCAGAGTTTTTAGATGGTCCGCACCCTGCAAGTGCTCGAAGCCGCTGTCGGTGATGGACGTCTTCAATAAATAGAGCGACTCCAAGTGATCGAGTTGGTTGCAAAACGGTATGACCTCATCCGTGATGCGAAGCTGGGCTCGTACTTCGTTCAGCGACAAAGAAATAATGTTTCCATCGTCATCGGTTTGGTGATTGATGTGCAGCGCCCGCAGGGCGTCGACTAATTCTCGTTCCTGAGATCGGAATAGCGCCAGCGCCGCCGAGAAGGTAACTTGGTTCTCGCGATCGAAGGTGGCATCCACCTTCTGGCCAAAGGAAAGCTCGTGCAAACTGGCCATTGGCTTCAGCGCAAGCAATCCGGCGCTCGTCACTTCGAAAGGAAGAACAAGAGACTGCATCTTCGCCATCTTGTGAAGATGCGCGAGTCCGGCGTCGGTCACGCGGGTTTGCCCGAGGTCAAGCCGGCGCAATTCCGTCAAGCCGCGAAGATGGCTCAATCCTTCATCGGTGATATGCGTGTCGTCCAGCGCGAGCGATTCCAATCGTGAAAGGCTTCCAAGGTGGGCCAAACTGGCATCCTGGATTTTGTTTCCGGACAAAGTCAGTGACTTAAGTTGCTTTAGCTCTTTGAGATGGACGAAGCCTGCTCCCGTTATCCGCATGAATCGCACGTTTAGCTCTTCCAAATTGGGAAACGCCACAAGGTGCGCCATCTGACGGTCGGTAATTTCTAGTGCCAGCGGCAGATTCAAGGACCGCAACGAAGTCAGCTTCCGCATCTCGCTCCACTGGTTCTCGGTAAGCGTCCGAAGAAATCGCTTGCCAAAAGAATGCGACAGGGCGACGACTTCGCCTTGGTCGTTTAGTTGGTACTGGATTCGGAATGCCAAAGTCTCTTGCAGCATTTGCAGGACAGCGGCATGCTCTGCTTTCGGCGTCGCTGGTTCGTCACCCAACCCGGAATGCGGCTGCCCGGCGCTCGCCGTACAAACGAGCACAAGACCAAGGCCACGAAGTAGGTTCCGTTTGAGCAATTCCGAAATCATGGCAGGCATCCAAAGATTTCTAGGGGCGATGAGATGAGAATGGTTCGGATTTGTAGCGATCCGCTAGCCTAACATCATAGATCATCGGTCCAAGATGTTTTGCAACATCTTCGTAACAACGATATCGTTCGCAACCACTCGGTAGACGCCGACAAGAGTTCGCTGACAACCGATTGCCCGATCAACTTGCAGGTCCAAAGAGGGAAAAGGCGGGTGAGGGGAGGCCAACGCCGCGTCGAATCACTCCCCCGGATCTTTCCTCAGAGCCAGGCTGAATGGATCGCCTTGAGTTGATACGTTGTCGTCTCGCTTTGTCGCTTTTCGTTGACGTTGCACACGGAAAGGCAGCCGTCCTTTCGAGATTCCAATTGGAGGACAGGCTTGCCCGTCGATTGGACCATCGCAGCGACCGGCAACAATTACTTCGCGAACCCGTTAGCGCCCGACGATTCCAGACAGCGGTCCTAGAATGGCATCCAACGTGGTGGACGTGTCTTCCTTGATTACGACTCGGTCACCAGGCATCAGCGAATAGTCGTAACTCGGCATCACACGTTTCTTCTTGGACCGCATTTGGACGCCCATCTTGATTTGCTGCCGACTTGTCGGATCAATCCGGACGACTTCGATTTTCATCTTTTTGAACTGTCGACTCGCGCCCGCTTTGTCGATCGCCTGCTGAACGGTGAGGCCTTCCGTGAGCGGTTGCTGCATGGCTTTGCCACGGCCGTTGGCCGGCACGATTTCGACACGATACATCGGTCCGTTTTCAGCGATTTCCTCCGTCCGCCTATCCGCGGTTCCCGGGCGCGCAAACAGCGCCATACGCTTTCCTGATCCGTCTTGAGTGACCTGACATCCAGTGCTAGCCAGCGCCATCAAAGCGCCACAAAACGTCACCGTAATTCCCGCTCGTGATCCCATCCGTGGACTGTTCATATACTTCCTCGCCAAATGTTCCGATCCATAAGGTTTGCGCAATCCCCCGATTCGAGACTCTCCGCATAATCGGCACTTGGAGGCGACAACTTTATCAAATCCACAATCGCCGGCGAAAACGTGGAAAATGATTCTTGCTGTCACAGCACTCGCGAAGGCGGCATGGTTTACCGAGGCAAACCGCTACAGTCCGTCGACATCCATGAATCGCGACATGCGATCATAGGGAAAGACGGGACCATCCTTGCAAACAAAGTCAGGCCCCAACTGGCAATGCCCGCACAGCCCAACCGCGCACTGCATATTTCGCTCCATCGAAATCCAAATGCGTGACGCATCCAGGCCCCGGTTCATGGCCGCCGTCGCCGTGAACCTCATCATGACTTCGGGACCGCAACAAAGCAGCACCGTATTCCGGGCCGCGAAGGTTTGCAGCCGGTCCAGCAGCAACGTGACAACTCCCACGTTGCCCAACCATCCCGGTCCCGAACGATCCACGGTGGTGTGGACATTCAAACCAGCTTGCGACCAAGCGTCGTATTCATCGGTGTACAGCATGCTGTCGGGAGACCGCGCGCCGTACAGCAAATGCAATCTGCCGAACTGGCGGTGATGCCGCAGCAACGCGTAGATTGCTGGACGTAAAGGTGCCAAGCCGATGCCACCGGCAACCAGAATCACATCATGCCCAATGCATTCGGCCAGTGGCCAGCCAGTGCCAAACGGCCCCCGCAATCCCAGCGTATCGCCAGCCTTCATACCGGCCAGGGTCCGCGTTACATTGCCGGCTTCGCGTACGGTGTGGGCACAGCTTTCTTGGTTTCGAGGATCGTCACTGATCGAGATGGCAATCTCGCCCGCGCCGGGCAGGTACAGCATATTAAATTGCCCGGGTGAAAATCGATAAGCGGCACGGTTGTGTTGGTCTTGAAACACAAGATGATAAGTGGCCACGCCCTCGACTTCCGGCGTGATGTTGTCGATCTGGACAGTGTGCGCAAGCCATGGATTCGGCGTATCGGCACCGCTCAGACCGGATAGAGATGCGTTAAATGCGGAACTCAAGGGCTATCTCCTCGGATCGCGGCCACTTCTTCGGTGAGATCAATTCCGACCGGACACCAGGTAATACAGCGCCCGCATCCGACACAACCGGACGTGCCGAATTGGTCAACCCACGATCCTAGTTTGTGCGTGAGCCACTGGCGGTAGCGGGAGCGAATTTGGTTGCGCACATCGCCGCCATTCATATAGCTGAAGTCGACATTGAAACAGGAATCCCAATGACGGTGCCGCTCGGCATGTTCGCCCGCGAGATCCGCCACCTCTTCGACGGAACTACAAAAGCAAGTCGGGCACACCATCGTGCAATTGGTGCAAGAAAGACATCGCTCGGCCACGTCTGCCCAGCGCGGATGTTCGAGGTTCGAGAGCAACAAATCGCGCAGCCCCGTCGGATCCATCCGCCGCTCGATTTGCGCGACGGCCTGCTGGCGGGCGGCCTGCGCGGCTTGAAGCTGGTCGATGTCCGCGTCGCTCGTGTTCAGCGCCTCCAGGATCTCGGCACCTTCGGCGGTGGCCGACTCGGCGGTGAAACCGTCTTTGAGTTCGGTCAGAGCGATATCGAAACCGCTGGTGCAACGGGGTCCGGTTTCCATCGAAGTGCAAAAGCAGGTCGAAGCGGCTTGAGTACAATTGACGGCGATGATCAGTGCCTCGGACCGCCGTCGCTGATAAATGGGATCGATATATTCACCGGAAAGAAACACTCGGTCTTGGACATGCATGGCCGCCAACTCGCAGGCCCGCACGCCCAAAAACGCGTGCTTCGGTGGTTCGTCTTCCGTGACGCGAAACTGCCAGCCGTTTTCCGTCTTGTCCGCTTCGCTCAATTTGGCGTGCGGCGGAAACAAGTATCGCTTCCACGAATGGGGGCCGACGACGTATCCAAATAAAGCCTCGTCGTCGCGAGGTTTGAGTCGATACTTTCCAGGCTCTTGCTCGTCCGTCCAGCCTTGGGGCAGATCGTCCACGCCGTCTATTTGGCCATAAACAATCGCTTCCTGATCTATCGTGGGACCGATGACCGTATAGCCGCGTTGCCGCAGCACTTCGAACACGCGTGCGAAGGCTGCCCTGTCGAGGAAGCGTTCCTTTTTGTGTTCCTCCGTCGTCGCACTCATTTATTCCTCTTTCGAGATTTCGGCGGGGATCGTGGACGGTGCGTCGGCGAATAGATCGAGAAGCTGCAGGCGGGTGGCGACCAATCGTTTTGACAAGGCCCAAGCCATGCGCCGCATCAGCCGATATCCGAATTCATGATTGTTCTCGCAGAGTTCCCTCAGTTTGTCGGCTGTCGCCGCGACCAATTCACTATCTTCGACCGCCACCGCGCTGGCGGTCATCTTGCCTTCGCCAAGCATGGCCGACCACCCCACCATTTCCCCGGGCCCGATCGTCAGAATTCGTATCGCTCCGCTTCCGGGCGATCCCATTTCCAAAGCTAGCCGGCCGCTGCGAACCAAATACAGCTTCGAGTTCGCGCCCCCTTCGCGAAATACGAACGACCCGGCGGAGAATTCTTCCACCGTGGATTCCGCCGCCAACTTATCAATCACGACTTGTGGCAACGGAGCGGAAAAATTCAGTTCTTCCAAAACGTACTTGAGTTGCTTGGTGTCCATGATCTTCGCTCCCTCGGATTCCGCCCCACCTCCTTGAATGTACAAGACTTGGGCCCGTGAACGCCAGTAGCCTGCGCCTTTGACCGCGACCGGAGCCTGGATTACAACTCCTACTGACTGATTTTCACAAAGTGCGGACCACCCGAACTAGAGCTCCTCCAACTTCATCGATGGGAAACACGATGCTTGCGGAAAACGGCCAGGAAGAGTCGCTAGCCCCAGAAGCCTTGCGGCGCAAATTTTACAATGCTTCGATCGTGTCGATTGATCTTTGCCACGACGAGTTGATGATCGTGCGCGTGCGGCCCCATCGCGGCGTGCCGCGATTGATTGCGGGCCAATACACCGTTCTGGGACTCGGCTATTGGGAAGCCCGCGCCGCGAATTGTCAGTCCGAGGAAGACATTGGCCCCGTTTCCCAAAACCTGATCAGGCGGGCGTATTCCGTTTCTTGTCCGCTGCTCGATGACGATGGCCATCTGGTTGAGGCCAACGACGTTGACTATCTAGAGTTTTACATCACACTTGTCCGCTCCAGCCCCGACGGACCGCCGGCACTTACGCCGCGCATCTTTGCATTGAAACAGGGCGACGGCATCCACTGTGGGCCGCGCTTTCATGGCCATTATTCGCTGGAGGCGGTACCCCGCGACGCGGACGTGGTGTTCGCCGGCACGGGAACGGGTGAAGCACCTCACAACGCCATGGCCGCCCATCTGTTGAAAACCGGGCATCGCGGACGAATCGCCAACGTTACCTGCGTGCGCTGGAAAAAGGACCTCGGCTATTTGTCCAAGCAACGGCGACTGGAACAGATGTTTACGAACTATCGCTATGTGGCCCTGACGACTCGCGAACCCGAGAACCTTGATCCCGCGCGAGTGGACTATGTCGGCAAACGGTATCTGCAAGAGTACTTTGCATCCGGCGATTTCGAATCCGAAACCGGAATCTCACTCACCCCCGCCAACTCGCACGTATTCCTTTGCGGCAACCCCGACATGATCGGAGTGCCTCTGCACACGCACGACGCCCGGCAGCGCTATCCCCAGCCAAAGGGCATGGTCGAGACACTGGAGCAACTCGGCTTTTGTGTCGATCGACCGCACGAACGCGGCAACGTTCACTTTGAAAAGTACTGGTAGGCACTGCTTAGTGGAATCGCTCGGGTACCTGTTCGATCAAGGCGCGAATCTCATCACGCTCGCGGGAGTTTTGCTTCTTCTGTCTTCGCGTCGCGAGCCAGTTTGGGCGGCCGTCGAATCCAATGTGAATCACTTGTGGGCTACCAAGCTAGCATGGCCGGGCAATGCTCGTCGGCCTGGCCGCGGACGGTGATCACGGTGTCTAACTGGATCGGACCGAGTTCGTCATCGGCCAGGTCCGACACATTCTGCCGAACCACCTCGGCTTTCGGCTGGGCCGTGAAACGTTTAGACGTTTTGCTCATGGAGTTTTCTCGACTGGGCGTTATGCTACCCAAACGATAGAGAATTCCAGTTCCGCAAGGCAGGCTTCATGGAGTTAGGTTCCGGTTAATGGAGGGCGCGCACATGTTACGGATACTGGCCGCGATCATGATAGGGTTGTCGACGAGCACAAGCAGTGCTTTGTTGGCGTATGAGCAACCGACATCGGCTGAAACACGGGAGCTGCGCTCACGATGGGGACAAGCGATCGATTTGTGGGGAAACGGGGAATTTCACGAATGCCAAAAGGCCTGGAAAAGTATTACCCAGGATGCTGCTCGAATCTACGGTGGCGATCATCAATACACACTGGAGGCGCGAACTTGGATCAAACGTTGTGACGCTACCCTCACATGGGATTCAAAACAACTCGACCGGCTTGAAGCGTTGAGGTCATTCCTCACGAACCGCAAGAAAGTCGACTCTAGAGCCTCAGAGAAAATCGTCTGGATAAAGAAACGCATCGAACAGTGCGAATTACTGCTTCAGGATGCGAACGCCTTGTTTGGAGAAAAGAGTGTCGACTCTGCAAAGTGGCGTTCAATCCTTGCCGAATACTGCATCGCCTATGGAGATTACTCGCGAGCCCACTCGCTTTTGGAGTCTTCAGCGATAATCTATCGGGACGAGCTGTCTGACCGTCACGGCTTCTACATGGCCCAACTTGTGAAAGTCGTCGATAATACTGTCCGGCTAGGAAATGTGGACGTCGGACTCCAATATGCCAAGCTGGGGAAGAAGTATTTGGAAAAGACCGATCGCCCCGCACACGAAAAGAGCCAGATTTATTTTGTGTTACAGTTTAAGGTTGTTCAATGTCATTTGGTTGCTCACGAATACGATCGAGCACTTGAGAGCCTCGAAGAATTGCAGCGATTCGTTTCCGAAAAGTGGTTGGAACACAGTCAACTAAACCTCAAATTCTTGGTCCCCGCTGCACGCTGCTTTGCAATAATCCCGGGCCAACAAAAATCCGCACGGGAATACATCAATCGCGCGACGGAAGCGGCCAGAAGCGTGAATCTAGGTCTCAACGAAGCGAGCGAGTATCGTGCACGGTGCGATGAGATAGGAGCTCACATCGCGTTGCTTGACGGGCAATGGACTAACGCGCTCGGCCACGCCCAAAAAGCAATCGATGCACTTGATCCGGAAAGGAGTGCGCTGCAGCGCAAGACGCTCTTTTACGCCCAATGCTCGAAAGCTGAAGCGCTCGCCAAGACCGGAAAGCTGGATGCCGCGAATCGAAGTCTGGCGGCGGCCGTGGAATTGAGGAATAGAATGGAGGAAGTATCTCCGTTTTCGGACTACGCTTCCGCGGCGAATCTGTGCTGCCGGACAGCGCGAAAGGTTGGGGCGCTCAAGGCAGCGGAAGAACTGGCACTTGAAGCGATCAAGGTCTATGAACAGCGAGTTGGAAGAGATTATCATCGAATCGGTAACGTACTCGAGGAACTTGGCAGTATCCGTCACGCTCAAAAACGATTCCCGGAATCCGCGAACTACTTTAAAAGAGCACTGACGATCCAAACAGCCGTTTTTGGAAATGGCTCACGAGCTCAACTCAGCACGCTTCGGGTATATAAGGCGATGCTGACAGAATGGGGTCAGCGCGAACGGGCTGAGGAAGTCGCAGCGCGAGTTAGCGAGATTGAACGCCAGTGATCTCGCTTGAAGAAGTAAGGAGTGTCGGCGAAGAGTTTGATGTCGCGACGGGCGCTAACGGCGCGGCCATTCGCCTAACCAGCGCGGACGGCGGCATTACCGACGATGACTCCTATACCCCACGTGGGGTTCTTCCGAACAACACTGGAGGGCAATGCAACTCCTTGGCTACCAATGTGCATTAGCCGAGGAACGCACGGATGCTGTCGATTTGCATTTTGGGAAGGGCGAAATACCTGTTGCCACGATGATTGTTGAGAGGTACAGTCCCGCTCCACTCTTATCAACGCACTGCAACACGAAATACAAAAACGGCAACCGTTCGAGCTTCCGGTGGAGGAAGCATTTTTGAATCTGCTGCGCACGCACAGCGTTTTTGTGGCGGAACTGGATCGGACCATGAAGAGCTTTGGTCTGTCCCGGCCGTTGTACAACGTGTTGCGGATCTTGGATGGTGCCCGTCAAACCGAGGACAACGGCGCGCTGGCCGCTCGCGAAATAGGCGCGCGGATGATTGATCGTGACCCAGATGTGACGCGCCTGGTCGACCGCTTGGAAACGCTTGGTCTCGCTCGGCGCCAGTGTTGCCAACGCGACCGCCGCGTGGTTTGGATTTCCGTCACGCAACGCGGATCGGAACTGGTTGCCGAAACGAAACCGGTACGGAAGCGAATGCTAAACAAAATGTTGGGGCATATGAACTCGGCGCGGCTGGGGCAGTTGAGCGATTGCCTGGCGGTCGCTCGTCAGCCCCACATCTGAGGAATTCTTTCTTAGAATTAAAAGGAAAAAATAGGAGATTCAGGGATGAGTCGATGCATTTACTTGTTCGTTTGTTTGTCGGTCGTTTTTGGTGCGTCGCGATCGATTCGTGGCGAAGACCACTACACGCTGGATCCGGATCACACCAGCGTCACCTTCGCGGTCAGCCACGCCGGCTTCAGCTATACCTATGGACGCTTTAACCGGGTGGGCGGTCGGTTCGTCATCGACAAGTCGAACCCGGACAACTGCTGGTTCGGAATTGCGATCGAAGCGAGTTCGATCGACACCAATAATTCGAAACGGGACGAACACTTGCGCGGCGACGAGTTTTTCGGGGTGAGTCAATTCCCCAAAATTAGCTTTGAAAGCACGCAAATTCGCAAGACGCCGAAGGGCTATGATATGGTGGGCCAGATGACCATGCACGGGACAAAGCGAGAAATCTCCATTCCCTTGAAGCATTTAGGGGAAGGACCAGGGTCCGGACAATATCGCACCGGATTTGGCGCTCAGTTCAAGGTCAAGCGGTCGGACTTTGGGATGAAACACATGCTCGGCCCCATCGGCGACGAAGTCTTTATTCAAATGAGCTTCGAGGGTATTCGGCAGTGATCGCGCGCCGCGATTCGACAGCAGGCAACGGAACGGCGCGAGCCATCCGATCAAATGGACGTTGACTAGCGGGCATCGCGGGGCGGCATGCGCCGCCCGCCGATTTGAAGACTCGTTTGGAATGGGTTTTCGACTGGCATTAGTGCTTTGTCACAGCTTAATGTTAGGGTGCCTCGGGCATCTTGCCCGTGCTGGTAGCGTCCACTGGCGAGACGCCAGTGGCACCCCTGGCGAACTCAACTAACCCTAATTCTTAGCTGTAGCAAAGCACTAGCTGCCAGTTTTGTTGTAGTCGAGCGCCCAATACAGTCCGCCTCCAGCAGCGGCCACGCCCGCGCCCACCACGGCGGCCCGTTCCAGCGTATTCGCCACGTCGACGTTCTCTTGCCCTCGAACCACCTGCTGTTCCACGACCATCAGCAGTTCCGTCGCGGCCGACGGCGGTGCGGTGCTGGGTGCCCAAATACGCACCAAGTCGACCGCGTTATGAGTGCGAACTTCATAGACGCCAGGACGAATGCCAAGCACGGCAAAGCGGCCTTCTCGATTGCATTTTAGCGCCACGATCGGTTTGCCGTTTTGCATCAGCGTCACGGGCGTTCCGCTCAGGCGTTTGGCGTCCGGCTGCATGCAGGTTCCCACCAGTACACTGCCGTCTCGCAGGGCGACATCGCGGATCGTCGAAACACGGATCGACCGGCTGGCAGATGGCTTGGAGTGCTTTGGTGGCCCCGCCATCGCCGCTCCACAGCACATCCAAAAACACAAAACTCCGACTTGTACCTTGCGCACTCTTTGGGCCATGCCTGCATCCCCCCCGGAATGATGTTCGTAAAATTCTGCTTGTCGCGCGTTTGCGGGCGCACGTCCATAGCTGCTAATTTAGTTCGGAGCGCCGGTCACCCGATCTTCGGAAAAAACCAGCAAAATCGTAATAACCCGCACGACCGTACTAGGCTGGCAGTGATAGCGGTCCAGAAAACCAGTTTGAATTCTCTCGCAACTTTGGAAACAGGCGTTTGATATGAGCCAAACAACCATCTACCACAATCCGGGTTGCAGCAAGAGCCGGCAGACGCTGTCGCTTCTGCAAGATCGGGGCATCGAATTTGATGTCGTCGAATATTTGAACGATCCGCCGAATGAAACCACGTTGATACAGATTTTGGAAAAGCTGGCCATCGAGCCTCGCGAGCTGATTCGCGACAAGGAGTACCGGCAGTTGAATCTTCCCGATACGCAAGTTCGTGAACAGCTTATCGCGCTCATGGCGGCTCATCCGCAAATCATCGAGCGGCCGATTGTCGTGGTGGGCCCAAGGGCACGATTGGGCCGGCCTCCGGAAACGGTATTGGAGATCCTCGATTGAATGGCGGCGGGCGTCGCCGACTCGCGCCTCAAGAGGAGGAAATGTTGGACTCTCAGCTATCTGACGTTGCAAACCTGCTTAGAATTGGGAACATAAAGAGATTGGAATAATTTTCCGCCGGTCCTGAAAATTGCGCGCTCGCGCATCATGGGAGAGCGACTTGTCGAGAATATTATTTCCTTACGGCAAGAGCGGCTCGTGTCGGCGGCACGGTCCATCACTGGCGACGACGCTTATGGCGACGACGCTACTGTTGATGATGCTGGCCGGTTGTTCCAAGAGTAAGAATTCCCAACCTGCCCCGCCAATCGCCGGCCGCCCTCCGTTGACCAACGTCTATCGGATTGGATCCGATGTGGATCTGCTGGCGCTGATTGATCCGCGGCGGGATACGGTCAATGGCAACTTCCGATTTGACGATGAGGCGCTGGTCATTCCCCCAGTTCAAGCGGCGCAGTTAAATTTCGAGGTGGAACTTCCCGAGCAATACGAACTGCTCATGGAAGTGGCCCGGACGAAAGGCCAAGAATCGCTGAACCTAGGAATTCATGTCGGAGGCTTCACGACTTCGGTTGTAATCGAAGGTTGGGGCAGGAAGCTGAGCGGCTTGAATCGGGTCGACGGAAAGCTGGCCGAGGACAACGTAACGTCTCAGCAGTTTTCCGTATTCGGTGATAGTTCTTCCGCCAAGAAGATCCGCGTCATCGTTCGTCGGGAAAGCGTGCTGGTCGATGTGGATGGGGGCGTGTTTATTGACTTTCGCGGTGCGCCGTCGCGGCTCAGCTTCGATAGCCGCTTCTTTCAACAGCCGGCGGCCAATCAGCTCATGCTCGGTGGATGGAATACCGAATTTCGAGTGACAAGTTGGAAGCTAACGCCGCTAGGCGATCAGCCCGTCAAATTTGCGGCGCGGCAACCAAGTCAGAGCACGGATTCGACGGCGGTGGCCAAAGCCGATGCGCCTCGATCCGGCGCGGACAGTCGGACCAACGAGGTCGCCACACCCGTTGAAACGGACGGCAACAAGAATCAAGACCCGGAACGATTCCCGTCCGGTGGCTCTGACAAAACGCCTCCCGACAGTGATCCATCCAACGATGCCGTTACCGCAAAGGACGGAACGAAAGATCAGCCGCCCGCCAAGCGAGTGCCATGGAGTGCATCGGTGGATCCATTTCCTGGTTGGGATCCATTGGTCGCCGCAACGATAAAGGTTCCGCTGAAGAAAGGGTGGTCGGTCATTCCGTTTGGCCCGAGCCCCTTTTTTGCGGTGGGGATGCCCGAGGACGATCGGTCGCGGTGGTCTGTTTATGATCAACGCACCGGCAAGCCGGTTGGATCGCCGGTCGTTCTGGACCTCACCGAGCATGGCGATTACGAACTGTGTCCCTCGGGCCGGTATTTTCTAGCTTACATGGGAGCCGCCTCCGATCGTCGAATCGAAGTCTATTCTTTTGTCACGGGGGAACGCGTTTACGCGGCGGATTCGCCGGATGAGAGCGTGGATCTCCGGCGGCAAGAATACCTCACTTCGCAACATGGGCTTCTATCGATCCGTGACGACGGCGGCAAGCTCCAATTCCGCCGCATCGATTTGCGTTCCGGAACGGTGACTGCCCGTTGGACCAGCGGACCCTTATCGCAAGACTTGCAGGCGGTTGCGATCAGCCCCGGCGGCCGCTTTCTTGTCATCCATTGGAACAAGGAAATCCTTGTCCACGACTTGTCGAACGCGGAGATTGTTGGACGGCTCGATTTGCCGGCTGGCATCGAGGTCGTGGAGACCGTGGCGTTTACGGCGAACGGAACCGAATTGGCGTTGCTGGGCCGCCTCGATGTGGGACCATCGCCGATCATGTGGTGTATCGACTGGGCAACCGGCAAGACCAGCCTGTTGGCGGAAGTCGCCGCCAGGCTCGATTCGTTGCAAGTCAACTATCGTTTGGGTCCGGCGCTGGAGTGGTTTCCCAATAACGAACTGCTGCTGTACTACGGTCGCGATGTCATCGATCGCCGTACCGGCAAGTTCTGTTACCGGATGCCAAGCAGTGTTTACTGGCAAATGCCACGTCGCGGCCTGCCAGGTGGGTCGGTACTGGCGATGATGATCGGAGATGATCCGGATGTTCGGGAGTATCGAACCGTCAAGATGGATTCACGACAACTGGATGCGTCGATCAAGGTCGTTCGCGACGGCGGAATCGCGCAAGACATCGGCCTGCCGCCGTTGACGATCGCTGATACCGAGGCGGGCAGGATGATCTCCTCGGCAGAGAACAAGAAAGTGCCGTCGATCGCCGTCGAGGCGCGGGCCGCGTTTGCCGTGGAAGAGGTCAAATTGCCGTTGCAACTTGTGAGAACTCGGGCGTTCGATACCAAGCTGCGGCGAATTCAGTTTGCTTCTCCCGAAATGTCCGTCGCGGTCGCCCACTTCCATGTCGCACCCGAACGACCGGACGAGGGCGAGGCGCGTGAGTTGCTGGTTCGCTTCGACTTGCGGCTGGGGAAACAGGTTGGTTCCGTGCCGATTCGCGAGGACTATCGCTTGGCGGATGTCAGTCCGGATGGAACGCGCGCGCTGTTGGGTCTGTTCAATAAGGTCGACGCCTATTCACGCGTCGATGTTGTCGATCTGACGACCAAGTCTCACATCGCCGGCTGGCGGCCCTTCGCCCAGGAGCCGTTTTTGGAGGACATCTCGAAAGCCGGACAACCGGAAGCCAAAAACCCGCGGACGGCCACCTGGGTTCGCTTCGTTGACGAAGATCGGGTCTTAACTGTCAATCCCGCCGGCAAGCTCGTTTGCTGGAGGCTGCCGGAGTGTACCGCCATTTACAGCTGCGAGGATTTTGGCCATCCCCATGACTTTAGCGCCAATCGACGTTACTTGGCGAGCTCGGACGGCGACCGCATTGGTATTATCGATGTGCGGTCCGGCGCGTGGGTTGGAATACTGCAAGCGTCCGAAACGCCCCAGGCGGTTTTGCGAGTCGCCATCCATCCGGATTGCAAGGAACTGGCCGCGATCCTCGGGTATCAGGGTCGCCGCGAGATGATCTTCTGGGACCTAGCCGGCGGCAAGGTCGTCGAGCAGTTCGATCTCTTGTATTCGGCCGTCAGTCCTGGTTGGAACGAACATCGAGATCCGGGGCACCGCCAAATCGGTTTGGAATATCATCGCGACGGCTATCTGATGCTGGATGACTTGTACCTCATCGATCGACGTCAGCGAACGACCCCGTGGCGATACAGCATCCGCCAGGGGCAGCACGCCGTCGACGCCCCCGACCGTCGCGCATGGTTCGCGCACCGCGAGTCCACCAGCGACGGAACAGGCCAAGTCTTCGATTTCATTCTCGGTGCCGCGCAAATCCCCAGCGACGAGGTGTTGAAGCTGGTCCGCGACGCGGCACCCGCGCCGCTGCGGCCGCCCGTCGGACTTTCGGCCATTTCAGTCGATGGGGAAAAAGCAACACGCGAGCCTTAAAAACCTGCGACCGTTCGTGACGTCGAAGCGTCGCGGCAATTTGGTTTACCAACTACATGATGCGTCTTGATCATGCCCCCGTATATCCCCATCACCGTCGACGGTGAATGTCAGCGCATCATGCGGGACGTACTCAAAGATTTCCGCGTGACCACTTTGATGACAATCACGAATAAGTCGAGGAATGTGCTTTTGCTTCGATCATGGAGAAGTAAACGAATACAAACCGTGTTTAGCGTGCTGACGGATCACAATATAGTTGGTTAAGGTTTTGTGGACAGGACCCAGCCGTCCGTTACGAAGACGGTCTTTTCTCCCTGGAGCAAGGTGAGGACGGCAATAAACTCAGTGTGACTGTCGATGTCTTTGAGAATGATTGGTTTACCTTGCTGTAGCGTGACCTCGATCTGCCAACGCTCGCGTTTGCCTTTCTTGTCCCACCATGCGTTGTAGTCGACGACCGCGACACTTGTTGCTGATCTCGTTTTTTTTACCATGAGTGGGTTTTTCCATTCTGAGGGATGTGATCGGATAACGTCTAAGTTGACCCGCGTGGCGGACCAACGAAAAAGACTTGGAACAATTGGAAACCGTCAACAACGCGGAGCACGCTGGAAGCACAGAAGAGCCTGCCCCCCTGACGTTACTCTGGAAACCGACTTAAATCCTTCGTTGAACCGCCGTATGCGGACCCGCATGTACGGTGGTGTGGGGGACGCCGTCAGCAATGGCGGCGCCTAGTGCGCCTGTGAAGGCGTTTGAATTGTCGGGTGAGAGTCCCGTCCAGGCTACCGTTACCAGCCTGTAGTCGAAAGTGGTAACTGCGTTGTCGCGAGACAAGGTGGAGAGCAACCTGAGACGAATGACCAGTCCGTA
>JAJDEH010000436.1 GCA_029259935.1 Planctomycetota bacterium
TGCCAAGGGGGAGTTAGAGGGGGTCGCCGTCACCTCTTAACCCATACCGCCAATTACCGATCCGCTTCCGCGGTTGATACAATAGAAAAACACCCTGGAGATCCCACCGAAATGACCTACCACCAGACCGTCGTCTTGCGAAGCAATTGCCTCAAAACCGTGTCGATCATCGGATTGATCCTCTGCGGTATCCTCCTTCCGCAAAGACGCTTGCCCGCCGACGAGTCGGCAAGTGTACTCGACATTGGATCCCGGCGCGAGCTATTCCTCGACCAGATTGTCGTGGAAAAACTGAATGGCGCACGGCTCAAGCTGCACACGCCACAGCTCATGCCTCCCGTTTCACCGCGTCGCCCCCACGGGCATTACGCCACCGTGCTGCGAGCTGATGACAAATTTCAGTTTTACTATCGGGGCGACACCAAGCCGGGCAACCATTGGAAGAAGGGATGGGAACAATACCACGAAGGCGAAGTGACACTGTACGCCGAAAGCAAGGACGCCGTGCACTGGTCGCTGCCAAAACTCAACCTTTACGAACATGAAACCTTTCCGCAAGGCAACATCGTGCTGATGAATGAGTTCTTGGTGACTCACAATTTCACACCCTTCATCGACACGCGTCCCGGCGTTCCCGAGGCGGAAAAATACAAGGCGCTCGGCGGGCTGGCCTATCAGCCTCACAAGGAACATCTGGCCGTGCGCGAGAAGCGCGGTCCAGGCGGGCTGAAGGCCTTTGTCTCGCCCGACGGCATTCACTGGAAGAAGCTCCGCGACAAGCCCGTGGTCCCCGAAGAGTGGGGCAAGTATTTCGATTCACAGAACTATGCGTTTTGGTCCGACAGCGAACAGGCCTACGTCTGTTACTTCCGCCGTTTCATCAAAGGCTATCGCGGCATCGCCCGCACGACATCGAAAGACTTCATCAACTGGACGCCCTTCGTCGAAATGGAAGCGAACCTGCCGGGCGAACATCTATACACCGCTTGCACGCAACCCTACTTTCGCGCGCCGCATGTCTACGTGGCGCTGCCCACGCGTTTCATGGCAAAACGTGGGTCGGCCACGGATATTCTTCTGATGAGCACGCGAGGCGGTTCGCGGTTCGACCGGCAGTTCACCGAGTCGTTTATTCGGCCCGGCGTCGGCAAGGATGGTTGGGCGAACCGCGCCAATTACGCCGCGATCGGTATCCATCAAACAGGTCCGGCGGAGATGTCGATGTTTCTCACGGGCGGACGCCGCTATGCAATGCGGCTCGATGGCTTTGTCTCGGTCAACGCGCCGCTTGCCGGCGGCGAACTGGTCACCAAGCCGCTGACCTTCACCGGCAAGGAACTGGAAATCAACTACTCCACCAGTGCCGCCGGGCAAGTCCGCGTCGAACTGCAAGACGCCGGCGGCAAGCCGATCCCCGGATTCACGCTAGAAGACTGCGAACCGATCTGGGGCGACCACATCGCACGGATCGTGTCCTGGAAAGGCGGCGCGGATGTCAGCGCTTTGGCTGGCAAGCCGATAAAGATCCGCTTCGTGATGGAGGATGCCGACCTGTTCTCGTTGAAATTCAATTGAAGTTTGTGGTGCGGCCGTCTCGGCTGCAGCGGGCAGGCGGGACGCCCGCACCACAAGTTATTCCTTATTCCCTTACATGCCCATAGCCACCAACCTTGAAAATAGAAACGCCTTTCTGATGCAGGAAAGAAAACGAGAACTTACGCGCCGCAAGTGGTTACAAGCCGCCACGGTCGCCGCCACCGGTGTAGCCTTGGCGGGCGCTTCTCAAAATGTCCGCGCAGCCGCCCGTGACGAAACCAAGGCGATCGATATCGGCACGCGGCGCGAGCTTTTGGTCGACGACTATCTTGTCGAATCGTTCGTCGGTGGCGCGAAGTTAACCCTGCACCATCCCACGCCGCGCGAGATCGCGATGAAATTCGATCAGCCTTGGGAAGGCAACACCACCGGCTACGTGACGGTGATGCGCGACGGCCAGCGGCTGATCATGATCTATCGTGGCCATCGCATGACCTGGGAGAGCGGAAAACTGCTCATGGCCAACAGCCCGGTGGTTTGTTATGCCGAGAGTCGCGACGGCATCACCTGGACGAAACCCAACCTGGGCCTGTTTCGTTGGCGCGGCAAAGGTGCCGACAAAATGCCCGATCCGCTGGCCAACAACATGGTCTGGCCGGGCAGTTCCGAATCGAGCACGTTTGTCCCCTTCCTCGACAAGCGGCCGGGCTGCAAGCCCGAGGAAAAATTCAAAGCCGTCGGCGGCGTTTGGAAAACGGGGCTATTTCTGTTCACCTCGCCCGACGCAATCCATTGGTCGAAAAGCGACAAGCCGATTTTTACTCACGGCGCGCTCGATTCCATGAATGTCGTGTTTTGGGAACCACGGAACGAGCGGTATGTAATTTACTTTCGGACCGTCGTCGACGGATTGCGGGCGATCGCCACGTCGCATTCACCGGATCTACGCCAATGGTCGGAACCGGTTCCGCTAGAGTATCCTCGATCGCCGCCGCAGCAGATGTACACCAATCAGATCGCCCCCTACTATCGGGCTCCTCACTTGCGATTCGGTTTTCCAACACGTTACGTCGCCCGCCAAATGACCGATCAACTCAGCAGCCTGCCGCCACGGGCGCTGCGCGGCGAACTGGCGGCGGCTTACGCCCGCGTCGGTTCCGATTTGACCGATGGCCTGTTCATGAGCAGCCGCGACGGAGTTCGTTTTCGCCGCTGGGACGAAGCCTTTTTACGGCCCGGTCCGCAGGCCGAGGCCCGCTGGATGTACGGCGACAACTACCAAAACTATGGACTCTATGAAACGAAGCCGCGCGACGGCGGCGAGCCCACCGAAATCTCGATGCTGTTTGGTGAGGGTTATTGGCGCGAAGGCCAAACGCGATTGCGGCGATACAGCATCCGCATGGACGGCTTCGTTTCGGCCAACGCGCCGTACGCCGGAGGCGAAATTGTCACACGCCCGCTTGTCTTCCATGGAAAGCAACTGAGCCTGAACTACTCGACGTCGGCGGCCGGCAGCCTGCGCATTGAAATACAGGATGCCGCCGGCCAACCGCTGCACGGCTTTTCGCTTGCCGACTGCCCCGAGATCATCGGAGACCGCATCTCCCACGTTGCCCGCTGGACCGCCGGATCCGATGTCAGCGGCCTCGCCGGAAAGCCAATTCGGCTTCGCTTCCAACTGCGGGACGCCGACCTCTACGCCTTTCAGTTCACGGCTTCAAGATAGGCAGACGGCCCACTAGTGCTTTGTCACAGCTAAGAATTAGGGTTAGTTGCGTTCGCCCAGGGTGCCACTGGCGTCTCGCCAGTGGACGCTACGAGCACGGACAAGATGGCCATGGCACCGTAACATTAAGCTGTGACAAAGCACTAATGAAACTCAACGTCAGCGGGAACTTCAATGAAGACAACCACGATCGTTCTAGCAGCATGGTTCGTTGGTGCATCGGCTAGCGGCGCGCCTGCCGGCGAAGCCGAGCCGCCGTTACGCGCCGCCGAAGGGCTGTTCGACTTATCGAATAAGAAATCGCTGGGCCTGGAAACCGTTCCCGGCGAACACGTTCAACTGTTCAAGGCGACCGACGAAGGCGGCTATCGCTTCTCGCACCATCCGGGTCTCGTTCTATTTCAAGGACAACTGTTCTGCTCGTGGTCCAACGGAATTCGCCATGAAGATCGGCCGGCACAGCGCGTACTCTATAGCCACAGTGCCGACGGGCGGAAGTGGTCGCCGCCGCAAGTGCTGGCCGCCCCTACAGGCAAACAAGACGGTTGTATCGCCGCCGGTTTTCTCGTTGCCGGCAAAACCTTGGTCGCCTACTACACACTGCGGCACGATTATCCTATTCACAACCTGCATCATCCAAAGAACGGCCTCTTCGCGATCACGTCCAGCGACGGGCGGCGGTGGAGCGAGCCGCGCCGCGTGGCGACGGGGTTCTTCATCGAAGCTCCCAAGCGACTGCCTGGCGGACGGCTGCTGCTGGGCGGCGAACACGTGGGACCGCGGTGGAAGTCGAACCAGGCGCGGATGAACTTGTTGGTTTCGGACGATCCCACCGGCCTGTCGGACTGGCGGCAAGCGGCCATCTCGCCCGCCGACGCCCAGCCCAACGGAATCACGGTGTTCGGCTACACCGAGCCATGTCCTTTCGCGCGCCGCGACGGCCTGATCGTGGCTCCCTTTCGTAACTCGAGCGGCTTCTTGTACGCCAGCACAAGCCAAGACAATGGGCTGACGTGGACGGTCCCCCGTAAGACAAATTTTCCCGATTCGACCGCCCGCTTCTGCACCGGCCAATTGCCCGACGGCAGAATTTTCTTGATCAACAACCCGGGACCGGGACGGCTGAACCGCGGCCTGCTGACGATCGCGCTCAGCGACGACGGCGTAACGTTCGATCGAGCTTGGCTGATCCGCGGCGAGCCAACCAAGCAGCGCTTTGTCGGCAAACAGAAACTCGACGGCTGGCAGTACCCCAACGCGTTGGTTTGGAACGAGTCGCTGTACGTGGCCTACTCGGTCAACAAGGAAGACGTCTGGCTGACGCGAATCTCGCTATCGGAATTGAAATAGCGAGCGGGGTGCGTTAGCGCGTCAGGATCGTTCGCGAAACAAGTGTCGCGTTTTGATCAGCCGTTGGGCGTTAGCCCCGGTTTTTCAGAACCGGACGCTATTCACCACGGGAGTCAATAATGGGACAGGCACCGAGACATCCGCCTCAAATCCGCGTCCCTATCCTACTTGGCTCGGAGCCAGTCCCATTTTGTGAACTACTCGTGAATAATCCAGGCAAGCGGATGCCACTTGGGGACCGGCTAGAATTGGTGCCCAGCCTTGAGGCTGCTCCGTTTCTCAATCCCTCCCTGGGTATTGCCCCGCCAAACCTCTACGTTACGATAACTTAGAACTTATCAATCCAGTGGTTTGGCAGAGTTAGAAATCCGTTCAACACAAGGCGAGCGGGGTGCGTCAGCTCCCCGGTGTTCACGGAAGCGGCAAGCGGCGGGAAACACCGTTCTCCAGTTCTCCCCCTTTTTCAAGGGGGAGCTAGAGCTTGGGTTTGGTCACATTTTTTTATTTTTGTCAGTGTCGTTGTTTTGTGTTTTGATTTTTTGAGTTTGTGGTCTTGGCAAAGTTTATGCCGCAAGGCCCATAAGTTGGATTCGATGCGGGAAGCTGTACGGCCGTTTGGTG
>JAJDEH010000437.1 GCA_029259935.1 Planctomycetota bacterium
TCGCTGACTCATGGCGGCCCATCCTTCCTGCAGTCGAAAAGCTGTGACCAAATTTAGCGCCAGCCGCCCAACTTGGCTAGACCGCATGCCTCCCAAAATGGGGATACATTAAATCGACAAGCCCCTGCGCGGGAATGACGGTCATCAAGTGACGTTGCCGAGAGCAAGCGGCGCGTTCCCTGGATTTCCGCCTCCGCGGGAATGACGGTGAGCTGTCAACGCGCCGGATCGAGCTTCACGGTGAATTCTTTTTCCTGTTCGTCGCGGATCACGACGATCTTGACTTTGTCGCCCGGCTTGTGCTTTTGCAGTGCTTTTTCAATATCGGCAATCCCGGTGATCGCGGCATCGCCAAGCTTGACGAGAACATCGCCGCCTTGAATGCCGGCGCGGGCGCAGGGCCCGTCTTTGGTTACGTCGGCCAGCGTCAATCCTTTCGCATTTTGTTCCGTGTCGGGAACCGCGCCGATCACCGGTCGATTTCCCCGGGCTGGCAAACGAGGATCTGTTTTATAGGTGGGGCGGTTTTCGGCCTGAACGATCTCGGTGGTGAGATCGGTCACCATTTGCGTGATTCGCAGCATCCCCTCGAAGTTGATCTTGTCATGATCGTCGCTCGGGCGATGGTAGTCGGAATGCGTTCCCGTAAAAAAGTGAAGCACCGGGATCTTACGCCGATAAAACGTCGCGTGATCGCTGGGGCCGAATCCGCCGGGATCTTTCGTTAGATTGAACTTATAGGTCTTATTCAGGCGGTCGATGATGCCGTCGAATTCGGAGGCGGTTCCTGTTCCGCTAATGATCAGCTTGTTGTCGTTCAGCCGGCCGACCATATCCAAGTTGACCATTCCCACGGTGTTTTCCAGCGAAAACAGAGGATGATCGACATAGTGTTTGCTACCCAGCAAACCCCGCTCCTCGGCGCTAAAGGCGATGAACACCAAGCGTCGCCGCGGCTTATCGGGCAATTGCGACAGCGACTTGGCGACCTGCAACAGTGCCGCTGTTCCCGAGGCATTATCGTCCGCGCCGTTGTGGACTTCCTTGGTCCAAGGAGCCAGCGAACCGGGGCCGCCTTGGCCCAGGTGGTCGTAATGCGCGCCGACGATGATCGTCTCGTCAGCCAGCGACCCAAAACCTTCTCGCACGGCCACGACATTCTTGACTTGCGCTTTGACACGCCGCAGATTCGCCTGACAAGCAACGCTCCAGCCTTCGAGAACTTGGCTTTGCGGCTTGGGCCCTTCGTCAATTTTGCTCTCCAAGCTGTCGAGACTCTCACCCAACGCTGCCTTCACGACTTGGTCCACGGCCGCGCGACGGGCAAAGAAAACCGGCATCTTTTTGCGACCGTCGCCGGAACCCGCGCCGCCCAAGGCTGGTATCTTGTCCGCGTCGGCTGGCGGCTTTTGCTTGAGCGAATACAACTGCTCGACAAGCTTTTCCACCTCTTGGCGATGCTTGGCTGATTGCGCTTCCGTTGGGGCTTCCGTCTTGGCAAACGCGCTTCGCAACTCGACCAGTTTATTCAACGCCTTTTCCCAGGGTTGGCGTGAAGCCTTTGCGGTCTGATCGATTCCCAGTCTGTCGTTGACGAAGATAATTGCCGCCGCGCCGTGCTCGTAAGCGTTGTTGACCTTCGTCGAGAAAAAGGCGTGCCGCGAAGGCTTGGTGCCGTTGAATACGCTTTTCGAATTCTGTTGCTCGGGTTCCTTGCGAATCATGATGACGACTTTGCCTTTCACATCCAGGCCTTCGTAGTCGTCGTATTCGAGCCGCTTGGCGGTGATTCCATACCCGACAAAAACCAGCGGCGCTTCGGCTTTGCCGTTGCCGCCGACCGCCAGTGTGTTGAAGTCCTTGCCTAAGGCCAGCTCGATTCGAGCCGCTTCCTTGCCGTCCGCCGGCTTGCCGATCAACACCAATTGATTCTGTTCAGCGGGACCCAGTTCGGTATGCGAGTTGATTTCAAAAGGCTGATAGGGCTGGCCGTTGAAATGATCGATCTTCAATCCCATGCTGGAAAACTGTTGGCTGAGGTATTCGGCCGCTTTATCAATCCCCGCCGTCCCCGGGCCACGGCCGTCGAGTTCATCGGAAGAAAGATATCGTAGAGATTCTTCAAGGCGGCTCTTGAGGCCAGGCAGTTCTTCGCCCACGGCAGTCTGGCCGCGACCGTCATGCCCCGCGCCCTGCAAAACAAAGACAGCAACCAGCAACCATGCGACCGCCCGCGCGGAGCGATAGGAAGATAAGAATAAAGACATTCGTCGAGCCCTCGCACGTAGAAGAGAAGTACAATGCACCGACCGATTGTTTTCGCTGGAACGCGCCGCGTCAAGATTATGTACTACTTTCTCCCTGTGGCTACGCTCGGCAAACCATGAATTGGACCGCGTAGCGGCGGCATGACAGACTCCATGACAGGCAAACCCTCAGCACCACCTCGGTTTTTCTTCGTCGGCCAGAAAGTCCATCTGCTGGCCCTGATTGCCCTGCTTGTTGGAGCTTTCTTGGGGGTCAAATGGACGGCGTTGTCCGAATCACGCTTATTTGGACTCGACGCGCGGGTCTGGTTCACTATCTCGCTCGCCGTCCCTGTCCTCCATCAGATGTACGTTTGGCTGGCATGGCGTAGCGAACTCTGTTATTCGACGGTTACGCGGCGGCTCGGTTCGCGTGCATTTGTAATCTACCAAACAGTATTCATGATCCTGCTGGTGGCGCGGCCTGTCAGCCTGACCTTATTGGTGATCGCGGATCACGATTCGCTCGATTTGCCGATTCCTGTCAGAGTCGTGTTGTGCGTGATTCTCGGCTTGCCGGCGGCTTACACACTTTATTCCGTGGTGCGTTATTTCGGCATGGCTCGCGCGGCGGGGATCGACCATTTCGACGAGAGCTGTCGAAGCATGCCGCTAGTGAAGCAAGGGATCTTTCGGTACTCGAGCAACTCGATGTACACATTCGCCTTCTTGGCGCTGTGGGTGATCGCCATCGCGGGGGCGTCGTGGTCGGCCCTGGTCGTGGCCTTGGTCAGCCATGCGTACATTTGGGTGCACTACTTCTGCACGGAACGGCCGGATATGAAACTGATCTACGGATCGTGAGCCAATTCGGACGCGTGGGCGGCGCAGCGTCCTTGTCGACGCCTTCGGCTGCTGATAGCCTGCCATGAAACTCGCGCGTGAAACCTATGGGACTCGATCTTCGAATGAATCTGGCACTTTTGGGAATCAACCAATCCGCCCTGCCGCTGGTCCGCCACTTGGCGGCGGATCGGCAACACAAGGTCGTTGCCATTCACGACGTAAGCCAATTCGAAGACGAACTGCAAGCGCTCTTTCCCCTGGCCCTTTGGGATCGGCAGTGGGAATCCTTGTTGTCGGGAGCGGTGGATGGCGTCGTGGTGTGCGGAAAGTTTGAAGATGATCGTCGCGCCGATCAATTGCGAAAACTCGTGCAGGAATCGGTGCCGCTGCTGGTGGTCCATCCGGCCTGCGAGTGCATGGTGGCTTTCGAGTTGGAGATGATCCGGCAAGATACGGGTGGCGTCATGGTCCCTTACTTTCCAGGCGGACAACATCCGTTGCTCGCCTTCGTGGCCCGAATGGTCGCGGAGGGCGCGGGCGATGAGGCCAAGACGAATCGATTGGGAGAGTTGGAACAGTTGGTTTTTGAAAGATCACTGGCCGATCGAAGTCGTGATTCGGTGCTTTCGGAGTTAGCACGCGACCTGGAAGTCATACGCCGATTGCTGGGCGGCATTTCCAACGTCAGCGCCATGCAAGGGACGCGCGAAGCAGAGTCGTATGCCAACTTGAGCATGCACTTGTTAACGGACGACAACATCCTGGCCCGCTGGTCGGTAGTACCGGCCAGCGGCGATTCCATTGGAAAAGTCAAACTGATTGGCTCCGATGGCACTTCCACGCTAACGCTCGGCGCGGACCCTCGACAGTGGCGAGTCGAATCCGAAGCACCTGGCCATGATCCCACAAGTCGCGAAGATTGGGATGATTGCCAGACGATTTGCAAGACCTTCGCGGCCGCGATCGAGGGCAGCGAACCGGCCTGGACTTGGAACGAAGCCTGTCAAAACTTGGAGGTGGTTTCGGCGGTCCAGCAAAGCCTCAAGCGCGGACGGACGATCGAGTTGTACGGTGAAGAACATACCGAGGAACAATCGTTCAAGGGTGTCATGGCGATGGGCGGCTGTTTGCTGTTGCTAATGGGCATGCTCATCATGCTTGGCATGGCACTCTTCGAAGGACTCACTTGGCCCTTTCGCGACCGCCCCGGGGAACTGGAATTCGACAACCCCACGCCGCGGTCCCATTTGTTGTTGCGACTGTGGCCATTCTATCCATTTATCGCCTTTCTGTTATTGCAGCTCTTGCGGTTGGTATTTCGAACTGACAGCAAGCCAGCATCAACGCACACGGCCGAGTCGGCAAACTAGGCGAGAATTGACGATTAGCGCGAAGAATCGGGCGGGCGGCGTCGATGATTTATCTTCATGGGATCTCAAGTTGGGAGACGAGCGCCGAGATTAAGTGGGGCGATGATGCTGGCAGGCAGTGCAAGACAGCAGTTTCGAGTTCTATTGATGAGCGGTCTGGCTCTGGTGGCTGGGTGCCGCGCGGTGCCCGACCAACCCGGCGATTGCAACGGCAAAGAAAATCGTGAACTGGTGGAGGCCATCAAGTACGGTGTGATCCCGCTGCAGGTCAATTTGCCGGGCCATTCACGAGTTGATGTGCCGCTATCTGCGCCCCATCCGCGATTTCATCCCGTACCCACTCGAGATGTATTTTCCGGGCGTCATCCGTTTTTCGGCGATCCGCCCGAGCCGGTCAACGAAATGGAAGCGGTGCTGCTACCGTACACCGCGGACGAACTCCCGCGGCAGGACGACGAACCTCTGCCACTGCCACCAGAACCGATGCAGTTGCATCCCATCTTGCCCGCCAGCCAACTGCCGGCCGAGTCTCAAGTAGATGCCGAGCCCATGCCGGAGCCGCCTTCAGACGCGTCTGGTCTGATTTCCACGCCTCCGTTGCCGGCTGAAGATGTTGGCACCCCCACCAATGCGGACGCTTGGAAAGGCAAGTAGCCGCGCATGGCAACGCACGCCGGCGATTCTCGCAACTAAACAGGCAAGCTGGGCGATTCGTGCCGCTGGCAACACCGCTCGCTAACGGAATGGACGGGCGCGGTCCGATTTAGACTCTTGTCCTACCAAATCCGCACCATCTGCAAGTCACGCACAGACCCATTCCTTGGCCACTCCTTGCCAAGGACGCTGCGTGATTTAAGGCGAGCAACCTATGATCGACCCTCGACACTTGTCTATTCGGCGTGGCATTCCCAGCGCGTTGATTGCCAGCTTTCTGGTGTTCCACACGTGCGTGACCGGATTTGCCTCGGCGCTTCGAGAAACTCCAATGGTTCGCGCGGTCCGCTTGGCCAGGCCGTCGGTGGTGAACATTCATGGGAAGAAGACCGTTCCCGCTTATGAAGATCAACTGGGCTCGGCGTCCTCGTACAAACAAGTCAACGGCATGGGCACGGGCGTCGTGATTGACGAACGTGGCTATGCGATTACCAATTATCACGTCATTGAAGGCGTCCGCCGCATTCAAGTCACACTGGCTGATAAACGAACCGTGACCGCCCGCTTGGTCGCCCACGATCCGGCCACCGATCTCGCGATCATCAAGGTCAAGATCGACCAGCCGATGCCCGTGATCAAGATTGGAACCTCCAGCGATTTGATGCCGGCCGAACCGGTCGTGGCCGTCGGCAACGCCTACGGATATCGCCATACCGTCACCAAGGGCATCATCAGCGAACTCCAACGCACCGTGCAGGTCAGCGACGAACAGACTTACACCAACCTGATTCAAACCGATGCCAGCATCAATCCCGGCAACTCGGGCGGCCCGCTGTTGAACATCGACGGCGAAATGATCGGCATCAATGTGGCCGTTCGGGTCGGAGCGCAAGGCATCGGATTCGCCATTCCCGTTGATCAAGCCATGGAGGTTGCTTCGCGACTGCTCAGCATCGAACGCAGTTCTTCCGTACCTCACGGCATCATCGGCAAGACGGTCCGCGCCGACAGCTCCTCGCATTTCATCGTCAACGCGATTCAGAAATCGAGCCCCGCCGACAAAGCGGAATTGAAATCGGGCGACGTGATCACGGCTATCGGGCCGCAAACGATTGACCGGGCGCTCGACATCGAACGAGCCTTGCTGGACTCGAAAAGCGGCGAACCGGTTGCCGTATCGGTTCTTCGCGACGGAGAGACGATCAGTTTGAACCTTGAAATGACGCCCGCCGAACCCACGCGCCAGACGCCCACCGCTTCAAGAATATGGAACCTGATTGGTTTGCGATTCGTCCGCGTACCCAATGCCGAATTCGAACGTCTGGGTACCGAATACCGTGGCGGACTGAAGATCGTGGACATCCGCGAAAGCAGTGCGGCCGACGAACAAGGAATCAAGCCGGGAGATATTCTGGTGGGGATGCATCTGTGGGAGACGGTCTCCTCGGATAATTTGGTGTACATCTTGAACCGGCCCGATTTCACCGACTTTCAGCCGATGAAGTTCTACGTAATTCGCGGCGGAGATACTCTGTACGGGCACATGCGAGTCTCCAGGGCCGACAGCCGCTAAGCCCGCTGTCAACTGCCACCGTCAACTGCCACCGTCAACTGCCGCCGCCGAACGCTTCCAACGCCAGCAGGCCGATGCTGACCGCATTCAGCAGGAAGTGAACGATGATGCATGGCAACACGCGATGCGTGCGTTGATAGAGAAACCCAAGCCCAATTGCCAGCACGGTCAGCGCGAACATATCCGGTCCGTGAGAAAAGTGCATCAAGGCGAACAGAATCGCGCTGACAAAAATCGGCCACATTTTTGGTCGCCTCGTGGTGCGATCCAAGCCAGCCGCTTGGTCGTCGTCCGGCGGCGGCTCGCGATAGGCCAGCGGCGGAGCGTAAGGATTGTCGCTACTGGGCTCTATTTGAACCGTGCCACTTTGAACCGTGCCACCTATTTGAACCGTGCCACGCGGCGCCTCGGTTTCACTAGATCCCCTTTCACTAAATCTCGCGTCAGGTGATTCGAATGCTGCTTCCGCTCGATCCTCGGATGGGGCGGACGGTGGCAGCGGATCGAGAGCCGCCGGCAAGCGTCCCAACAGCAGTTGCGCGGGATCGTTGCCCGACTCGTGGATATTCTCCAACCACCCCTGCAGCAACACACGGAAAATGAACTCCTCAACAAGCGGAGCAATCAACACGGCCGAAATGGTCGTGACGACAAAGAATTTTGGACTTGGGTTCTTGAGGACCAATTCAATCAGCGGATGCTCGGACGGCCACCACTGCACAAAGAACGCCTGGATGAGATAAACCGGTCCGGCCAGCAGCAAGAACGCGTAAACTCCCAAATAAACATCTCTCGCCATGCCGCGAATTCGTACGCCGAAATCCAAGGCCGTGGTGCGGTTCTTGAATGCGATGAACACCGCGGCAACGATCGTGCCGCCCACCGATCCCAGCGAACTGACAAGAATGATGTTCGCCAGAGTATCGGGCGAGAAACTGGTCAGATCACCGCCAGTAGCGCCCGAGGCCAACGCGGCAATCACACCGCCCACCGCCGCCGACCCAAACCATAACAGCATGGCGATGACAACATCCAGTAGGCCCCAGGGAACGGGCAGCCTCGGCTCGCAGCGCAACAAGGGTAACCCCCGCAACAGTCGAACCAGCATGATGATCCAGCCCGCGACCGCCACGACAACCAAGGACGTGATCAATATCCCCGAAACGGAATTGAAGAGTTCCATGGTTCGTTCAGACCGCGCAATTCAGAAGCTGAGAGGCTGCTGGTGGAAACCGGGCCGTTTAACGGCGAATTAGCCGCGCCGCCACGACAATGTATTCCAATCCGGAATACACCGTCGACAACACCGCCAGCCAGACAGATATCGTCAGCGTCCACACCAGCCAGGAGGGCGGCGCGGTGGGGTACATCAAAGCCACGAATGCCGCGCCGACCGCCACGCATTGAAACACCATCTTCAGCTTGCCCGACATCTTGGCGGAAAAGTCGCCGCCGCTCTGCTCTATAAATCCGCGCATCGCCGTAACTAGCAGTTCGCGTCCGACCACGACCACCGCCATCCAGCCCGTGATCAGGCTGTACCAGGGCAAGTGGTCCACGGCGTCTCCCCGCATCTCGGTGGCCAATAGAATAAACGTGCCGCAGATGATGATCTTGTCCACAAAAGGATCCAGCATGCGGCCCAGTTTGGTGACCTGATCAAAACGCCGCGCCCACCAGCCGTCCAGCCAATCCGTCGACGCCGCGATCACAAAAATGATCAGAGCCAGCCGATATTGATGCAGCGGCACCAGAACAAACACGACGATTGAAAGCACCAGCCGAGCCGCGCTCAACTGATTGGGGACGTTGAAGACCTTTTCGCCAGCCTGTTCGTTCGCACCCTCAGCCATGATTCGTCCACCATCATCCGCGCGGGCCGGTTGCCACGCCAATCAGATCATATTCCTGGGCCGTGACGATTTCGCAGGGCACGATGTCGCCGGCGAACAACTCATGCTCGCCGCCCGTTACATAAACAATTGCATCGACGTCCGGAGCGTCGGCTTGAGATCTTCCGACCCAGACGTTTTCTTCACCCTCCACCTCGCGGTCGAGTATTACGAGCTGTTCATTGCCGATCTGGGCTTGGCTCCGTTCGAACGCGATTCCTTGCTGGACTTCCATCAGTCGGTCGCGACGCTCGTTCTTGACGTCGTCCGGCAGTTGATCTTCCAAGCTGGCCGCCGGGGTATCGGGTTCATAGGAATAGGTAAAGACGCCCAGCCGGTCGAATCGTTGCGCTTCCACGAAGTCAACTAGTTCGTCGAATTGCTTGTCGGTCTCTCCCGGAAATCCCGTAATCAAGGTCGTGCGGATCGCCAGGTTAGTAATTTGTGCGCGAAGTTTTTCGAGCAAGGCCTCGGTCTGGGACCGTGTGACGCGTCGCGCCATGCGTCGCAACATTGTGTCATTGATATGCTGCAGCGGCATATCGAGGTAAGGCACGATCTTCGCGGATCGGGCGATCGTTTCGATCAACGCGTCGGTGCAGTACATCGGATAGAAGTACATCAACCGAATCCACTCGATGCCGTCGACTTGCTCCAGTTGCAGCAGCAGTTCGTTTAGCCGCGGCTCGCCATACAAATCCATCCCGTAGTAAGTGGTATCTTGAGCAACAATGATCAATTCACGCGTGCCACCGGCGGCCAGTTCTTCCGCCTCGCGAATAACTTCTTCGATCGGCTTGGTGGCGTGTTTGCCGCGCATCTTGGGAATGGCGCAAAATGTACAAAGCCGATCGCAACCTTCGGAGATTTTCAAGTAGGCAAAATGCCGGGGTGTAATTCGCAGCCGGTCACGGTCGGGCAAGGCGCGAATGGGCGCCGGCCGAAATACCGAGCGCTGTTCTTCAAGCCGGCCCACCAACCGGTCGGCGACTTTGGTAATCTCTTCACGGCCAAACACGCCCACGAGCGAATCGATGTCCGGCCGCTGCTGAAGCAGATCTTCTTTTTGCCGTTCGGCCAAGCAACCCGACACGATCACGCCGCGCGTCTTGCCTTGCCGTTTCAGTGCCAGCATTTCGTCGATGGCCGAAAACGACTCCTCGCGCGCCTGCTCGATAAAGCCACAAGTGTTGACGACAACGAAGTCCGCGCCGTCGGGATCGTCGATCAACTGGTAGCCGTCCAACTGCAACAATCCCAGCATCCGCTCGGTATCGACCAGATTCTTGGGACAGCCCAAACTGACGAAGGCGTAGGTGCCTTTGCTATCGGTATCCGTGTTGAGTTTGACGAGTTCCTGGGACAACTTACGATCCAAGAAAAAAGAGGCGAAAGACCAGCGGGAGTGGGGGACGGAGCCCGTTCACACCTTAAAGTGGCGTGAAATCAAATCAGTCTAGTGTTTCTAATCGATTTGGTCCGATTTGGCGAGGGTGCCATGTGGGAAGCTTCGAGCGGTTGGCGGCCGTTTGAGAGGTCCGACGTGAGCATGAAAGCCGCTGAATCCAGGGTCTCAGCGTCTTTGTTCAACGGACCGCTGGTTGCTCGCGCGCGTCTTTCTGCGATCCGCCGCGATCTTGGCGGATGCTGAGCTAGTCGGACGCGCTGTCTTTCGGAATTATTGGCAGCACGACATGCGATGGGCGTTTAGCATCGTGGAATATCGTCTGCTTTGCCGGGCTAAACCTTGTCGCCAATCCGATGTTGTCTCCACTAGAGTTGGGATTGCGTAAGTAGTAGGGATAGAAGCTGCTGGAGATTTCGATGCGGATGCGGTGGCCGGCTGCAAAGACGTTTCCTGTTGGCCGCCAGAAATCGATCGTGTAATCATAAGACCGGTTCGGTTCGATCTTGGTCAACTCATTGGAGTTGAAGGCACCATCACGATGAGGGTCGCGGTGGCGAGCCCGCATGATACCCTCCGCGAGGAACAGCGCTCGGCCATCGGGATGCACATCAGACAGCCGGATCATCCAGTCGGTGTCCGCGGCGCTGGTGGCGGCGAACAGCCGCGCGGTGATCGGTCCCACGATTTCGACGTCTTCGGCCAACTCGGATGTTTGGAACACGAGTACGTCGTTCCGTTTCGCCGAAGTGCTAATGTCGCGCGGACCGTCGATATGGCCGTTGGCGAAAGCGGCTGATGGCGTGGGGGACTTGGGGTCGTAAACGTACTTGTCCGCTGGTTCGGTTTGAGGCGGCTCGGTGGTCAGCTTTCCATCGCCGGCCGACGAGTTCGCTTTGCCGTCGCTGTGCAAATAATACTTGGTGAATTGCGTTTGGGGCAGCGGCCAGTCTTCAGCGGCCCGCCACTCGTTGCGTCCCATTACGAATACGTGAACGGGCGGATCTTTCAGCACTCCGTTGTCGACTTCCTTCAAATGATAATCGAACCACCGCAGCACGTAGCCGTCCCAATCGATGATCGCCTGCTCGCCAAAGTCAACTCCGGCCGCGGTTCGGTGACGATTGATGATGTGCTGCCAGGGGCCGATCACGATTCGCGGGCGACGCGCGGCGGGAGAGCCGCCATGCTGCTTCATGCCCAAATAGTTCGCCGGGGTCCCGGGGAAGTTGGCGTCGAACCAACCAGAAATCGCCAGCGACGGAACTTTCACGCGGGCGTAACTTTCAGGTGTTTGATACGCGATGCTACGCCAGTATTCGCCCCGGGCCGTGTTTTGCTCGATCCACTTTCTCCACCAGGGATTGGATTTGTAGTTTCGCGTTTTGTCGAAATCGATGTAGGGCAGCTTGCCGTACGCCTCCTCGCGATTGACTGCGAATCCGCCGTAAGCGCCAGGGCCGGCGCGATGGGGCTGTCGCGCGGACATCGTGCCCGCCCAGTCCATCATCCAGCAGACGAAGACGCCGTTTTGGTAGGGACAGTTGTAAAAGTGATCCGGCGGAGCGACTTCGGGCACAATCGCCTTGAGCGCGGGTGGCGTTTGCGAGGCGGTCCACCATTGCGTCCATCCCGAGTAAGACAGCCCATAGGTTCCCACATTGCCGTTGCACCATGGTTGTTCGGCGATCCACTGCACTAAGTCGTAACCATCGGTTTTGTGTTTAGGAGAAAACGGGTCCCACTCGCCGCCCGATTCAGATCGGCCGCGTGAGTCCGAATTGACCACCACATAACCGCGGGCGGCGAACTTCTTCGCTCGTGTCGCCTGCCCGTTTTTGTTGTACGGAGTTTGCAGCAAAATGGCGGGAAAACGCCCGTCGGCTTCCGGCCGAAAAATATCGACCTTCAACTTGATGCCGTCTCGCATTGGCGCATCAACATCGCGCTGCTCGGTAACGGCGTGCCGTGCGGCCGAGTAGTCGCCAGGCTGCGGCGGTTGAGCGGCGGTGACGAGGGCGCTAGTGACGAGGGCGCTAGCCGCGATGAGGGTGAATGCGACACAGGTCACAAACTTCCGTGGGAAACGAGTTTTCGTCATGTTCGAGCTCCAACTCTTACAGCGCGCGAAGGCGTCCGGTTTTGAGGTCATGGACACAGCCCACGATTCTTTTCTAACTTGGTGTGGGCACGATTTCGCCCCCACAAGCCCGATTTTGGGAAAACGTTTTGATTTTTTCATAGCCTCTGCGCGAAAGAGCGTCCATTCGCGGAGCGAAAGACGACACTTGCGAATCCCGTTCCGAGGCTACCGTGCGTGAAACGAGGACCATGCGTCCTTAAAGGAAACGATCGCGGGTAACGCCTTCAGGAATTGGCCGGCCAGCGGGCCCGACACGGCGCGGCCGGTCATCGGTTCCCAAACAGTTCCTGTTTCGCGGTCGGTAAGCCGCTCGCCGACCATCTGGAACGTCAGCACGCGGTCGCCGACCCTGCGGTCAAACAAGCGCGCCGTGACGCTCCGGCGTTCAAACGCGACAAGCACCGGCTGTTCGAGCCAGACGTCGTGCAACGCGGGATTGCGCATCAGCAAATCAAAGCCCCATGAATTGGAACGGCCGCCGCCGGCGATTCCCAGTACAAACTTTTCAGGTTGCCGATAAAACTCGCGCCGATATTCGTTACTGGTCCGGCTGATCCACAAGACGGTGCTATCGGGATGCTGAGTTCGCCAGGTTTGCCAGTCGGTCATCACTGACGGAATCTGTTTCATTTGACTGCCCTTCAACGGCCCCGACATGGCTTCGCCAAGCAAGTGGCTCCACAGGCTACTCGTCTCGCGGTCGTACATCACCAGGCTGCGGTTCCACAACATTCCCGACACACCCAACGTCAGTGTCCGGCCATCGACGCTGCTGGCATACACGATGCCGTTGTGGCACAAATGTCACCAGGTGGCAGCAATTGCTTGGCCGCCCAATTGGTCGTTGATGATTTCCCGGCTGGGTCCGGTCAGCATATTGATCGGATAAGCCCGCGACTCTTTCCCGATCGTCACGCCCAGCACCAGCTCGGAGGGGTTGAGCACGCGATTCGCTTCGCCGACCGGTTTCGTGGAAAAATTCGTGATCACCGGCTGCGCCGCCAGGACTCGCCTTGGCCGAAAGTCGCGTTCGAACGGCTGGGCAGCGACCGGATCACAAGCTACGCCCATCGTGATTAACAAACCCAAGGCAATAACCCCTGTCGCCCGATGTCCGCTAGCAGATAATAGACCGAGCATCTTGCTCTCCCAGTAAAGAGTGGCTTGGCGGCACGCCTCAAGGGCGCGTGTTGATCCGACAGCATCCATCATTCAAGGAAACGCCGTTCGAGTCTGTAAAGAATGGCACAAAACACCCACTGTAGGCCGATCGACATGCCTGGCTTCCGGTCTTGCGCGGCTCGGTCACATTGAACGGGCACGCGCTCGGCGAAAGCGACAGTGCCGCGGTCAAAACTGCTTGAAAACCAGTTGGCCGATGGTCAGCGCTGACACGATGACGAACAGTACTCCCAGCGACTTTTCGAGCGTGTGCTGCGAAATGCGCGTGGCCAACAGCGGGCCGAGCTGACCGCCGATGACGACGCCGGGGGCGGTGAAGATCACGAGGTTCAGCACCGTCTGTAATTCGTCGCCGCCGGCGGAAAGGAACTGCACAAGATGGCCTGTCGCGGCCGACAGGGCCGTCAGTGCCACCGCAAAGACGCTCGTCGCCACGGCAACCTTGCTAGGAACACGACACCGCTGAAGTAGAAAGTAGCTGTTCAGTTCGCCCAGGCCCGTGGAAATCATTCCCGTGAAAAAGCCGCCAAGACTGGCTACGAGCATGCCCAGCGGTTTATTACACACCGTGTAGCAGAACTTTTCGCCCGTGGCGGATGTGATGCACGTCTCCGGGTTCTGGGTCGCCTGTTCTTCGTCGATTGCACTATCGAGCGATCGGATTTCTTCATGTTCCGGCGCTCGAAGTAAACTAAACGCCACGGCCAGCAATCCCATGCCGAGGATTGCTTTGAGGATGTCGGGCTCGATGTAATTGGCCGCGACCACGCCCACGATGGCCAGGGGAATGGAAGCGGCCAGCATCGTGCCAGCCAGCCGGAAGTCGACCAGCCGGCGCCGCATGTACGCGGTCAGGCCGCTCGTGAATCCGAAAACTTCCGTGATCAATCCCACGCCGATCGCGATTTCGGGCGGGAGCCGCAAGGCCAATAGAAAAATCGGAGCAAAAAACGTGGCACCCCCAACCCCGGACGCCATCGCGATGGTTGCAATCACCACGGAAATCGGAAGCATATACCAATACTCAAAACTCACCGAACAACTCCCGCTCTCGGCATCGTGCGTTGACGAATACGAACAGAAACAGCCAAAACACCTACATAGGTTCTGGGTTTTGATAACCGAAACGGCAACCGGCGTTCCCCAGCGTGCAGGTTAACAAGTCCAAACGCCAACTCGTATCGGTCCAGGCACGGACTCCCTAGAAGTTGATGTCGTCGGGTGTGCGGACGACCAGATTGCGTATTTCGCTCATGTCTTCCATGGCAAAGCGGATGCCTTCACGCCCCAGGCCGCTGTCCTTGACGCCGCCGTAAGGCATGTTG
This sequence comes from Planctomycetota bacterium, assembly GCA_029259935.1. The sequence goes on from JAJDEH010000437.1 coordinate 14,637, forward strand.
TCCACGCGCCATGACGGTACATCGCCGATGATGACGCCGCCGACTTCCAATTCGTCCCATGCCTTTTGGATCTTGTAGATGTCGCGCGTGAAGATGCCCGCTTGCAGGCCGAACGAACTGTCGTTGACCTGGTCGATCGCATCCTGAAAATTGCTGAAGCGATTGAGTACGGCGACCGGGCCGAACGCTTCCTGCGTGCATAGCGATTGATCTTTCGGGACATCTTCCAGCAGGGTCGCCGCGAGCATGGCGGCATCTCGTTTTCCGCCACAGAGCAGTTTTCCATTCGCCTTAACGGCGGACGTGATCCATGCTTCGAGCCGCATGGCTTCTTTCTCTGAAATCATCGGTCCGATAAATGTCGCTTCGTCCTTGGGATCGCCGGACACCAACGCCTTGGTCGATTCGACAAGGCGGTCGCGGAGTTCGTCGTAGATGCTGTCGTGGGCCAAAATGCGTTGCACCCCGATGCAGCTTTGACCCGATTGATAGAACGCACCAAAGACGAGCCGTTCGGTCGCGTCCCGCAGGTCCGCGTCGGCGTCCACGATACAGGCTGCGTTGCCGCCGAGTTCCAGGACGACTTTCTTCTTGCCGGCGCGGGCCTTCAAGTCCCAGCCGACCGCCGGAGAGCCGGTGAAGCTAAGCAGCTTCAACCGATCGTCCGTCGTGAATAATTCGGCACCGTCACGGGGGCAAGGAAGAATCGAGAACGCGCCTCGCGGTAAATCCGTCTCGGCCAGGATCTCTCCGATCATCAAAGCGCCGATCGGCGTGCGGCTGGCCGGCTTCAAGACAAACGGACAGCCAACCGCGATCGCGGGAGCAACTTTGTGAGCTGCCAGGTTCAACGGAAAGTTGAACGGCGAGATAAACGAACAGGGCCCGATGGGCACTCGCTTGAACATGCCGAAATAACCGCGTGCGCGTGGCGAGATCTCCAAGTTCATGACTTCTCCGCCGACCCGCACGGATTCCTCCGCCGCAATGCGAAAGGTGTCGATCAGCCGCGACACTTCGCCGCGACTGTCTTTAATCGGCTTGCCGGCCTCGATGCACAGCGACATCGCTAATTCTTCGGACCGCTCGGTGAACCGGGCCACGCAATGATTCAGCACGGCTTGCCGCTCGTACGGTGGCATGCGTCGCATCGGCTCGGCGGCCTCAACGGAAGCGGCGATCGCCTGATCAATCGTTGCGGCGTCGGCCAAGGCGACGCGTGTGGCAACTTCGCCCGTGTACTTGTCCGTTACGGCAAGATCCGTGTTTGCCGCGACGGGCTCGTTCGCAACGAAATATGGGTACGCTTCCTTTAACATTGAATCTCCTAGCGAGACAGTGCCTCGGACCGATACGAGCTATCGCTTGGACTCTATCACCCACTCCCGTGGATCGCTAAATCCGGCGACTCTCCTTACAGGGCGCGAACGCGTCCGGTTTCGAGGTCGTAGACACATCCCATGATGTCCGTGCGTTCCTCCCGAACCGCCTTGGCGAGATCAGGCACTGCCTTGAGTTGCTTCACGGTCCAACGAACGTTGGCCTCGACGGCCGAAGCAAGCCGCGCGTTGAACGCTCCCTTTGTGGACACGTTTTTCAAAGCGGGCTTGATCTTGGAAACCAGCGCCTGAATTTCATTGGGTTCCTTGGCCTGTTCCGCCTTTGTTTGCAAGGCGGCGGTCACCGCGCCGCAACCTTCATGCCCCATGACAACCACAACTTTGGTATCCAAATGGTCGACACCGTACTCGACACTTCCGCTGATATCCGGATCGACGACGTTGCCGGCGACGCGAATCACGAACAGGTCGCCAAACCCCTGGTCAAACAGGATTTCAGGCGGAACTCGCGAGTCGCTGCATCCCAGGATGGTGGCAAACGGATGCTGTCCCTCCGTCAGGCGCTCGCGCCATTTCTCGCTCATGTGCGGATGACGAAGCTTGCCACTGAGGAATCGCTCGTTCCCCTGTAAGAGTCGCTTAACGGCTTCCCGGCTAGATTCCGGGTGGGCATCGGGCTCGGCCGACAGCACGGCGGATGCCAGCGGCGCGGCGACGGCGACTCCCAGTCCACCGGCCACGAAACGGTTGAAAGTTCGACGATCGTGATTGAATGTTCGTTTCTCTGACACACTTAGCCTCACAGCAGTTTTAGAATCCAAAAGCTAATGCCGGACAGTACCGCCGCGATAGGCAACGTGACGAACCAGGCGAGAAGGATCTTCGTGATGGTTTGCTTGTGCGCTTGGCCGGTGACCGCGCCGATACCGAACAACGAACCGCAACTGACGTGCGTCGTCGATACCGGCAAGCCGAATCGGCTGGCTCCAATCACGATGAGGCCGGTGACCACGTTGGCCGTGAAGCCTTGGCCGTGATTCATCGTGGTGATCCGCTGGCTCATGGTTTCGGCCACCCGGCGCGCGCTAATTAGTCCGCCGATCGCAATGACGATACCGACAAGAATGAGGCTCGCCGAGACGCCAAGCATGGGAGCAACCAACAGCATGGCGGCAATCTTGGGCGTGTCGTTAAGTCCGCGGGCGAAGCTGACCATCCCTGAGGACAAGAAGTGAAACTTGTCGAGTGACTCGGCGGCGGAAACTCCCAACACCCGGCCCCGATAGCGGCTTTGGCAGGTGACCGTGTCGCCCAACGTCGCCGTCAGTTGCTCGGCGCGCTCTATCGCAACGGAATGATTGCAGGCCGGCAGCACTTCAACGGTTTCTTTGCCGACGCACAGGCAAACGTCGCGTTGGATTCCCATGCGGCGGCGTATCAGGCGAAGCAAGGGGTAAAACATACCTGTCGCGGCGACGGCGAGGATCGGACTGATAAGCAGCGGGAGCAGAAACTTGGACCCAAGATTCGACAGATTCAACGCCGACCCGCCGATCAAACCCGTTCCAATCAGCGCCCCAACCAGGCCGTGAGTCGTCGAGATCGGCATGCCGAAACGTGTTGCCAACAACACCGTCAGGCCGGCACCCAGAGCCACCGCGGCCGCGAACGCGGGTTGAGTCGCGATGGCGTCATCCACCAGTCCCTTGCCGCTGAAACTCTTGATCAGATTCCCGGCCAGCAGAAATGCCGCGAGAGAACCCAGGAGAGTAGCAGCCGTCGCCCAAATCAGTGCAGTCCGGAAGCTCGTCGTTCCGCTGCCAAACAGAGTGGCTACGCCCTTGAAGTTGTCGTTCGCCCCGTTCGCGTAAGCGATACACAGGCCCGCGATGATAACAACGACAAAAATCATGGATTCCTAATTTCCGTTTTGGGTCAGAGGCTTTCAGGATGCCTCTCTTACATCTTCTTCAAGGACTCAGCGGTCTGCAACGTCATTCTGGTCTCGCGGCGTTGGCAACCGCGGCGGCCACCCGGGGTGCGACGCTACGATCCAGTGGTTCCGGTAAGACTCGTTCGGCTGACGGATCGGTGGTTGCGGAGGCCAAGGCGCGGGCCGCCGCGATTTTCATCTTCTCGGTGATTGAACACGCACAAGCGTCCAAAGCGCCGCGAAAAATCCCCGGAAACGCGAGTACGTTGTTGATCTGATTGGGAAAGTCACTGCGGCCCGTACCGACCACGGCCGCGCCGCCGCGTTTCGCGTCCGCCGGCATGATCTCCGGTATCGGGTTGGCCATCGCCAACACAATCGAATCATCCGCCATCTTGGCGACGTCGTCTTCCGAGAGCAGATTGCCCTTGCTGACGCCAATGAAAACATCCGCGCCCGGGAGCATGTCTCGTAGCGACCCGGCGCGGTTCGAGCGATTCGTGTACAGCAGCAGTTCGCGTTTGTACTCCGCCAGATCATCACGGCCCTTGTGAATCGCGCCCTTCGAGTCACACACCACGACATCGTCGACCGCAACGCAAACCGTGGGGCTGTGGCCAACGCACCGCAGCA
>JAJDEH010000438.1 GCA_029259935.1 Planctomycetota bacterium
AGAAAAAATCCCACGATGAGTGAACAAAAAGCTGAGCGTAGTTCACGCCGCGAAAGCGAGCGGCCGCTCGCCGAACGCGCGCGACCCGGGCTGGCGAATTCAGCCAGAAAAACATTCAGGGTTCGCTTGTTTTGGGGCTAGTAGCCCCACGTGCTCCAACGGAGATAGTTGAACTTTTTGGATTTACACGATCAAACAGACGCATTCTGTAGTCAACATCGGAGATTTCTGATAAGTCAACTTCTTTAAAGTCAGGCGGCAAATCCGTCGTCGGGTAGAGTTCGTTCGCGGGGATATTCTGACTCATCGAGCTGTGAGGCCGACGTCGACCAGTTGCTTTCGCGTTTTCACTGATGTCGGCATCTGGCATGTGTGGAACGTCGGGCAAGGCGATGGGAGTGTCCAAGTCGAGGCCTTCGGTTAAACGTCGAATTTCCTCCACTTGTTTCCGCCGCTTTTTGCGTGCTTCGCCTTCCCCGGCTTTCCCCGGTTGAGCAAAGCCAACAAGTTGCATCTCCTCAGCCCTCAAGTTGCCGCCCACGATGCGGGCCGCGTTTTCGGCGGTGATGACCAGGTAATAACCCGAATCTTTCGTGACCGACTTGTACTGGACGTACCGCGCCAGTGGAAAATCTTGCGGGTTGCGTGAATAGCTGACGACCAAGTTGTCGGTCGCCTGCATGCTTTTGACAAACGTGTTGGGTCCCTGTCCGGGATATACCGCTGTTCCTACAGCCATCTTCTTAACTCCTGATTAGATTTCTTGTACGACGGCACGCTGTAGCCGTTGAGTATCGGTGGATCGACGACTTTGAAGGGTCGTCGCACAACCAAGTTCGCGGCGCGAATTGCCGCGGGCTGCCATTACGTTTCCAGTTCGCCGCGAATGACTCGGACCCGAACCAATTCGTTGGCGGGACCGGCGGCCAAGGCTTCCGCGCCGTATTTATCTCCGGCAACCGCGGCGACCGCTTTGCCGTTGGCGTCCGGTTTCAACAAGTCGCCCGCGGAAACGGCGACCGTGCCGACGTCCAGTTCGCAGGTTTCTCCGTCGCCGTGAATCGCCACCGGATCGCCCGCATTGGCGTGCGGGTTAGTGCTGACTTCGGGAATTGGCGCGAACTTGGTGCCCTTGTGCGTGATGCCCACGGTGAAGTCACCCGCCGTGGCGTGGATCACCTGATAGTCGGCCAGTCCGTCCAGTTTGACGAAGCGCCGAGGTTGCACGGTGGCGCCGGCAACAAAGGAAGGGTGTTGGGAAGGCATATCTTGTCCCTCTTAATGAAATGTGAAATGGGTTTTTGAATGGTTGTGTTGAGCTGCTAGTTTTGGCGAGCCCCGGCGTGAGCCGGGGGTTGGAACCGCGTGTCCTGATCGTGCGCCGTGGATGCAGAATCAGTGTTCATCGCGATTCACCCCCGGCTAACGCCGAGGGCTCGCCGTTCAGCGCGGGTTACCTCTTCAAGTTCTTGTGAGCCTCGACGACGAGGCTGTCATAGTCGCGAAACTCGCCGTGCGTGGCGTAATGATCGCTGAGCCGGCGGATCTCATGGCTCAGCGCGCCTGAGTACTTCGCGCCCGGCGCTCCAGGCAACACGCCGGTCGGTATGCGTTCGGCCATGCGCGGCGCGGCGCGGAGGGCGAATTTTTCGATCGTGGCTAGATGCTTGTTGAACGCCCCGTCGCTGATGTTGGCTCCCATCGAGTAAAGGCAGACGCGCGATTCTTCGTCGGCGTCGACCAAGCCCGGATAGCGATGAGCCAATTCGGCAAGCCGGCGGCGGCGATCGGAATCGGCGCTTTGTTGCTCGACCTGCATCAAGCGTTGCGAAAGGGCGTAGTTCTCTCGAGCCAAATCGGAATCGGAATAGGCAAGCGAATGGCGATAACGCATTCCGTATTCCTGTTCGTCGTCGGCCATCGGTTTGCCGGGCGTCGGTGGGTAGGGCATGCCGTTTCCGGGCACTGGTTGTTGTTGCGGTGGGCCGGGTTGGATTCCCAACACGTCGTTCAAGTCGGCCAGCGGGTCTTCCGTCGGAGGAGCGGCTTGATTCGGAGCATAGAGTTGGGGCTTGGCCGAAGGAGGCGGCGCTTTCGGTTTCATGCCGCCGGGCATTCCCGGCATTTGAGGAGGCGAGCCATAGTCCATGTCCCCGGGCATCTCGCCGCCATACTCGGCACCGGGCATTGCTTCGGCATACTCGCCGCCTGGCATCTGGCCACCGTATTCGTTGCCGTATTCGCCGCCGGGCATTTCTGCTCCCGGCATTTCTGCTCCGTAGTCACCATCGCCGGCACCCAGCATTGCGAGTGGGTCGGCGGCCGGATCCATCGCGCCCATCTCGGCATGCGGGTCCGATTCGCCGTGAGGATGTTCCGCGCCAAATTCGTCGCCGTGATGATCAAGCTCCGCCTGCTCTTGCTGCATTTGTTGGCGGATCCAAACAAACTCGGGCGTCTGAGCGACGGCGGCAATGAGTTGGCGGAGGTCTTCGTCAGCCATCATGAGTTCTGCTCCTTCGTCCGTATCTGATTCGGACAGGTAAGTTGTCGAGTGCATGGTGGGGCCGCCGGCGTCACCGGCCAGGCCCGCTTCGTAATGGGCGGCAGGCGCCTCGAACGAATATTTTTCGACCACGGCTCCGTTGCTGTGGACGGTTTGAAACTTGATGGGTAAGGGAAGCCGCGGGGCTTCGCTGCCGAGCGCCGCGACCGGATCGAAAAACTGCTCGCCCGACTTTTTGATGGTCCACAGTTCGACGCTGCGCCGCGGTTTGCGGCGGAGGATTTCGGCTTTGTCCTTAAGGTGATATTCGTCGGCGAAAATCGCCCAGCCCGGCTCCTTGCGGCCGATCATGCCCAGCCGATACGTGCCGTGATAGCCGAGTACGTCGGGTTGCGGTTTGCCTTCGTCGCTGGGCGTATGGCCGTCGGCGATGACCGGAAACGCGCCCCGCTCGGCAATGCGGTGATTGCAATCGCGGACGATTTTGGCCAGATCCTTCACACTGTATTTGCGAGTCTGGCCGCGCTCGTCCTCGGTTTCGTGTTCGGCGAACACGCAGACGTTTTTCTTGATCTGGAACTGCCGAGGAGAAAAGTGGCGTTTGGCTTCGCGTTCGGCGTCCGTTTCTCCGTTGTGTTGTGTCCAAGCGCGCTCGATCAATTCGTTTCGTTCGTCGGCGTCGTCCAGGTCGGACGCCAAGAGGCTCCGATGCGCCCGGATCGCGTATCGCTCGAAGCTCTCCGTCGTTTCCGGCGTTGGAACTTGAACGTCCTGTTTTGGAAAACCGATCATGTTGGGTTTCCTTATTCTGGCCCGCCCGCGGTTGGCCGGATCCAAAGGAGTTAACAAAGTGAGGACAACAAAAAAAGCCGCTGTCGGCGGCGAGTGATCTCGCGGCTGACAGCGGCTCTAGTTTTCTAGTTACCGCGTGTGTTCTTGGTTTAGGTGCTGCTAACTTTTTTCGTCGAGTCTCTTTGAAGTTATGGGTTCATTTCGTTCGGCCTGTTCGTGGCCAATGATGTGTCGTTCGATGGCACCGTCCAGCAGGCGAATATTGAGGCTGATCGAGCCGTGAAAATGCGGATGATAGCGGAGCATGGTCGCCAGATGCTGTCGCAGAGCTCGCAAGGCCGCTTCCAAGCCGGCTTGATTCGTTGCCACGCGATCGACGGCTTGTCGTTTCGATTGCTTGGTCAACTTTCACCTTTGCCCGTGGTTGATACTGCCCATTGCCCATGCCCATATACGCATTGTACCGGAATCGATGGTGATCGGTCTAGTGTTAGATTTTGCGTGGGGTGGTTGCATCGCCGCGCATAAAAAAAGCCGGATAGATCCGATGCTCACGGCGAATCTATCCGGCAGCCTTACCACAGCTTCTGATTCTACTTGAAGAACAAGGTCTGATCGGCCGTCGGCTTCAACGCGCGATCAGAAATAGGCAGCTTGGCGTCCTCGTCATGAATGACGTCGACGTTGGCCGGTTCTTCGACGTGAGGATACTGGACACATGCGGACGAATAACATTGCGGGCGGCCAGCACCCAACAGACGTCCCAATAGACCCTTCGATCCGCAACTCTTGCCGCAAGAGAATACGCCATCGCAGCCGCAACCGGGTTCGCAGCCACAGGCTGGCTCGCAACCACAAATAGGCTCACAGCCACAAATGGGTTCACAACCGCAGATTGGCTCACAACCGCAGATTGGTTCACAACCGCAGGCGGGCTCGCAGCCGCAAACCGGTTCGCAACCACAAATGGGTTCGCAACCACAGGTGATGTCGCAGCCGCATACCGGTTCGCAGGCCGGAGTCGCACAGCAAGAGCAAGCTCGACAGTTGGATGTGCCCAGTAGGCGGTCGAGTAATTCAAAGCCGAAGCTCTGAGAACAAATGCCAAGTGTTAAGGCAAGGGTGTACACGAAGACCTTACAGTTCATGGAATTTCTCCTTGACTGGACGACGAGTGCGCCCGAGTGAAAATGAGGATCGCGCACGGCTGGGGATCGACGTGCGATCGATCTTGCAGTGCAGGAAGACAAGATGTGGAAGGGACGAGGGAATGACAGGAAGGGGGGATGCGGAAGGCCAAGGAAGGGTGGGGAAGGCCTAGCCGAAATTGAAAGTATTACTTCTATCGGTCGCGCCGCTGGATCGACTTGAGCCGAGATTGCGGATAGTGACGGCAGTGCTGCACGAGCGTGCTGGCGCGATTCATTCGGCTGGGTATAACTGGAACGGGGGGACCGCCCGCATTGAGCGTGACGACTTGTTGACAACTAATCGACATTTGATTGACAACGTAACCTGTTAACTGCCTAGGGCTTGCGGAAAACCCGGGCCTTCGCCAGTTGCCGGAATTGACAATCCGTCCGATGAAGTTGACAAGCGGCATCCCACTCGCGGCAATGCGTCACTTTGAGAGTTTCAACAACCCCACACGTTGGCTTTGGGGAAATTGCTGCCGGTCCAGCACTTCCGGGTCGTATTGCGTCCAGCTTTCGTAGAACGATTTGGCACGGATGCACCTGAGTTCTTCGCCACGGCGAACGATCAAAACATGGCCGCCTCGGCGGTAATCGCGAGCGGGCCGCGCCTGGTCAACGCTTTTCCACAGCATCCACCAGGCGACATGATATTGGCTGGCGTGTTCGGTCTTGGACTCGCTCCACGTCCAGCCAATCAGTTGCGAAAAATTGTGTTGCCCTTTTTCGTCGTAGTAGTGATTGAGTTCCAAGACATCCACGTGGTCACATGGAGGATATTTGACTTCGGCGTCCGGCACCGCCCGCTTGGCAAGCAAGCTACTACCCAGGCCCAAGCAATACATCACGAGAACGATTCGACCTGCCACGACGGACCTCCCCTCTCTACCGAGCTAAATATGGAAGTACACCCTTCTGACGGAGAACGGCTCGACCGCTTCATTCATCCTTCTTCCTTCCACCTTCATCCTTCGCTCCTCGTCACACTTCGGCGTCGTCAGTCTTTCGATAGCCGAGCCGCCACAAGACCATCGAAAGCTCCTTGGCCGAGCGATCGACCCACCACTCGCGCCAATGAGGACCTAGCCCGTGGAGCAATTCGTGGACGACGGTTTCCAATTCCTCGTACGGATCCTCGTTGCGAGCGACACGGATCTCGCGCGTGTCGTGGTCCAATTCGCCGTGGTTATTTTTCAGTTGGGCGTAGCGCAGCGTGTGGCCGACACCGCCCAGCCGAAGTTTCAGGATCTTTTTGCGCGACATGAGGCTGCTTACAGGTGAAGAGTTGGTAATCTTGAGTCAAGTTTGAGCGACCAACGGGAACGAGTTACTACCGCCGAGCGATAGTTCGTACTGGTTCGAGGCCCGGCCTCGTCAGTTGTCTTTCGCTCGGTCGGCTCGCGTTGGCAGCTTGGCCTGCGCGCCCAACTCGTCACGTAGGTCGGCCGGTAATTGCCGAATCAAAGCGGCGATCAACCACAACGCGTGATCCTCGGTGAGGAAAATGGCTTGCAGCGATTGGCCGCTGGGTGCCGTGATTTGTTCACAGCATTCCTCGTCGGCGGCGACAAACAGCGTCCGCTGGCCATCGTCCTCGTTGCGTCCTTCTCCCACGATCAAGTCGTCATCGCTTGTAGGTTCGGCTATCATTGGTCCTCCCATTCGTCTTGGAAAACTTCGGAATCGCGGCGCGCGTGTCGCGCCGCGAACACAATTTCACGGTCGGCCGCCCGTCCCAAGCTCGGTTCCTCGTCGGACCGCGAAACAGGCGTGGGGCGAGCCACCAGACGTGGACGAAACGCGAGTCGCACATCGCCGCCACGTGTTCCGTAGTCCGTTCGTGCCCGGTCCATGAAAATGTCCGCCACGGCCTTGGTTTGAAACTCACGAATGGAAACGCGATTTCCATGCACGTTCAATCCTCGGACCCACCACGTTCGGTGGGCCAGCGATTGTTCTCGGTACAGAGTCCCTTCCAGGATTTCCTGGCGATCGATGATCATGACTCGATCGCGGTCGTATAAGCCTCGGCGACAGTTGGACATCGCCATCAAGTGCAACAGATAGTCGCTCAGCTTTCCTCGGCACACTGGGCATCTCACGCCGGCCTCCTCCTTGAAAGAACGATAGGTTGAGTGGATACGTTACGGAATTCTCGAGACTTCACGCTTGCTCGACGCGGTCATGAGTCCTCCAAGTTTTGGATGCGATGCTCGTTCATTTCGATGATGAGCTGATTTCGCTTGGCCAGTTCGGCAATCTCGCTGGCCAAAGCTTTGACTTCCTTGATCCCTTCGTGGTGATTGTCGACTTGCTTCTGCAAGGCCGACGTCGTGCTGCCCGTCCAGAATGCTCCGCAGCACAATCCCAGCACGACCGCAATCGAAACCGGCGTGCTTTGCGTGATGCTCCACCTCATTGATTCACTGCCCATGATTACTCCAGCCGGTCGCCGATGGCGACTTTGAGGTCCTTGGCATTGGTCGCGGTCAAGTCGGTGAAGACTTGCCGCATCTTGTCGTTCTTGATGCCGCTGGGGTCCGTGACCCACTCACGGATTTGCTTATAGGTGTCCAGTCCAAACGTCGCCTCGTCATGCACGTAGATGCCGCCGTTGGGGCTGGCGCTGTCCGCTCCGTGGCACATGGCGCACTTGGTCGACAAGATGCCAGCGCCGCCCGGTTGCGCGTTGGCTTGCGTGTCCGAGGGCGCTTTGACCTTGATCCGTTGATGGGCTCGCAGCGATTGCAGTTTGGTTTCGCCGCTGGGTCCCACGGTGACCACGAACGACTGCGGCTGTACCAGACTGGCCGTATGCTCACGCGCCGCGTTGATGGTCATGGACAAAGCCTGAGCGCTGCCGATCAGCCGGTTGACTTCGGTTTCCGAGTCCATCTGCTTGGCGGCCAGCTTGGCCAACTCGTCCACACCCGCGCTGCGACGTTCAGCCAGATGCAGCAAGTCGGCGGAATTGGTTCGATAGGATTGCAATTCCAGGTTCAAACTAGGCTGCCGATAACCGTAAGCGGTGGAACCTTGGCTGAGAATCTGAGGCACCGTGCCGGCGTTGTTGAAGATGATCGTTTGCGGCACGTAGGACGGCGCGGCTCGTTTAACGTAGATCCTTTTTGTCGAGTGCGAGCGAAAGCGGCATGACCTAAACGAGCCGCAACGCGAGCAGGCATCCGCCAAGTTCACCGACCCCAAAAGAACAACAACAGCGATAACACAAATCAAACGGTTCATTTTTCCACTTCCTCTTTGTTTTGCTCGGCCCGAAACAGGATCTCGGGCAGTTCGCGGTCGAAGTCGCGGCGTCGGACCGACTTGCCCTCTTTCAATCGCCCGATGGCGTACGATTCAAAACTGATTCCCTCAACGGGTGTGTCGTCGGAAACCAGTTCGACCAGCAGCCGCGTGGCCGTGTCGTTGTCCGCGCAGTCGTAGCCCAGTTCAAACGCTGCCCGTTGCGGGTCGACTCGGTCCCAGTAGTAATCGTTGTAGATGTCGCCGATGTCGCTGCCGACGATTTGCACGGGGCGATCTTTGGGCGTGACTCCAAAATCCTCGACAAGCGAAAAGACGGCCAGCGAATAATCGTCCCGAGCGTCGGCTAGTTGCTTGTCCAAATCACCCCGATACTGGGATGCCAGCACGCGCAGGATTTCGTGACGGTCGCGCCCGTTAAAATCGTCGAACACATCCAGCCGCTTGTTGTCCGCCACCTCATTTGCAAACGGCTGCCAACCATCCGCGGAGGCGTGGCAGAGCGTGCAGTCGATGATATTCAGCCGCTTGGTTCCCGCGCCGCCGCCGCGAGGCAACGAACGAGGGCCAGGCCGGTTATGAGCTAAAGCAATTTCCGGCGGCACTTCGGTTTGTAACACTCCCGTAGCGTCAAACAGTGCGAAGACGTGTAGCCCGTTTTGTCGCTCGGCAATCCACTCTTCCGCGTCGTGATTGCCCACGAAGCCCGCCAGGTTGTAGAAGACGTGCTTGTCCAGGTCCAAGCGGTCGCTGTCGTCGGCGATGTCGTACGTGCCGTAGGCGTCACCGACCGCGCCTTGAATCCGCTCGACCACCCGTGGCTTGTCGCCCATCACGCCGCTGCTCGTGATGGCCGAACGCCGCAAAGCCAAAAGGTTCTCGGAGAGCTTTTGGTTCGCGCCCAGAGTGGCTAACCACTGTCTCTTGTTAAGCCCCGAGATCCCCACTAGGTCGTAGTAACGTCCGCCGTCGATGGCCGACAGGGCATAGGTCACGAATACATCCGCGCTGACAATCGGCGTGGCAATGCCGCTCAGCAAAACAAGCCCCCCAATTTGATCGAGACCAAGATGAGGGGCGAGCTGCCGTCCATGGCCCGCCTTTGGGTTATGGTCGCCGGGAATCCGAAACCTAGTGGCACACTGCGAACACTTGCAGAGCCCGCTGGTTTTCGTCGTTTGGTAACGCTTGCCACAGCGAGGGCAACTGAAGAACGACTTGCCATGCTGCCGAACAACATCCACGCCGATCAGGATCTCAACCGCCGCGTAGAACCGTGAATCGAGCAGCGAGACTTCGTCCCATACGCGAGTGAACCGGGCCAAGTCATCGTCGTGATCGTCCACCAACTGCCGCAAGTCGTAGCGGATGTAAACGTCGGTGGCGATCACTGGCTGAACGAGGATCGAAGCGCGGCTAGTCGTGTTGACGGCAAACACCGTGGCCCGCGCCGCCGAGTTCGTTTCGATCCAGGGCGGCAGCCAGATGTAACGCTGATAGGGCCGATCGTGTTCGTCAGTCGCCGCCAAGTCCGCCGCGACCACCGCCACCGCGTCTTTCGGCGCGGTCACTTTCGTGACGCCTTCAGTCGCTTGAATCGCGGCCAGTGTTAGGAGGATTGCGGTCACGCTTTTACCTTCCGCATCCGATCGATCGTTTTCAGCCGCTTTACGCGGTCAGCGGGATTCAACTTTTCAAAGCATTCCAAAAGTTGTTGAATTTCGTCCCAGTACTCGGACAGCATCGCAATCCGATCCAGCCACTTGCGAATGCTGCCCAATGTCTCGCCAAAGGCCTGGCGGTTGCTGTCGCGTAGGACGCTCACGATCGCATCGCAAATTTCCCGAGCTTCTGGCGCGCGGCAGTCCGTTGGCGGCGGCGTCAGGCTCGGGTCGCCGTAACGCACGACACTTTGTGGAATGTCCCAGTTCATCTGCGGTGCCCGAATTCGGCTCACCGTGGGCGCCATCAGGTTGCGGCTACCTTCCGGCGCGTGTCCCATGCCGATCGAATGACCAAACTCATGAGTCAGCACGCGCAACAGATCCATCGCGCCCGCCGGCGGATTCGCGGCGTGAACCCAATCTTCGCTCGTATCGACCCACACCATCAGTTGCGTGCTTGGACCGACGTTTCCGCAAGGCAACTGCGCCTCGGCCAGCACGCCGCCGCGAGCGTCGATGCGCCGGGTGGTAATGTTGATATTTGCCCGGCCATTCGTCGCCCGCTCAAAGCGAATTCCACAAACGGCCTCCCACTGAGCAATCGCCATGCGACAGATCTCGATGTAGTCGCGTTTAGGAAACTTGGCGATTGGCTTATCGACTTTCCAAGTGACGACCTGACCTCGAGGCCATCGGCACGCTTGCCGGCCGAGGCCGGCTTGGGTTGCACAAAACATCTGGTTCATCGGGTGATTACCTTCACAATTGAGTAGCTGAGTTCGACAAACTCATACGCCGCCCACATGAGTACGACCGCAAAAAACGCGACGCGCACGCCTCACCACGTCCGCATCTTGTGACCGTAGTCATCGCGCGGATCGCTGGTTGGCGTGACATAAGTTCGCCCCACGATCGCGGCGATCAATTGCCCCATGCCCACGATGGCGGTCACAATTCCCGCTTGTTGTTCGACGCTGACTTGGAAGCCAAAAATGACCACCAAGGCGATAATCGACTCGACAACGGCCGCCAGCGCTTGAAACACATGACTGGTTCGCGCTTGATAATTGCCCACATAATGCCTGCCCCTCATGCCAATAAAAAAAAGCCGGCCGCCTCACCCCTCTGCACCGAGGTGAGCCGACCGGCCTTATGTGCTTTCGCCAAATTTGAATTGTTATTTGCGCTTTCGCGTCTAATCGTAATTATAACCGCACCGTGCGGTTTAGTTCTAGTATGAATCTTCTCATTGTCGGCAATTGTCGCTGTTCGCTCCGCGAACATGGCGCGTTTTGTCCGCGGCGGTAACAACGACTCTCTGATTCTTCCGCGCCGTTTTTTTTCGCAACTAGATCCACTTCCCAAAAGTTCGTAGAATGGACTTAAGCGAAGTAAAAACAATGTTGGGGTAACTGGAGTACCAGAGCCCGTTTTTGATGCATCGCTTGTTGTGACACCACTCGTCATCGACAAGCGACGCATCAAAGGCGGGCTTTTTTTATTGGGGCAATCATGACAATCAATTGGGACACCACCGGCGGACTCTTCAAACGGCTACGGGAAATCTTCGACATTCTTGAATCGCTCAAGACGGCTCAGGCCACGACGATTCCCGCGTCGTTTGCTTTGATGCTGGCCGAATATACGGCCAACGAGGCACAGCGAATTTCGCCCGCTCAGAATTCCTACGACACTTGGCGGCGCGAAACAGGCTTTGCCGGCGGGCTGCGAACGTTGGCTCGGAATGAAGTGATCGAGCAAGTCAAAGCTGATAACGAGCCGGAATCGCGGTCGATTGCCGCGGCCTTGGCCGAAGTCGTGCGGCAGATGAACGAGGATGCACCCGCCAAGAAAGTGAAAGAGAACGTCGTTTCGGCCACGCCGACTCAGCCCAGCACGACCGTGCCGCAAGTCGCGGTTTCCGTGATTGGTCCGACCGGCGCGACCCAACAGCAGATCGTCCCCGAGACGATCACGGGCCGGTTTAACGGCGGTTCCCTGACGTTTACTTCCGGCACGGCACTCGGCAACAAGCTGCGATCCGACTGGCCCGATGGCTCGGGCGTCAGCCGCGGCGGAACGATTAACACCGCGTCCAGCGGAATCCTAGCCAACGGCAGTTTCGATACCGACGCGGTCATTACCAACGCACCGGACAGTTGGGACATGATCACCGGCGCGGCCGGAACGGACTTCTTGCTGAGTACACTCGAAACGCAAACGGTCATCATTTCGGGAACGCCGACCAGCGGCACGTATGTACTGATCTACACGAACCTCGACAGCGAAGTCCAGCAGACCACGCCGCTGGCATTCAATGCCTCGGGCGCGTCGGTTCAGGCGGCATTGAATGCGCTGGATGGGCTGACCGTATCCGTCGTCACGACGGGCACGTCGCCCAACTTCACGCATACGATCACGTTCACCGATCCGATTCCCGCCGGCAATCAAAATATTCTTGCGTCAAACGAAACGTTTGACGTTGGTTCCATCGCCCACGCCCAAACTCAAGCTGGATCCGCCCACACCCATTCAGCACGGAGCTTGCAGCTTGTTGGAGACGGGGCGACCCTCCACCACATCGAGCAGGCAGTGACCTTGTCGGCCAACACGGTCTACGCCTTCTCGATGAAACATAAGCTGGACGCGGCCGCCACCGGCATCCTTCGCATTGCCCTCAGCGACGGTACCGGGGCGGTCGTCAACGACGACGCGGGCACGGCCAACAGCGTGAGCATTGATTTGTCCTCGGACGTCAGCACCAGTGCTTACGGCATGACGACCGCTTTCTTCCGCACGCCCGCCACGCTGCCCAGCCCGTTGTATCTCGAAATAAAAGCGACGACGGCGATTCAGAACGCCAAGAACCTGTTTTTGGATGACGCAATTCTGGTCACGGCCAACACGTTCTACCCCAACGGGCCGTACTTCGCCGTCTTCGACCATCTGACAGAAGCCGACGGCGACGACGAATGGTCGATCGCGGTCGCCAATGATTTTGCCGGCAAGATCCAAAGCTGGTGGGGCCGGCTGTTCGGCCAGCAACTGCCATCGGACACCAGCGGTTCGGAAAACATTCCCGATTAGTTTTTTCAAACAAGGAAAAGGACATCAAAATGCCCTCACGCGCACGCTTGGCCGTTCAAGACGGCTATCCTCACAACACGACGTTCGCCAAGATGCCCAAGAATGGCTTTCATGGATTGCGAATCTGGGACGAGACGAATCGTCAGCTCTTGACGTGGGACGACGAACTCAAGCTCTACTTCCCCGCCGACCCGTTGCAAACCTTGTGGTCGACGACGACGCCGCGTTACGTGTCGTCCGATTTCAAGGAAGCGACGCTCAACAGCAACTGGGACGTCAACAGCGGCAGTGACGCCCAAGCCCTCGATCCGGCCATCCTGGCGGCCAACTCGCTCGGCAAAGTGCGTTGCACGACGGGAAACGCGGGCACCGGCGTGTTGGTCGACGGCAGTGCGATCGCCGGTCCGTTGGTGTTCGAAGCCGAAGAAGGCAAGATCAAGTTCACGGCGCTGGCTCAGTTGTCGGCCATTACGGACGTCTATTTCTTTCTCGGTTTTACCGACGTCCTGCCCAGCACGACACTCGAAGAACCGATTTCCTTGGCGGTCGCGACGTTCACCAGCACGGCGACGGACGCGGTTGGCTTTATGTTCGACACGGCGGCCACGACCGATACGATTCGCTGCGTGGGCGTCAAAGGCGACGCCGACGCCACGCCGATCGACACCGGCATCGCGCCGGTGGTGGCGACAGACAAGCGGTATCAAATCGAAATCGACAAATCGGGCAACGCCGAGTTTCTCATCGACGGCACCAGCTACGGCACGATCGCCAACGCGGTCAGCCCCGGCGCTGATTTGTGCCCGATCGCCATTGCGGTTGCGCGCAGCGCGACCAGCGTCAACTTCGACATCGACTTACTGGGCGCTCATTAACTTCGTGGCGCGCACGAAATCAACCATCCAAAAAAAGGGGCAGACCGGCGATTTGTCCTGAAGCGAGCTCGCCAACCACCCTCGCTTCCCGCGATCCGAAGCCACCACGGATCCCACAAATCGCCGGTCATCTTTCTTATGGCCGTACAACCTGGAACCAACCAACTGATTCTGGAAGCCGTCCGCGATCGGCTGCGGGCCAAGGTCAGCGGTTTTAATGAACAAAACTGTTTCATCAGCGACCGGCCGATTCCCGATCATCTGACCGAAGGCATCTTGCTGTGTACGGTCAGCCCGACGGAAAGCCGCTTTCCCGATCACTTTCAAGCGGGCGGCGGCTATCGACAGGTGGTCGAAGAGTTTGGATTCAATGTCTCGCTGCTCAGTTGGGTCGAACTCGACGAACCGGGTCGCGAACAGCACGCGCTGTTGCATTCCACGGAAGGCATGCTCTCGGTCCACAAACGGCCGATTTTGCGAGCGCTGCTTTATGACGACGACAACGGCACACACTGGCACATTACCGACAGTGGCGGCGACGACATTTTGCGTAACGACATCTCCGTCGTCAGTTGCACGCAGCCGCAACGCATGCGCAAAGGACAAGGCCAGCCGAATTGGGTCGGCATGACGATGCGTTTCCGCACGGTCTTTGACTGGGATCTTACCACCTGATGGCCGACGAATTCTCAATCACGTTGGCCGATCAGCCGGTCTTGCTCGACTTCGATCGCCAAGTCGCCGACTTGTTGGACGACTATCTGCGGATGGACGCCATTCCGCGGTCGCCCCATCAGGCCGTGAACGACGAGCGATTCGACCTGGAAGATATCGCGCTGATCAAACTGCCCCGGCCAAACTACCCGCCATCGCCGCTGCCCAGAATCAACGAATTGTATTGGCCGACCGGAGCGGCACGTTGGGCCCAGGGTTGGCTGTTAATGGACGGCGAACGGTTCAACAAGATCACCTCATCGTTTCTTGAACCGGGTTCCGCGCAGACCGCCGCCACGCTCAAGGTCACGCGCGACCAAGACGACGTGCTGACTTGCCAAGTCTTTCCGTTGCATCCACGGCCGGTCAACGGCATTCGCGGTTCGACTGACGAGGAGGACGAATCGCTGTGGATCGTGCCGATCGTCGATCAGCGCTACTTTTGGCAGTTCACCTCGGTCGACTTTTCCGCGATCGACGATACGACCACTTGGTCGCAACTCTACACACAAGTCACGACCTCCAGTGGAATCGCGATCACGGCCGACACGATCCACGCCGATTACCTAAAACCCGACACGGTGTCGTTCCAGCGCGAGGATATGAATGTCGCCGTCGCCTTGGACGCCATCGCCCATTCGATCGGCCATCGAATCATCGCCGATTACGACGGCACCGTTCGCTCGCTGGCCGACGACGCCAGATATGAAACCAATACCAGCGACAACGGCGACTGGTCGACCGAAGCAGCGATCTTGGGCGATCCGCTGACGTATGGGCCAACCGTGCCGGGTACGGTGGTCGTTTCGTTTCGTCGCGCCAACGGAAACATTCCGTCTTGCGACCGCGATCATCACCAAGTCGAAATTGCCGCCGCCAATACGACCCATGGCGTCAAGTTCCCCCATGCCGATTCGCAAATCAAGCATACCATCGCGTCGACGCAGTGGGCCTTGTTCGACGACGAAAACGACACCACGGCCAACAACCAAGCGGCGCTCGCCGCCTTGGCTCAAAAGATCGCCGAGGATTACTACGCCAAGTTCACCAACTCGATCGATCAGACCGCGCCGGGAATCATCGGTTGGCAAATGTCGGCCAATGACGACTTTGTGCAGTTCAGTTTCGGCACGGAAGTGTCCAACCAGCCGATGCTGCATTCTCCCGAGGGAGGTCCCGCGTCGATCGAACTTCGTCATAAGCGAATTCTGGCCACTCGAGTTTGTTCGATCGCGTCGAACTTTGGGACGCGACATCAACTGTCCAACGACGCGGATGTTCTGATTCTCAAACGGGGCGGCGTGGCCAAGACGACGTCGGCCATTAGCGCGGCGAGCGACACTACCGCCGGCAGCGGCACGGCGAGCCTGGAAAGACTTGGCGCGAACAACGCCTTCGTGACTTGGAAGAGCGGCGTCACGATCTACAACTCGTGCGAAGTCGGCGTCCCTCTCGGTGTGCGAATTCAATACAAAGTCGACAAGTGCGGCGTGCCGTGGGTTGACGTCGAATGCTGCGACAACGGGGGATCGTAATGGCACCGCGGCAGAAATTCAAAAGGCACGAAATTGGCTCGGGCATGGGCGGCTGCGGCAACAGTTGCACCAACTCCTGTTGCCTCGACCCGCCGCCGGACACCATTGACTTGTATTTGGTCGAGCCCAACGGAGCGAACACGTGCGTCTGCAAGCTGTCGCAGGTCACCTACAATCCCGCCGTGGAAAATCCAGCCGGCAAGCTCGGCATCTGGTCGGCCGATGTCGAAGTCTCTTGCTGGACCGGCACGCCCCAGAGCTGCAAGAACAAGACGATCAAGGTCGAACTGTGGTGCGATAATCCTTGTGACAACAACTGCAAATGTAACTGCGCTAACTGGGGTGTGCGGATCAACGAAGGCGCTACGTTCAAGATGGGAGACAATCAGGATAACACCTGCTGCTGCGGAGCGATCGGCGGCAAGCACTATCTGTACTGGGACGCCGTCACGGCTGGCACTCTGTTGGGCTACGGCTGCGAAGATTCGACCTTTGCCCTGCGGTTCTATTGGAACGGCTCGCAGACCTGCCTGGAAGAAACCGTCATCACCGGCTGCTGTATTGCTCCGTTGCCCAAAACGATCACGGCCAAGGTCTCGCACGCTTGCAGCGCCACGACCTGGGATGTGGAGCTAACGGCGGAGGACATGGACTGCGGCGAGTGCGATCAGGCGAATCCGCAACCGGCTATCTGGACGCACGCCGACGCGCTGACCGTCCAATGCTGGGACGCCTACGAAAACTGCCACGACGTGGACGTCTTCGTGTCCCTGATCTGCACCCAATGCGATGTCACGCAAACCAAAGACGCCTGCGACGGTGGCGAGTGGCTGGTTAGCATGACGTCCGATTGTTGGGAGCTGAACGAGACGCTGCCGGATAGCAATTGCGGTTGTCGGGACTGCGGCGGCGGTCAAATGTCCCTCGGTCTGACCTACACGCTGACGGCCTCGCCAACGGAAAACTGCGAGTGCGATGGGTTTCAGAGTTTCTCGATCGGTTTCTTCGACGAAGACTGCGCTCAAGACCGGGCTTGCCCAACGATGCCCGGTGATTTGTCGGTGCTGCTGTACTCGGTCGGTGAACAAGCGGACTGTCAATGCGGCGTGGGTGTGCTGAGCTACGAGCCGGTCAACAACGACTGCGGTTGTGTTGGTCAGTGGCGCGGATTCGTGACGCTGGAATGCAAAGACGGGGACGGCAACTGCACGCAAGACACGGTCGAAGTTACCCTCTGCACCGACTGCGATGAATGCCTGCTGCAGGATTGCGTTTGCACTCAGTGGAAGCTTACCGTCGACAACGGGACGGCAACACCAACGACCAAAGACGAGGACTGCTGCTGTGGCCGGGAAGTGCTGTACTTTGGCGAAGTAACTGGAACCGGCGGCGGCGTGTGTGGCAACAAGCCGCTCAACGCCAAAGTGTGGTGGCAGCAAGCTTTCCAATCGGTCATAGCCACCAGCGAAAGCGGCGGCGGTTGCAAAATGTCGATCCCCAAAACGCTGGACATGGACGTGACGGATACGTGCGGAGTTACCCGCGATCTGACGGTTACCGGCGGACTGGAGAACTGCACGGATCCGCTTTATTTCGCCGAGTGGCATCTGACCGGCGGCATGGATTGTTTAGACGGCATTACCTGCCAGACGCTTATCAACGATCCGGCGACAATCCGCATCCGCCAACGGCGTAGCGATTTTGGTTGGGAGGCGGCCATCGAATGGTGTTTCGACGGTTCGCCGCGCGTCGTGAACGCGACAACCGTGACGTGCCCGACGTGCGACGGAGCTACCAAGTTTTCCCTAGCCGCCACGTTCCCCGGGCCCTGGACCGGCTGCGATGGCGACTGCGACAACAACAACAACATCGTAATCGCGGTGACGGAGATTTAAAAATGAGCGGAATGAGCGTGCCAAAGCCTGATGAGGAATCAACCGATTCCGTCGACGGTCAAGGCCCGATTTATGGAGTTCCTTTGCTGGACTCGCTTGGAATTGGGCGTGGAGCGATGAGGCAAGCTTTGCCCAGCCGTGACGACCTCGACGGCATCAAGGACTTCCGCCAAGGGCAACGCGTGGTCGCCGGATACGAAGTGCTGCTGTGGCACTACCGAAGACAGCAGGGGATCGCGAACGTGCTGGCCGACGAACTGGCAAAGAGGACTGGCACAACGGTTCCTTGTGAATTGGAAAAAGCGGAGTCCATCGTCGACACCGAGACTGACAATGACAATCACTGAATTACCGGTAACCGTCCCTTGTTCCCGCAAGCATCTAAACGACGGCAAGCCATGCGGCGAGTGTCGCGTATGCAGGAAGGCGGTCAACGATCCCGCCTACAGCTACCAATGGGGAGTGACGGACGAACCGCCTCCAAAGCCACCCGCGCCGGAACCGCCGCGACGACCTCGCCCGGGCAGTCCGCTTGGCTTGCGGAAGCTTGGCGGCCGGCCGCCGATTCGAGGCGGCGGCGCGGGAACGGAACTAAAAGCCATCTTCGCGGCGGCCAGGTGCGCGCCGTGTCAGCAGTGTCGAGAGACGGCGGAGAAGATGGATCGGAACGGGCCTAAGTGGTGCGAGGCGAACCTCGCCGAACTGGTGGCGGAGATCAAGGAGAACAAGAAGTCGGCGAAGTGCTTTCCGAACTTGGTCACCTTTGCAATCCAAGAGTGGTCGCTATCCAAAAAGCTTGCGCATGCCAGCCCTGACGAATGGCTGCCGATCTTGGTACGCGAGGCCATCGACCGCGCCCTTGCCAAGCATCGTCAATTCGAATGGGTGTCGAATGCCGATCTGGCTCGCGATGTCCAAGATTTTGTATCGAAGCTGCCGGTCGAGGAGATCGGTTGCGTGGTCGGCATCCCTCGCAGCGGCATGATCCCCGCTTCGCAACTTGCAGCGCTGTTGCACGTGCCGCTCTATCAGCTTCACGGCGAGCAAGGCGTGGTGGCGCTCAGTGGTGGCAAGCGGACTGGAGATCTTCGGCGCACGGGGCGGCCGCTGATCATCGACGATTCGGTCAACTCAGGCCGCCAGGTCAGCCAGGCTCGCGTTCTGTATCGCGCGACACGGCCATACGACGACAATGATGGAATTGACTGGTCAAAGCCGATTTGGAGCGCGATGTATGTGACGCCTGGCTCGCAAGACGCCGTCGACGTGCTTTACAAACTGGCCGAGAACCCGCATTTCTTCGAGTGGAACTTGCCCAACTCCGGCTTGTTGGGCCGCTGCATCCTCGACTTCGACGGCATCTTATGCCGGGACATCGCTCCGGAAGATGACGACGACGGCGAGCGGTACTTGCGTGCCCTGCGGGAAGCTCAGCCGAATTGGGTTTGTCGCAAACATCCGATCTCGATGATCGTCACCGCACGGCTCGAACGGTATCGGCCCGAGACCATGGAATGGCTCGAACGCCATGGCATGCAAGTGCGTGACTTGGTGATGGGGCCGTGGGAATCCAAGGCCGAACGGGACCAACACAGCATCGCCGAGTACAAGGCCAAGCACTACGCGGAATCCGACTTTGACTTGTTCATCGAATCGGACTATCGGCAGTCGGCGCGGATCTTCGGCATCACCCAGCGGCCCGTCCTTTGTCCAACGGCGGGGATTTTCCAGTGATTTACGCGCCCGGCCGCTTCTTGTTCCTGCACGTGCCTAGGACCGCGGGTACGTCGATCACGGCGGCGATCAGCAAGTGGCTGGTCGGTCGGCATGATTGCCATGTCGCAACCGGGCATACCAAGTGGCCGTTCGTTCGGCACTCGCGGGCCTGCGACATGCGAGAGCGGATGCCGCCCGCGGAATGGGAACAAATACGAAAGTTCGCGGTCGATCGGCCGCATGACGAAATCGTGGAGAGCGACTATCGGCTTCACAAACGAGAGATCCAGCGGCGACTGAAAGAGTGCGGCCAGGCGGATCCGCGTTGGTTGGAGTCGGTCATGAAGGCGGACAAAGAGACACTCGAAGAATTCCGCGAACGGCGCTGGGGTGAGTGGCTCAAGGGATCGGAGCCTTGGCAGTTCTTTTGTTGCGGCCGGGCCGGCGAAGACATCGGCGTCACGCGGTTTGAATATCACGACCTGGCCGACAAGTGGCCGGCCATCTGTGAGTTGATTGGTGCCCCGCTGTTGGAACTGCCGCACTTGAATCGAGCCGAACCATGAACGGTTGCCGCAATCCATTCGAGACGCTCTACATCTTGCCGAACGGATTCACCACGTGCTGCCAGTCGTGGCTGCCGCCTGAGATCCCCGTGATTGGCCAGCCGTACACAACGCCGCTCGATGCGTGGAATCATCCGAGCTTTCGAAAGCTGCGTCAGTCGGTCTTAGCGGGCACCTACGAGCATTGTCAAAACTGCGTGCGTTACGTGGGCGGCGAGGTGCCCGAAGCGGTGAACCCCGATGCTCAACCGCTGATGACGCGAGGCCCGACCAACATCATCTTGACCAACGATCTGGTTTGCAATCTCCACTGTTGGAGTTGCCGGCGGGGACCGATCGGTCGCGCGGCAGACGAGCCACGCCGGCGTCGGATCATGTACGAAGTGCTGGACGCGTTTCACGACACGATCGAAAACGTGCAGTTGCTCCAAAGCGGCGAAGTGTTTGCCTCGCCGATGCACATGGAGTGGCTGGCCAACCTCGAGCGCGATCAGTTTCCCAAGCTCCGATGTGTCGATCTCACCACCAACGCCACACTGCTGGCCCGGCGCTGGCCGGAGATCACGGCGGCCCATCCGTTTGTCAAGTCGATGAGGATCAGCGTCGACGCGGCGACTCCCGAGGTTTACGAAGTGGTGAGACGGGGCGGCAAATGGTCGGATGTGCGGACTGGCTTGGCATTGGCCGCTTTGCTTCGTGCCTGGGGCAAGCTGGATTTCTTGATGATTGCATTCGTGGTCCAGGCGCAGAATTTCCGCGACATCCCGGCCTTCGTCGAGTTGGGCCAGCGATACGGAGTTGACCTGATTCAGTTCACGAAGTTGCGCCCGTGGTGGCAGTCGCCCGCTGAGTTCCAAGCTCACAACGTGGACGATCCGGCCCACCCCGATCACGAGGAGTATCTCGACACGCTGGATTGCAGTACGTTGCGATCGCCGCAAGTGGACGCGCGACAACTGATTGGGAACCTGAAAGACCTGCACGGACGGCTCTACCAAATTCCCAAGTAACCGATCGCCACATTTGATGCCGATAGGGTAGGTGCCGGCGCGCGGATTTTGGGCTACCGATCGGGGGTTTCTTCCCTCAGCGGCTGTTGCAGCTCGTCGAGCATCTTGGAGGTGTGATGCTCGACTTTCTCCCGCTGCTCATCGGGGGCCAGCGAGTTGATCGCCTTAGCCAGGTGGATGGCGGCCCGGTGCTGCGCCAGATCGAAACGGCCCGACTGGCGGACCTGATCGCCGATCTTGCGCATCGTCTGAGCGGTTTGGCTCTGCGTGCCGATACTGGCGTCCATCGTGGCCAGGTGCTTCGTGACGAGCGTGGGGACGTATTTGATGGCCAAGACCACCAGTAACGCGAACACGACCCATAACGGGACCCGCTCGCTCAGCAAGTCGATCCAAGTGGTGTCACTCAACAGCATGCGTGCTGCCCCTCCCTTGTGGCGGTCAGAATCGCCGCCTCCCATTGTGGATGTTTGGCAATCAATTCACTGCCAGTCAATACGCCGAAGATAACGATCAGCGCCGGGACTCGATTGACCCAACATCATGGACTTCCCATTCGGTTTCGCGTTGGGCCTATCGTTCCCCGGTAGCTTGCGCCCTTGCCGAGTATCAATCATTGGCAATCCGATAACCCTCCTACGCTGACCCGAACGAGACGCCGTCCAGATTTTTTCTCGCGACAAGTTGTCATGCCGCCACGCGCCGCATCGGTACCCCTCGACTAACGTCAAGGGCTCGCCGGTTTTGATGAACCGCCGCGCGCTGCTGACGCGCCTTCACCGCGCGGACCGCGCGCCGTCTTTCTTCAACCTTGCGTCGCGAGATTTTCGTTTTTGAAATTTGATTGGCTCTCGTGCGCGCATTCGTTTGTAGTAGTACAGCTATGCGTTCGCGCAGCCGTTTGTAGTGGTCCAGCTATGTGTGTAGAGGCGCAGCTACGAAAAATCGAGCCGGGAAAAAAACATTTCACTTCTTGCCTCATTGCATGAAAAAGACCGTTGTTGAAATTCGCATGCGTGCTTATAACGCGAGTGATGTGTCAAGTTTGGATGCACCTTTCACTCTTTCTATTTTTATTCTTGTGAGGTCAGAGAAATGAAGTCATCGTTCCGTTCTAGACAGGCTTTCACGCTGGTCGAGTTGCTGGTGGTCATTGCGATTATCGGCATCTTGATCGCGCTGTTGCTGCCGGCGGTGCAGGCCGCTCGTGAAGCCGCGCGGCGATCGCAATGCACGAATAACTTGCGGCAAATTGGCATCGCCTTGCACGGCTACAACGATACCTACAAGCAGTTGCCGTTCAACTCGTTGTGCGACAACAATTGGAATCCCGTGGCCAACGGACAAGGCCATTGGCAAAACGGCACCAAGGGCGGCATCTTTGTCAAGCTGTTACCGTACATGGAACGCCAAGCACTGTTCGACAAAATGAAGAAGGCCACCAACAACTGGGAAGACCAACTGGGTTTCCGTCATAAGGCGGTCGACGACTTTATTCCCGACAGCACGTACACGGCGGTGACCAGCGGGCGCAAGGAACAGTGGATTCATCACGTGTTCATTCCCAACCTGTGGTGCCCTTCGTCGGATTCGCCCAAGTTCCGCAACAACCAAGCGTATTCCGAAGACGGCCGGGCCATGCACTGTTACGCATTCAGTTGGGGTGCCCAGCGGACCGCGGGCAACTGTCGAGATCAAGGCATCTTCCAATGGGAAGGCGACTTCTTCGACCAGCCCGGCGACCGGAATCCCGGACACGCCCATCACGCCGAACGCTTTGAACCGCGGCACAATTCGGGCCCGTTTTCCAACAGTTACTACGGTGCCACGTATGGCGAGATTTCCGACGGCCTGTCGAACACGATTTTTGCGGGCGAGATTCTGCCCGACGAGCGAAGCCATGCCTGGGACCGAGGCTGGTCGCTGGGACAAGGCGAGACGGTTGGTACTTCTTCTCCGATCGGCGCGCCGATCATGGGAGTCGGCGAATCGCAGGTCTACGCTCACGAATCGGTTGATCCGGGCAAGACCACGCTGGGCCACGAGTGTTCTCGGTGGGACTGGGCGTACTCGTACGGTTTCCGCTCGAACCACAACGGTCGCGGCGCCAACGTGCTGCTCGGTGACGGTTCGATTCAGTATTACTTTCACAACATCGACTACGACCTCTATCAACGACTAGGCGCCCGTCGCGACGGCCTGGTCGTCAACCCGAAAGATGTTGCCGGAAGGTGAGCAACCGGCATCGCGACTTTTCAAGATAGCCACTTGGACATTTCAGATTCCAGGTGGCTATCTTTTTTTGCGCGCGAGGAGAAGGTGGAAGGCGACAGGACGGACACTGCCGGCGAGCCTCCAGCGCCGGCTGGGGGGTAATGCTGACTAACGCGGCTTTCACCTATTCCAATCGGCGGCCGCCAACCGCCGCATCGACACCCCTCGACTAACGTCAAGGGCTCGCCGGTCTTGTGAAGGGAATTTCAGTTCTCCCCCTTTTTTAAGGGGGAGTTAGAGGGGGTCGAAAGCACGCGCCGGAATATCGAATGTCGAACAAGGAATGTCGAAGGCTGAAGGCACATTGCCGGCGAGCCCCCAGCGTTAGCTGGGGGGTAATACTGATCAACACGGCACTTGCCCAATTCAAATAGCGGGCCGCCAACCGCCGCAGCGCTACCCCTCGACTAACGTCAAGGGCTCGCCGGGAGCGCTACTGAAGCTGCGCTCGTTAGAACGCGGACGATCTCCAAAACTCGCCGCGAGCGATAATCGCCGCTAGAATCATGGCGGCAGAGTTTAACGCTCGAAATCGAGATCTTCATGGCAGACCAACTCCCACGAAAACGCCGCTGGTTTTCTTTCACCTTGCGAAAGTTGCTGGTTGGTGTGCTGCTGGTCGCGGCCGTGCTTGCAGTCCTTGGGAATCGGTGGCATCGATATCAACGGCAAAAGGCCGCCCTTGAGACCTTTGAGACGCTTGGAACGGAGATGGACTATTACAGCGATTCGCGTCCGCCGGCTTGGCGATGCTTACTTACCGGTGAACAGCTCGCCGATGACGTTCGTGGAATCGGGAAGACTACCTGGGTCAACCGGTTGAACGAAGAGCAATTGGAATGTCTAAGGATGTTTCGTCGTCTTGAATCGCTGGGGCTGGCAACTTCCGACACATCGGACTTCAAGCCGATCGCCGGTTTGACGCAATTGAAGCGAATCCGCATCGTGGGGAACGAGACGGTCGACCTCTCCGTGCTTTCGTCGATGACTCAATTGGAAGAGCTCGATATCATGGCGCCGGTCACGGATATTTCTCCGCTGTCCAATGCGAAACGCATGAAGAACCTTGATCTTTGGCGTTTCACGGCTACTGACCTCTCCGTGCTTTCAAACATGACGCAATTGGAAAGCTTGACAATCTCGGGCCCGGTCACGGATATCTCGCCACTGGCCGGTTTGAGCAAGTTGGATTACCTCGACCTGGTGAAGACCGAAGTGACTGACATTTCCGCGCTCACGAACATGAAACAACTGAGCTTTTTGATTATCCGCGAGACCCCCGTTACGGACACTACCCCGCTTGCCGGTTTGCCTCGGCTGACAAGCCTGACTCTTTGGGAAACCCAAGTCGCCGACTTTTCTCCCTTGTCGCAGGTAACTCAGTTAGAACAGTTGAGCATTTCGGGGCCGCTCAAAGAAATTTCATCGCTCGCCGGCGTGAACCAGTTGAAGTCACTCGACCTGCGAATGACGCAGATTTTGGACATCTCCGCACTATCGAACATGACTGGATTGGAGAGACTGAACATTAACGAGGCGCCGCTTGCGGATATCACGCCGCTCGCGGGACTGACAGGGCTGAAGAACGTTCAGCTTTGGGGGATCAAGACCACCGACGTCTCGGCGCTATCCAAGATGACTCAATTAGAAGAGTTGCGAATCAGGGCCCCCGTTACCGGCGTCACACCGTTGGCTCGATTGACCAAGCTGAACTATCTTAAACTTGAAGAAACCGAAGTGACCGATATCGCGCCGCTCGCGAAATTGAAGCAGTTGAGCACGCTCATACTGTCGAAAACAGCAGTGACCGATTTGACTCCGCTGGCGACGCAGCAAAACCTGTACGTTTATGTCGACGAGATTGATGGGCTGACGATTCCAAAAGGACTAAGAGTCAATGACCGGCTCTTTAGCAAGACTGAATCGGATCTTCCTTGATGCCAAACAAACGCCCAAAAAAACCTCGTTGGTTCTCGTTCCGATTGCGGACCTTCCTGGTCGCTGTTTGCTTGAGTGCGATTGTCTTTGGCGTTTTGCCTCATCGCTGGAATCGGTACCAACAACAAAAGGCGGCGATTGAATCGCTCGATAGCATCGCCCATATCGAATTCCATCGCGAATCGCGCTTGCCTCGGTGGAGGTGTCTATTCACGGGCGAACAGTTAGCCAATGACGTCCGATTCGTGGACTACAATCTTAATTCCTACCACGAAGTCGACTTCGACTCGTTGCGGAAGTTCCGCAAACTGCGGCAACTGTCGCTGTGCAACCACTCCGCGTTGGATCTTGCTCCGCTGGCGAAACTGAAGCAGTTGACGGAACTGGATATCCGAGGCATGGAGGTGACCGATGTAACGCCATTAGGAAAACTGACGCAGTTAAGCTTGCTCGGCCTTGGCGATACCAAAGTGACCGATCTCGCCCCGCTGGCGGAATTGACGCAGTTAAAGGAACTCGACCTGCGGGCCACGGGCGTAACCGATGTAACGCCGCTACGGAAACTGAGCCAGTTGCAGAAGCTGGAACTAGACGGAACCGCGGTATCCGACATAACGCCACTTGCGGGATTGACCCAATTGAGCGTCCTCGAACTCAATGGAACGCAAGTGACCGACCTCGCACCGTTGGCGGACTTGACCCAATTGTGGAAACTCCAGCTCAATGGGACCGCGGTGGCCGACCTTGCGCCGCTAGCGCGATTGGTCCGGTTAAGGAAACTCGCGTTGGGGAATACCGACGTGGCGGATCTATCTCCACTGGCGGAACGGACGCAACTGCAAACGCTCTATCTGTGGCATACGAAAATAACCGATCTAACGCCGCTGACGAAACTGACTCAGTTAAGCGCGCTCGACGTTGGCGATACCCAAGTGACCGACGTCTCCGCGCTGTCCAAGATGACTCGATTAGAAATATTGTTCCTCAACGACACATCGATATCAGACATCACCGCGCTGGCAGGCCTGACTCAATTGACGCAACTAAGTCTCGCGGGGACCGACGTGACGGACCTCACCCCGCTAGCCGGACTGACGCAGTTAACGGATCTCAACCTTGCGGCAACCAAGGTGACCGATCTCACTCCGCTGGCGAAACTGGCGAATGTCAAGATCTATGTCGACGATCTTGACGAAGTGACCGTCCCCGAGGAATTGGAAGGCCGAGTCCACTGAACCACGGCAAGGTCGGCGAGCCGGGAGGTAGTTTTGAACAACGCAGAACGTCGACGACCGAATATCGAATATCGAACACGGAATGTCGAAGGCAGATTGCCGACGAGCCCCCAGCGCCGACTGGGGGTAATGCCGACCAACACGGCACTTGCCCTATTCAAATAGCGGGCCGCCAACCGCCGCATCGATACCCCTCGACTAACGTCAAGGGCTCGCCGGGAGCGCTACTGAAGCTGCGCTCGTTAGAGCGCGGACGATCTCCAAAACTCGCCGCGAGCGCTAATCGCCACTAGAATCATGGCGGCAGAGTCTACGCTCGAAATCGAAATCTTCATGACACACCAACTCCCACGAAAACGCCGCTGGTTTTCCTTCAGTCTGCGGACCTTCCTTGTCGGTGTGTTCTTGATCGCGGTTCCGCTGGGCGTCCTTGGCCATCGCTGGAATCGTTATCAACACCAGAAGGCGGCGATTGAATCGCTTTATAGTCGCTCGTATGGCGTCGAGTTCCATGACGAAACGCCTGCGCCGCGGTGGAAGTGTCTGCTCACCGGCGAACAGTTGGCCAATGATGTGCGCCACATCAATTCCCCTAGTCGCGAGGATCTGGATCTAGGGCCGAATCTGGATCTAGGGCCGGATGGCCTGAACCCTTTGCAAATGTTTGGCAGGCTGGAAAGTCTTTCACTCACACATTACTCCAAATCAGATATCGCGCCGTTGGCCGGCCTAACGAAGTTATTGGAGCTCGAACTCAGGCATTCCAAGGTGTCCGACATCACGCCGCTCGCGAACCTGAAGCAGTTGCGATCGCTCGACCTGACGGGGGCCCAGGTGACCGACATCTCACCGCTGGCCGGCCTAACGAGTTTATCGGAAATCAATCTCACTGGAACCGACGTAACCGACGTCGCGCCGCTCGGGGGTTTGACGCAGTTGCAGTACCTCGACCTGTGTTGTAACAGGGTGTCCGACATCACGCCGCTAGCGCACCTGAAGCAGTTGCGAAGACTTAGCCTGATGGGTACTAACGTGACGGACCTAACGCCACTAGCGCACCTGACGGAGGTGCGGTTACTTGATCTCGCCGAGAACAACATCACCGATCTTACGCCACTCGCGGGCCTTACGCAGTTACAGGAACTTTTCCTCAGTGGAACGAAGGTGGCGGAGCTTACGCCGCTAGCGGGCCTGATGCAGTTAAGGACGCTCGACCTGGCAGATACCGAGGTGGCCAACATCACGCCACTCGCGGGCCTGACGCAGTTGCAGAAACTCTACTTCACGGGCACAAGCGTGGCCGACATCACTGCGCTAAGCAAATTGACGAAGTTGCAGATCCTCCACCTCGGCAGAACCGGAGTGACCGACCTCACGCCACTGAGCCAATTGACGCAGTTGCAGGACCTTCACATTTATCGAACCAAGGTGACCGATCTTACGCCACTCGCGAAACTTCCTAACGTTGAAATTCTTGTCGGTGATTCTGGCCCATTAACTGTTCCCGAGGAATTGAACGGCCGAGTCAAATGAAGCACGGAAGTGCCGCCGAGCCTCCCGCGTTTGCCGGGAGGTAGTTTTGAACAACGCGGCGTTTTTCTATTCACATGGGTGCCCGCTAACCGCGGCGGCGTTACCTCTCGACTAACGTCAAGGGCTCGCCGGAACGCCAACTGTAGCTGCGCTGGCCAGAAGCGGACGAGTGAACATCGAATATCGAACACGGAATGTCGAAGGCTGAAGGAAGAGAAGTAGGGTCCGTTTCCACGGGCGACAAACCTCAATCGGCGCACCAGTTTGCGCGCTTCCAAGGCATCACCACGGCTCGAACCGTTCTTGGCCAACGGCCATATTCACCGTAGCCTGGGGCAACGCCCGGCAACGCCCCAGGAATGCATGGCAACAAGGCCCCGTTGGCTGAAAGCCATATTCATTCGCGTGCACGTCGTGAGTTTGGCCTTCAGCCAAAGAGGTTTGGGGGCAATCCGTCCCTGGGGCGTTGCCGGCGGGGCCGGCGTTGCCCCAGGCTACGGTGAGCATGGCCGTTGGCCAAAAGAGAGTAAAAGCATGGTCTCCAAAACTCGCCGTGAGCGCTAATCGCCGCTAGAATCATGGCGGCAGAGTTTACGCTCGAAATCGAAATCTTCATGGCCGACCAACTCCCACGAAAACGCCGCTGGTTAACCTTCAGTCTGCGGACCTTCCTTGTCGGTGTGTTCTTGATCGCGGTTCCGCTAGCCGTCCTTGGTCATCGCTGGAATCGTTATCAATACCAGAAGGCGGCGATTGAATCGCTTTATAGCCAGTCCTGCCAGATCAAATTCCATGGGGCAACGCCTCCGTCACGGTGGAAGTGCTTGCTTACCGGCGAACAGTTGGCCGATGGTGTTCGGCGGGTCAAATCCAATACCTATTCCAGCATGACCGGTCACAGTTCTCTTGTCTTTACGGGCGAGATCGATCTGAATTCTCTGCGGATGTTCGGCAGGCTGGAACACGTGTCCCTGTTCAACTACGCCAAATTCGATCTCACTCCGCTGGCTGGCCTGACGCACTTGCACGAACTCGACTTGTCAACCTTACGGGCGGACGGCACTCCCGGGCTAAACAAATTGACGCGGCTAGAAAGGCTCCGGCTTAGGGTAGGCAGAGAAGCGGACATCGCACCGCTCGCGGAATTGACGCAATTGAAAGCGTTATCCCTCGCGGGTGCCGGAATCTCGGACATCAGCCCGCTGTCTGGCCTGACACAGTTGCGGGACCTAGAATTCACGGCCTCAAGAGTGATCGACATCACCCCGCTGGCCGGCCTGACACAATTGCAAGACCTGAACCTCATGACGACAAGTGTGGCCGACCTCACACCGCTCGCGGGCCTGACGCAGTTGAAGGAACTCGACCTCACGGGCACAAATGTCACCGACATCACACCGCTGGCTGGCTTGACGCAGTTGCAGAAGCTCGATCTCTCAAGGACCCGGGTAACCGACATCGCCCCGCTGGCTGGCCTGACGCAGTTGCGGGATCTGCACCTCCCGAGCCTCCCGGGCACAAGTGTGACCGACATCACTGCGCTAAGCCAATTGACGCAGTTGCGGATCCTCCTCCTCGGCGGAAGCGGTGTGACCGATCTCACGCCGCTGAGCAAATTGACGCAGTTGCAGAAACTTTATATCTATCGCACCAAGGCGACTGATCTAACGCCACTCGCGGGATTGACGCAATTAAAGGACTTCCGTATTTCGAGTACCGGCCTCGCCGATCTAACGCCGCTCAAAGGACTGACTCAGTTGCAAGAACTCCATCTTTGGGAAAGCAAGGTGACGGACCTCACCCCGCTGGCGAAACTTCCCCACGTTGAAATCTATGTCGAAGATCTCGACGAAGTGACTGTCCCCAAAGAATTGAAGGGCCGAGTCTACCGATGCATGACCGCGCCGGCGAGCCTCCAGCCTTAGCCGAGAGGTAGTTTTGAGCAACGCGGCGCTTTCGTATTCAAATTGGCGGCAGCTAACCGCATGTTGAAAAACGAGTAGAGTAGGCCGGACCGAGGAGCGAAGCGACGACGTTCCGGCATCCACGATTTCAGCGAATCCCGGCGGTTGCCGGAGCGGCGCTTCGCTTGATCCGGCCTACACTAACGCGGCGTTCTCCTATTCAAATAGGTGTCCGCCACTCGCCGCGGCGTTACCCCTCGCCTCGTTGCAGGAGGTGGGGTCGCGGACGCGGATGTCTCGGCGGAATTGGATCGGCCCTTCATGCGCACATTTCCGGCAAAAAACGACACTGGCTAGCGTCGCGGAACTTTTGGCGGATTGGATCGTCTCATCGCTATCAAGAATGCATCCGCCCATAGCCTGGATTATTGATTCCGTGGAAGCACCATCTCAGAAGGCTCAACCATGAACGGCCCAAGACAACTTGTCTCGACAATCTTCTCACTCGCCATGCTGATCGCGACCGCGGCCAGCAACGTCCGCGCCAATCAGCCTGTAGCTCCCTCGGACTACGAAAGAGTCTCCGCCAACGGAAAGTACAAAGTCAAGATCACCGTGCTTGACGAGACGAAGGGAAGCCACGCTCAAGTCGCGGTATTTGAAAAACGGGAAAATCAGTGGCGTCCGACGTGGTCTGCCGAGCGAGTGAGCCCCGTGATGCCGGCCAACACTTTCGTCGGCAACCATGGTACTTGTGTTGTTACGGTCGGCAACGTGAATGGCGTTTCTAACAACGATGACATCGTGGTATATCGAGACGGAAAGCTTCTTCAGCGATATTCGCTTGAGGACCTGCTGAGCAAACGGCCTGAGACAAAGCTTCCCGTGTTCGCTTCCTGCATGGGCGGGTGGAATGGATCATTTACGTTCGTCGACCAGAGGCAGCGTCTCTGTTTATGGGTGGACCACGCGAGAGAATGGGTGCTGGTCGATCTTCTGAAAGGAACGCCAACATCCGTCGATCAAATGACCGCGTTGATTTGCGAAGAGCAAGCTCGGATCGATGCCTATGCGAATCTAAAGAACAAGAGCGGAGATAGTTACGAACCGTTCCGCAGGCTGGCACGTTTTCTAAATCAAAAGGATAAGCCGATCTTCGACGAGTTGCTTTCGCGGCCGAACGACTTGGGATGCGGATATCAAACGAATAGTTCAGATGACTCCATTTTGTATTACGCGTCCAATCCATTTCGTGACTTGGCCGAACAAGCGCTCGCCGCGATCGACGTTGGAAAAAAGGACGCGATCGGGAATTCAAATTATTGGAGCATGAGCGATCGACAGAATAATTACCGCCACCTTGGGTCGTTGAACATTTCAGCGAAGTTTGGGAAAGCGCCAAAAAGCAGCGACGGCATTATCGTTCTCTGGCTGGAACCGGTTGACCGCGAAGACGCGGATAAAACAAAGTTGAACGGACCCGAGCATTCGTTGGGAATCGATCTCTTCTACAAATTTCCTGACAGACTAAAAAAGGAAAGCCGGCCGCTCGATCTGCCCGTGAAGATGTCTCTGTTTGGAGTCACGCCAGGAAAGTATCGCGTTCGCGGTTATTGGAACCGAGAACGAAAGTACGTCCACGAGATCGGCAAAGACTTCTGGAAACGAACTGGCGAGTTCACCCTCGCGGATAGTCCAGAGATTGAAATCCGCAAAGGCAAGGCCGCGGAGGCTGTCGTATCCTTTACGAAGTCAGCTCCACCGAAGCCAGCCGCGAATGACGCCGAGTAGCCACACGAATCGAGTGTCAACCATCCATCGTAGGATTCCAGCCGGCTCGCTGACGCATCACTTCTCCTCGCTCGTACCCGGTTGAACGCGCCCTTCGCTGGCTCGATTTCGGCGCGACATGACAGGTTTGCAAACCTCGTCATCTTGTCGGCGCGTTCCGACGGCAACGTCCAAGTCTCACGCGGTTTGTAGTAATGCAGCTACGTTTTGTGGCCGTGAAACTACAACATTCTAAATGTTAAGAAAAGACATTCCGTCTTCTGTGTCCAATCACGGCGGCCACGCGTTACCTTATCTACATCGTGTTGTTATCCTTTTTTCCTTTAGAGGTGAGTCGAATGAAAACGTCCGCACGCTTGCAACGGAGGCCAGGTTTCACACTGGTCGAACTGCTCGTCGTCATTGCCATCATTGGCATTCTGATCGCGCTGCTCTTGCCGGCGGTGCAAGCCGCTCGTGAAGCCGCGCGGCGATCGCAATGCACGAACAACTTGCGACAAATCGGCGTGGCGTTGCACAACTACAACGACACCTACAAACAGTTGCCGTTCAACTCGTTGTGCGACAACAACTGGAATCCCGTGGCCAACGGACAAGGCCATTGGCAAAACGGCACCAAGGGCGGCATCTTTGTCAAGCTGTTGCCGTACATGGAACGCCAAGCGCTGTTCGACAAAATGAAGAAGGCCACCAACAACTGGGAAGATCAACTGGGCTTCCGCCATAAAGCGGTCGACGACTTTATTCCCGACAACACCTACACGGCCGTCACCAGCGGGCGCAAGGAACAGTGGATTCATCACGTGTTCATCCCCAACCTGTGGTGCCCTTCATCCGATTCTCCCAAGTTTCGTAACAACCAAGCGTATTCCGAAGGTGGCCGGGCCATGCACTGTTACGGTTTCAGTTGGGGCGCCCAGCGGACCGCGGGCAACTGTCGAGATCAGGGCATCTTCCAATGGGAAGGCGATTTCTTCGACCAGCCCGGCGACCGAAACCCCGGACACGCGCACCACGGAGATCGTTGGGAACCGCGACACACGTCCGGTCCATTTTCCAACAGTTACTACGGTGCCACTTATGGCGAAGTCTCCGACGGTCTGTCGAACACGATTTTCGCGGGCGAGATTCTGCCCGACGAGCGCCACCATGCCTGGGACCGAGGTTGGTCGCTGGGACAAGGCGAGACGGTTGGTACTTCTTCTCCGATCGGTGCGCCGATCATGGGAGTTGGCGAATCGCAGGTCTACGCTCACGAATCGGTTGATCCGGGCAAGACCACGCTGGGCCACGAGTGTACTCGGTGGGACTGGGCGTACTCGTACGGTTTCCGCTCGAACCACAACGGCCGGGGCGCCAACGTGCTGCTCGGCGACGGTTCGATTCAGTATTACTTCCACACCATCGATTCCGCGTTGTACCAGCGACTGGGTGCCCGCCGCGACGGCCTCGTCGTGAACCCGAAAGATGTTGCCGGTCGGTAGATAATCGGAATCGCGATTTTTCAAGATAGCCATCTGGACGTTTCAGATTCCAGGTGGCTGTCTTTTTTTGCGCGCGAGGGCAAATTGAAAAGGCGGAAAGCAACGGAAGACGCAGAGACCTCCCCTAACCCCTCCTTGTAAAGGAGGGGAACCAGTTCTCCCCCTTTTTTAAGGGGGAGTTAGAGGGGGTCGCCCGCGCGCCGGAATATCGAATATCGAACACGGAATGTCGAAGGCTGAAGGAAGAAGAGAGTCCCGGCGAGCCTCCAGCGTTAGCTGGGGGGTAATTCTGACCAACGCGGCACTTGTCTATTCAAATAGTCGGCCGCTAACCGCCGCATCGTTACCCCTCGACTAACGTCAAGGGCTCGCCTGGTGTAGCGAACAAACACACACCAATCGCATCGCACTGGCTAACCGCCAACCGCTATCTCCCCATCACGATTCCATCATTCCTTGGAAACGTAACTTCCTCGACCAGCCGCGAGGACCACGGACACCACTGCGAGTCAGGCAAAAAACTTCCGCCCACTTCGTCCAAGTGTTGTTCCACATAGCCAATCGATGCGTCGCAAACTTCGATCGCGTTTTCAAAGAATTCGATCGACTTGGGCAGCAAGTAATAATTCCAATCACCGTTGTAAGGAGCCGTTTCCTTGATGATCGTACCCTGTACATGGATCCGTGATTCTTCGACGCCGCCAAGGATGCGGCGGGCGTGGTCGATCTTGGCTTGCTCGGCCAACTTGATCACGAATCTCTCCGTACCGCCTGCATCGGTCAGAGAAAAATAGGCTACGACACTTCCCATTTCTGCTCACCTCTCGACATCTCTAGATCTAATCGAAACCCGCTTCCCAAAGCCCGCCTGCCCGGCAGTCAAAGTGCGACGGCTTCCGTGCTGTAGCAAGGTTACGCGCCGAGTTACTCTCTCAACAGGCTGCTAAGAGTAATGCAACCGAGACCTACTTTCAATTACACACCTCACGATGCGCCAAGAAAACGCAAACCGTGACAAAGCTGACACTTTCGCTTGCGACCCGCCAACTCACATTTGGCAATTGAGAGAATCTACGCGTTTCATCTTGGAAGAGCAAAACGCGACCCCTGGGATATTCAAACTGACTGGCGGACGAGTGGTTGACGCCGACTAAGATCATCAGTGCAAGTCGCCTGTTGAAAAACACGTAGGCCGGACCGAGGAGCAAAGCGACGACGTTCCGGCATGCACGATTTGAGGGAAATCTGGCAAATGCCGGAGCAGCGCTTCGCTTGATCCGGCCTACACAATCGATTTTTCAACAAGCTGCTAGCCCCGCGAACACCGAAAAAAAAAGGTTGACGAACCTCGTGCATCTTCGAAAATGGAAATAGGGGCAGACTTCATCGCATCCTTCGGTTGAAAGCCGGACACCACTTTCAAGGCAGTGCCAACCACGCCATGAAGGTGGCCTTTGCGAACCAAGCTGTTCCCTTGGGTCGAGACGGAAAAGTCATCGATGGGGGCCAAGTGATCTGAGGGCCAGTTTATCGTGATTCGCTGGATCATCGACGGACTGAAGCAGTGCTTAGTTTTTCTCATCGGATGGGGCATGCATCGATGGCGAGAATTTGTTTCCGAGGTGAAGGGTACGCGCCGCGTTTAGTATTTCGGGCAAACAATCCGTTGATCATTGCCGGACTAGCGGCGTTCGCTTACGGGATCTGTCCGTGCCTCGACGGAAACGTACCTTGGTCCGTCGGACTGTTCTCGCTGGGCGTCGGATTGTGCAGGCTTGGCGCTTGCCGCGAGCGGCGGAATCGACGCACGCGGGCCCCGCGCGGACAGAGCGGTCGGATGAATAAGTAGACGATGTGATTTCAAAACTCTATTATGAAGGTAGGGAGAACGAAGACACTCCTCAATTTCATCGGCGGGCGACGGGCAGAGGGCAGATCTCAACGCGTCGGCCGGCGGAGGGCCGCATCGGC
>JAJDEH010000439.1 GCA_029259935.1 Planctomycetota bacterium
CACAAGCCAAACGGTCAAGCGTTTGTCTGTGTCAAAGGCAAACAGACATATTTAGGCAAACACGGCAGCGAAGCGAGCCTGGAGGCTTATCGCAATATCATTGCCCAATCTCGAGCCGAGAATGGGGAGCTGATTGCCCAACGTACCGGAAGCGATTGCTTACTGACCAAGATGAGCCAAAGGGGACGGGGGTCGTTTATGAAAGTGCCCCCTTGGCTTCTCCGAACGTCGCTGAACCTCATGGCAGCGTCGGCAGAGCACGGATTCGATACACGCAATGCCGGCGAATACTTACTCGTCGCCAAAGTGTAGTGCTCGCCAAGACGGCACTTAGGAACAACCAACACCCTGAGGGCTCTGGAACGTACACGACGTTAACATCTCCTAGCCCGCCGCCGTGAGCAAGTGAACGTAAGCGCCCATCACGGCCGTTATTGACGGCCGGTGTAAATTGAGGATTTCGGTAATTCTCATAGGAGGCGCGGCATGATGGCGCAAGGGTCAAAGACAGAGAAAGTTAACGCGTGGTCGGAACGTCTGGAGCGGTTTCAGAGATCAGACTTGACGGTCGCTCGGTTTTGCGAGGCCGAAGGCGTGTCGCAGGCTGCGTTCTATGCGTGGAGGAAAAAGCTCGCTAATCGGTCTGGGGCGACGGGGAAGCCGAAGGTTGCTCGCCGGAGGTTCCAGGCCGTCGAAGTCGCGACGCCGCTCGGTAAGCCGGAGCAACGGGCAGCGACGATTCGACTTGCCGAGGGCATCGAGATTGAACTTGGTAGCGATCCACGAGTTGTTGGCCAAGTTGTCGAGTCGATCGTCAGGCAGCTTTACGAAGAGCGATTCGCAACGCCTTTGCAGGGAGACCGTGCATGCTAAGTCTTTCGGGCGAACTCAGGATTTTCGCTTACACGCTTCCGACCGACATGCGAAAAGGCTTCGATGGACTCAGCGGAATCGTGCGCAACGAGTTTCAAGCGGACCCGACTGACGGCAGCCTCTTCATTTTCATCAACCGACGCCGCGACCGAATGAAGTTGCTGCATTTCGATGGAGGTGGGTACTGGTTGTACTATCGACTCCTCGAAGCGGGCACGTTCGAAGAACTCCAGCCGACGGACGAATCGTGCAAGTTGCAAATCGATGCGACGCAGCTTTCCATGTTGCTGTCGGGCGTGTCGCTCCTGAGTGCGAAGAAGCGGCGCAAGCGTTACTCGGCTCGAGCGGCTTAGCCATAACCCGCAAATCGACAATCCGTTGTCACACGACTTTCTTCAAGCAACGATCCCGCGCGGTTTGATTCGCAGTAGTCGATGTGAGCGAAAAGAATGTTCGACTTTTTTGAAAATATTGACGAAGTGGTCTTGCTAGCTTCGCGCGAATCCCTACACTTCAAGGCATGAGTGATCGAGCCACACTTTCCCGCGACCAGTTGCTTGAGTTGTTGCAGCAGGAAGAGCAACAACACGCGACGACTATCTTGATCAAAGACGATATTATCGCGCAGCTTGAACAAAAGAACCAAGAGTGGGAACTGGCTTACAACAAACTCTGGCACGAACGGTTTAACGCTCGGAGTGAACGCTACATCGCCGACGCGGACCAGTTGCGTTTGGATTTTGGCAATACGGATGAAGCGGCCGATGCAGCCGACGGTCTGGCCGATGCGGTCGACGAAGTCGACCTGATCCCGGCTCACAAACGTCGGAAACCTCGCAAGAAGCGGAACGAAAGCCTGCCCGAGCACTTGCCTCGCTATGAAGTGATCGCCACGGTTGCGGACGAACTCAAAAACTGCCCGACGCATGGCGAGCGATCGCTGCTTCCCGAATCGATGTGGGATCGCACGGAAACGCTGGAGTTCGAACCGCCGCAACTCAAAGTTCGCGTGACGGTTTACCAGAAATTCGCCTGCGAAAATCAGTCGCCGTGTGGTGTCGCTTCCCCCGAGCGTCCGACTGGCATCGTGGAAGGCGACAAGTACGACGCGAGCATCGCCGCCGAAATCATCACGGGCAAGTTCGGTTATCACCTTCCGATTTATCGCCAGCAAGATTACTTCGCGGGGAGCGGCTGGACGCCGGGTCGCAGCACGCTGCTGAACATTCTTTCCGGCAGCTACTTTGTGATCGAGCCGCTGATTCAGTACTTCCGCCAAACCGTACAAAGTGATTCGATCGTGGGCTGCGACGACACGGGCGTCACGTTGCTCTATCCGAAAACGATTCCGCAGTTTGACCTCGACGATCCGAAACAGCGACGGATTCATGAAGTGTTCACGAAAGCCTTGAACGAGAACAAGCCCAGCATTCGAGCCAAGATGTGGGCATATCGCGGTCAGACGATTCCGCTCAACGTATTCGACTTTACCGTCAGTCGGCACCGCGACGGCCCGGAATTATTCTTCGCGGATTACGAAGGAACCTTGCTCGGCGATTGTTGGCATGGCTTTGAATCGATTGCGTGCAACTCGTCCGACGCGATCGTTCGCGCTGCGTGCAACAGCCACGCGCGGCGGAAGATTCGCGAGTCGACGTCGTATCCGGCGGACCGGCGACTTTGGTTGAGCTGGTATCATTCGCTCTACGACATCGAGGACCGAGGCAAAGCCATGCTGGCCGAAGATCGGTTGGCTCTACGTCAGTCCGAATCTCAGCCGATCTGGGACAAGATCGAGTCGTGGTTAGCGGAAGTCAAGCTCCGCACGTCGAACGTGGTCTTGCCCAAGAGCGACTTTGGCAAAGCACTCCAATACATTCGCAACCACTTCACGCAGCTGAAGTCATACCTGAACGACCCGTTCTTACCGATGGATAACAACGAGACGGAACAGCTGATGAAGACCAGCGCGCCACAATGGGGGCGCAAAGATCGGTTGTTCGACAGGCCGAATTCGGATAAGAGTTGGTATTTCGGCTCTTTTGCAGGCATCAGCCTGGCACGATCGGTTGGTTCAAGGAGGAACTGGATGTCCGACACGGCAAAACGAAATCCCCCCCGCCATCAATTCATCGCATAAAGCTAGCAGTGCTTTGGCAGCACCTTCCCGAGCGCACGCGGGAGGAAGCACTCACGATGGCCACGCGAATTCTCAAGTCTCATGTGACACTTCAATCAAGCGGGGTGAAACATGAAGGCACTTAAACAGCACTGCGATGCGATTGGCGAAAGCTCGAGTTCGGTTACCGCAAGACTTTCACCTATCGTCAGCAGCAAGATCGAAACGTGTCATCTTGCACGGTTGGCCGTTGTCTACGTACGACAGTCCAGTCCGCGTCAAGTTCGTGAAAACGTCGAATCAACCCAACTCCAATACGATCTTGCGCGGCACGTGGAATCGTATGGTTGGCCGAACAACAGAATCGAAATCATTGACGACGATCTCGGTATAAGCGGGAAGAGCCTGGAAGGTCGAAGTGGATTTCGTCGGTTACTGGCCGAGATCTCTTTGGAGCATGTCGGCATTGTGATGGGAATCGAGATGAGTCGACTGGCGAGAAACTGTCGTGACTGGCATCAGTTGCTGGAACTGTGTGCTATTTTCGGAACGCTTCTAGGGGACGCCGACGGCATTTACAATCCGCGCGAACACAATGACCGCTTGCTGCTCGGCTTGAAAGGAACGATGAGCGAAGCAGAGTTGCATGTCCTCCGTTCACGGCTCGACGCCGGGAAAAAGAACAAGGCGAAGCGAGGTGAGTATATTGGTGAGGCGCCCCTCGGTTACGTTCGGGCCCGCGATAGTGTTGAGCTGGAGCCAGACGCTCAGGCCCAAGGCGTTGTACGTCTGCTTTTGGATAAGTTTGCAGAACTAGGAAGTGCTCACGCCGTACTGAAGTTCTTTCACAAGGAGGGCATCCTCATTGGACGACGAGTCCCAAACGGTTTGCAACCCGGAGAAATGACTTGGCATCGCGCCAACCGAAGCACCATCCTTTATGTGTTGCACCATCCGATCTATGCCGGAGCATACGTCCACGGGCGCAGCAAGAGTTTCACTACCAGTAGCCCTGACGGAACCCACAAAACAGTTCAGCGTCGTGTGGATAGGGATGAGTGGGCGGTACTTATTCGCGACAAGTACCCTGCATACATTACGTGGGAGCAGTGGGAACGAAACCAGCGAAAACTAAAGGGAAACAGTACCCGATTCGGCTGTGGCGCCTCACGTGGCGCGTCCATCTTGGCCGGGCGAGTTGTCTGTGGAAAGTGTGGAGCACGGATGTCGGTACACTATCGTGATGGTGTCCCGTCGTTTGATTGTCGCCTTGCGAAATTGCAATATGGTGACAACGATTGCCAGTCTCTTAATGGTCGTTGGCTAGAGCCGATGATCGAGGAACTTGTGCTTCAAGCACTCGAGCCGGCGTCAGTTCAATTGAGCCTGCAGGCAGTGGACGACATTGAAAAGAACCGAGCAGATCTGGAAACACATCACAAGCAGTCGGTGGAACGAGCCACTTATCAGGCCGACATTGCTCGTCGGCGCTATGAGGAAGTCGATCCTAGCAACCGGCTTGTCGCAGCAGAACTTGAGAAGCGTTGGGAAGCAGCACTGGTGACACAACGCGAATGCGAAGAAGCACTCAATCGCTTTCGTCAAGAAACACCAACCACACTGAAGACGGAAGAGAGATTGAAGATCACGGCGCTCGCGAACGACTTTCAATCTCTTTGGACAAGTCAGTCTACGTCCGGCAAAGACCGCCAAGATCTCGTCCGCATTCTGATCGAACGTATTGCGGTCGAAGTGGTTGATGGCACTGAGCGTCTATCAGTGACAGTTCACTGGGCAGGAGGTTACACAAGTCAACACGAAACTCGAAGAACCGTCTCAACGTTTGACGAACTCGACGACTCGGACGCGCTGCTCGAACGAACACAGCAACTGTACAACTCAGGCTGTCCACGCGCTGAACTTATTCAACGCCTCAACGACGAAGGTTTCCGGCCAGCTCGTAAGAGCCAATTTACGGAGTCCAGTATCAATGCGTTAATGCTCGTATTGAGACGCAAGGGCATGATCAGTTCTCGGCCGGAAGTTGCCAAGCCGTTTTGGAGATCGAAAGACCTGTCCAATACGTTAGGCATCAAGTCCAGCACACTAACTGGTTGGCGGCGCCGAGGCTGGGTGCAGGCGAAGAAGCTTGGACGCCGATGGATCTATTGGGCGAACGACGTCGATCTACCGCGGCTCAAGAAACTGGCCGCTCACCCACCTAGTGGCTCGACGCCCGCGCCAGGAGAATTGACTGCCCCAGCAGCTATCATGCCAGCTGAAACCTCTTGAAATCTTGATGAACAACGAAAACAAGGAGCGCATTGTGAACAGATCGTCAAGCAAGTCGCCGTGGGCAGAAAAAACTGGCTTTTTGCTGGAAGCGTTGCCGCGGGCGAGCGGAGTGCTGGCTTCATGACGTTGGTCAGCAGTGCATTGCGGAACGACTTGAACATCTGGCACTACACCCA
Source organism: Planctomycetota bacterium (assembly GCA_029259935.1). The sequence goes on from JAJDEH010000439.1 coordinate 5,464, forward strand.
AGACGTTCTCAACCAGCTACTCTCCGGCGAGACCAACTACGAGCCGTTACTGCCCTGGAACTGGGCGGCCCAGCATCCCGAAGCAATTCGCGAGTACCGGATCAAAGAACGCCGAGACCGCGCCGACCGGAAGCAAACGAAGCGCGCCAACCGCCGCCGACGGCAGCTTCAAAAAGCGTAGCCGACGACCGTCCAAATCCCGCCAACCGGCCCACCGTCCTGGTGGGCGCTTACGTCTGGATCACGTGATGGCCTGGCCGCCTTCCCTACACCGGCATTACCCGGCTTCCCCC
>JAJDEH010000440.1 GCA_029259935.1 Planctomycetota bacterium
CGCATGTCACTAGCAACAACATTGCAAGCCCACCACCCGCTGTCCTCGCCCATACGGGTACGGCTCGCCGGCTCTCTGGCTCAGCTCGCACGGTGGTCGATGGTGAATGAGTCGACTGTTGACCAGCACGGTTGAATGTAAGGTGATCCTGGTTCCTCACCGGCTGCGGCACGATCGCCGGAGCCGCGTCGTGCGAGCCGATTGCTTTGAGGTGATCACCAAGAACTGCGGCAAACTGGTCCATCGAGACATATCGGTCTTCAGGCTGCTTGGCTAAAGCCTTTAAGCAGATTTGATCCAGCGCGGGATCGATATCTGGTCGATGCTCCGAAACAGGCTTTGGGTTTTGTGTCGCAACTTGATTAAAGACCGAAAGGAGGTCACCTTGAAATGGAAGTCGCCCAGTAAGAAGTTGGTAGAGGATCACACCAAGGCTATAGATATCGCAGCCAGGTCCTATTCTTTCCGAATGACCAGCGATTTGCTCAGGTGCCATGTAGCAGGGCGTCCCGATTGCTTGCCCAGTTTCAGTCATGTTCTCATCTTCACGGCCCTCTCGTCGTGCCAAACCGAAATCCATGATGATGGGGTCGCTGCGACGATCGATCATGATGTTCGATGGCTTCAGATCGCGATGAATGATCCCCTGTTTATGAGCTTCGTCCATCGCCAGGGCTAGCTTGCGCGTAAGCTTGACGATGGTCTTTACGGGATACTGTTTTTTTCTACTGCAATGCTGCGACAACGGCTGGCCATCGATAAATGCCATTGCCAAATAATCGATTCCTTTTGCCTGGGCAACTTCGAAGACAGGACATATGTTTGGATGTCGTAGTGCCGCAGCCGCTTTGGCCTCTCTTTTGAACCGAGCACGCACAGCCTCGTCGACTGATTTCCCACGGAATGGAACTTTGATCGCGACTTGGCGTTCCAACTCTGGGTCTTCGGCCAGGAAGACCGTTCCCATCCCGCCTTTGCCGATTAATCGGAGAATCCTGTATCGACCGAACTCCCGAGGCATCGCTTGTTGTCGGGTCGTCGAGTCATGAGGGTGAATATCGCTTGTCTCTGCGAAGGTCTTCAAATCCCGGTCGACTTCGGCAAGTTTACTAAGCAGTGCGTTCCCAAGATGCTGAAATCGCTCCACATACTGTTCGTGCCTCGGAGAATCTCCCCAGCGATGCCGGCAGCGATACTCTTCAGCGATCAATTCCAGTGGGAGATCTCGTACCGAGCCGAGATCTCTGTAGCGCGACACGTAGTCTTCAAGTCGTGGTGTACGCGGAAGTGGGTCGACCGTTCCTGTCTTCCGTTTGGTCGCGCTGGTGATGGAAACCCCAGCTGCCTTTGCTTGATGCCAGCGGTATTCCAGATCCACCGACACAAATTCAAGCAAAGCCTGCCGACGCCAAACTTCGTCTGTGCGGGCCTCTTTAAAGAAGTCGGAAATCTCAGGCGGTGGCCCATTTTTCCAAGCTTGCTCAAAGCGTTTCAGGAGGAGCGAGAAATCTTTCGCGCGCTCTTGATTCATGTCGCAAGATCCTCGCCACCCATGCCCATCAAGAGCCTGTCTCCCGGTGCTTACCACGCACGGCGTGCTCTGATCGACCGACTTCGGCGCTGGTCTCCGCCGTGGAAAACCCTCGCAGTGCCGGCGATACGACTCTCTCTTCGTACAGCTTCATGTTGGTTAGCAAGCAATCGATTGTCTCGACAAGCACGATGGCATCGTGTGGAGTTGGTTCGCGCGCTACCGCGTGCCAATTGTCGCGAGGCCCCCCCGAGGACGAAGGCGGCGCAACCTTGAGCGTCAATTCCCGCCGAGCGGTACGAAAGGCTTTGATCTTGCGGCCGCACATACTTAGAGTAATCGTCCTCAGCGGACCGCACAAACATTCCCGCCTGTTCTCGTCGATCTCTGGCCGCTCATCATCTCGCAGTTGGTTGGCTAGGAACATGTTGCGCAAGCGATCTTGAAATTGCGCCGAAGCCTCCTTAGTGGAGAGTGTCGCGTCTGCCAGTATCGTTCGGATTTCGCCCACAGCTTCTTCATTGATGGGAGAATCACGCAGTCCACTCGGGTACCTGAGTTCTGCCAACTCTCGCAAACCGTTGAATCCACTCCTCATTCGACTTCCCCGCCTACAAACTGCTCTCGCAACGCTCCTAGGTGCATATTCAACGAACCCGGCCAATCGCCCAGCACCCTCGGAGTTACGGAGAGCTATTGTCGATCTTGCGACGGCAACTTTCAAGAGAAATTTCGACTACCGTCCCAGATTCGCCAGTCACAGTTCAAACCATCCAATTCCTCAACCAACCAAGCAGACAACACGCCTCCCCGGTATTGCTTGCGACACGTCCGCATCCACTCGTAGAGATTTACACCCGCGAACTGCTTTCGAGTCCTAATTTCAGTCCAGCGGTGCCGCATTAGAAACCGCTTCAACACAGCGAGCTTCTTGACCTGCGACTCGCCTGTCGGTTCGATGCGATCGGCCATCGGGGAGTTGAAATTTCCGGCGTCCGCTCTCTACCGCGGTGCATGAGCGCAAACGTGTAAACGAGCGTTTGCGCTCTCGATTGACCCGACTTGCCGTTAGAATCCAAAACAGAGTTCGTCCCATGGTTTAGTGGCACATTGGCACGATCTTTGCCGCGCGAGGTACGGATCGAAAACACATTATTGGGAATGCGATGTTTGGGCAACTCATCCTTGTCGCTGCTGGTGTCATCTACATGGGGACAACAGCACGGAAAGTGCAATTGAAAGTCCTCGCCGCACTTCCATTCTTGATTCTGTTGGGTCTGGGAATAACTGCCAAGGCCAGTCCAATCGTGACTGACTTCGAAGGATTGGGTCTGGCAGAAGGGGCACTTGTTACGAATCAGATCGCAGGCGTGACCTTCGAAGGCGCTATTCTTGTAAAGCCAGGAGGCCCCGAATTTGGATTTACGAACAATGTCGGAGGCGTCTTTTTTGACACAGTTTTACCTGGAGAGAGTTTCGCCGGAGATTTCATTTCCGATGTTCCAGTTGGAGGAGATCCAATTGTGGCAGGGATAATTGGATTGTTATTCGACGTACCGATTAACGATCTCCGTTTCTACGTTGCTGATATCGATTCGGGGATCGGTTTTAGCGATGTTTTCACAGCGAAGGCATTCAACACGGGGGGGAGCCTTATCGAGACCATTGTCGTCACCGCCGGCAGCCCGAGCACTGGTGATGGCGTGGCAACCCCTATTGCATTCGCGGCATTTGGTATAAGCAGAGTGGAATTGACGTTGGATGACGGCAGGGGACGCGGAGGCTGGGGCGTTGATCACCTTTCTTTCACCCCCGTTCCCGAACCGACGAGCGTCGCCATTTGGTTGTTGCTGGGACTGACCGGCCTCGCCTATGGCATACGCCGGAGGGGACAGGGTAGAAAGAGCAAGCCGGCTCTCGCTGAAGCAAAAACCTGACAAGCGCAATCGATCCTGCGCGTCGCCAGCAGCCAGCCGGCGGTCCACCTCTTTTTGAACGGCCTTGTTGAGTTTGACGCGAGCGTTGAGTGCTATCCCAGCTCTCAGTCACGGCATTCTGCACTTTCTTGCGCGAGTTCTCGCCAGCGGCACATGATGCTCTCTACTAGGGGTGGGTCGTCAACTAGGCTGAGCTTCACATCTACCTCAAGGCGTTCGGGAGTGGTACTTGGAAGAACGCCGAGTCGATTACGATATGGTTCTAGTACGGCACGGATGAACTCAATGCTTGCTGCGAACTTGGCGTGTGTCTCTAGCGAGAACAACTGCGCAAGATGCGAATCCTTGAGATCGTTGCCGCGAAATTTCCCCTCGCGATTAAAGTAGACTTCGTAGAACATGCCGTTCAATACATGCACGCTCCATTCATCTGGAATCCTCGCGAGTGCGCGTCGTAGATCGTTCATGACCTCCTGGGCGCGATTTTCTTTTCCGTCCGCGCATTGATAGATGTTGCGCCCCAGAACAAATGCTTCATCTGCGGTTCGCTCTTCCCATTTTAGCTCAGTGAAGATTGTGTCGATCGCGGGGCACCATTCCAAACCCTGCGGGCTTCGGCGGTTCTGCCCGTTCTGCTGGACGCGGTATTACACGTTCGGGCTGTACGATGCCCTGCAGTGGTTTTTCTACGGCGGCAACGCCGAACAGCAAGTCAAGCCAGCTGGTGTGACCAAGGTGCAGCCGAAGCCGTACGACATTATCGAGGTAACTCGCCAGGTCAAGTTTGAGTCGGAACTAGAACCAGAGAACCTTATCAGGGCTGTCCTGCCGGCCAGGAACCATCTGCGGGATGCGGTAGTAGCTGCTCACCAGCCGCTGGGCACTTTCAGGGCGATCACGTTGCAGCCGCCGGGCCTTGTTAAGAACGAATGCTGGTGGTTGCTGCAAGTTCGCATTGTGGCAGTTACCTCTCCAAGATCGCCGAATTTCAAGACCATATCGGGCGAACTATCAACCGAATGGTCCCGACGATCATGCAACCCGTCGCGACGCGGTCTCGCTGCGGTCGCCGGCCGTGGAACTCTCTATCCGGCACAGCTGCTTATTGGCAGTGCGCAGCACACGGCTGAATGGCTGGATTACAATGACAAAACGCGGCTGATGGACTACACCGGCTGTTTGCGGAATCGTGGCGAGCGAGAGCGGGAGCGGATGCAAAATGCTGCCAAGCGAACCGAGTAATTCTATTAACGTTAATAGATCTCTAATGGCGTGGCTACGCTGAGCACGCTGAGCAGCCTGGACGATGCTTTCGAAGCAAGCAATCTTCAGTTAGTTGAGCCACAC
>JAJDEH010000045.1 GCA_029259935.1 Planctomycetota bacterium
TTGATGATGAGTCCCAGAGGAATATCCAGCAGTTTCATGTAGCTGAGCAATTGAGCTTGGTGGATGGGATGCACTTTTTCAACCGCCTTCACTTCCACAAACAAGCACTGGTCAATCAGCAAATCGAATCGAAGCGGCTCCTCACGGGAGAATTGCTTATAGCGGATGACAACACGGTCTTGACTTTGAACTCGATGACCTCGCAGTTGCAGTTCCATCGTTAGACACCATTCGTAAATCGATTCGAGCAAACCAGGCCCTTTATCCTTGTGAACTTCGATGGCGGCCCCAATCACGTCATGAGTCATTCCAGGAGCTTGTGGGAATCGAGGATGCACGTTCGGTCCTTTCAGCAACAGAGCAGGCAGAGGAACCAGAGAATTCATCTCCGTTATCTCTGTTATCTCCTGTTCCATCAATCCAAGCCCTTCCGCTCCCCTCGAAAAAAGAGAGATCGTCTTGAGTCATCCTGGTCAACGGAGTTAGGGACACAAGAAGTGTTGGAGTTATTTCCTGACCAGTCCTAACCTGTTGACATTGCACGCGAAATTTAAGCGATGATGGAACTCTTGCGAGCATTCCCGGGAATCGGCATTTCACCTTCGCAAGGCAATCGATCGAGGTGACATGCGGCCATAAGCATCACACCCACAAGACTGAGCCCACAAGACCCAGTTTTGCTTTCGGCAAATTTGGCGATTGGGTTCACCAACTTGCTACGCGTCGTCCGTGAGATGCGGCTTGTCGTAGCCCCGGCGACGAACGGCCGATGTATGGATGAAGTCTTGTTGTTGCGATTCGGTGATGGAATCAGGTGTTGCCGCCGGCGCTGGCGCGATCATCGTTGAGTTGACGACACGTCGTTTGGATTCGTCGGGCGTCGAGATCGTCGCGGTGTGAAGCGTGCCTTGCCAGGTTGATGGGTCGCGTGAATGGGGCGCTGACGAGTTGTTGATGCAAATGATTTGAAAATCGGTTTGCGAAAAGCACGGAATATGGGTGGTGTAGGGCCGCAATAATTCGTAGCCCGACTGAAACATCGGGTTGTGCTTCGTCATGAAGTCTTTGGGCGAGATGCCGAGATCAAAGGCACACTTCGCGTAGTCAGAGATCGCAAGCGAGGCATCCACCTCGCTTGGTTCGTAGCCGAGCATCAAGAAGCACTCATCGGGTCCGCCGTCAAGGTGCGGTTTGGTGGTTGTTTGCTGATCGAATCGCGCCGCGGAAAGATAGATCAGCGTGTCACCGGTTTTAGATTCGTGAATCGCCGCCATGGCCCGTTTGAGGTCTACCATGAGTTGGCGGCAGCCGACGGAACCAATCGAATGGCCCGCGTTGACAACGCAAAAGCCAGGTGCATCAAAATCGGTGCGGCACGTTCGGCCGTGGATGTCCGCGGCGATTGACTGCACGTCCAACGACGACGGACTCATGCAGATCGATTCGCGCGGCCAAGTGAGTGCTTCAACGTTCATCGGAATCTAAATGTTCTAGGTCTTGCGCAAGTGAGAAGCCACCTTCGAGGCAGATGCAAAGGCCATCACGGCGTCCGAGCCATTCAGAAACATCATGACGGCATACGAGACGCAGTCAAGCCACATTGTCGCGCGAGCCTCGGCCGTGCCCAGGTGCAGTCCTCCCTTGTGCGAATGACTCGAAAAGGTTCCATTCATCGTTTTCGCTCATGGAGTCGAACGGGAACTCCAGCGAAGCCTGCATTTGGAGATGTAAATCATGGCCTGGATTTGCCGGTTCCTGCTGCTAGTCGCGTTTGCCGTGTTCTGGGGTGGGCTCACCTTTTACACCGGGTTTGTCGTACGCGTTTCCCATGACGTGGTTGGCGATCCCATGATTGGGGGCATGATCACTCAACGAGTCACGGTAGGCTTGCAAATCCTCGGAGGCGTCGCTCTTCTGCTGATGTTGTGGAACGCCTACTTGGTAGGCCGAAGGTCGCGAAGGTATGGAGTTGCCTTGGCGGTTTGCGCGATCGTGCTTGGCGGTGCGCTGGCCGGGCTGGTGGTCGTGCATGGTCAATTGGATGCGGTGATCGACGTGAATGCTGAGGAGATTACCGACCGCGATGTGTTTACCATCGGACATCGACGGTACAATCAATTGACAACGGTCGAGTGGTTGGCGTCCGTTTCCTACCTGGCGATCACCGTCGCTGCTTGGCGGTCGGTTGATCGTGAGTAATTTTGGCGGTACGAGAGTCGGTGCACCCAGCCGAGGAAGGAAATCAACCGTGTCACGGAAGCTAATCTATTCGCTTCTTGCCGTGCTGCTGGCGGCGGGTTTCTTGGTAGTGGCGTGTCAACGGGAATATAGCGCTTATCAGCCGCGGGCAGTAATGCCCGTAACTTCCAAGGAACTTGCCGAAACGACCATTGTGCCGACTTTGGACACGCCACTCGCCAAGTCCGGAAACGTCGTGTGGTGTGCCACGTTTCAGGCTGCTTGGAACGAAGCACGCGACGACTTGATCGGCGGGCCGTTACGTATTTCTAACGCACATTCGGTGGCCGACCGCTTGAACGGCTCGCCCGTCACGAAGAAGGCCTTGCCACCGGGCAGCTATCTGGCTGCGGCGGGGCGAATCGAGGACGGGATTGTCGAGAAGATCCAACAAGATATGTCCCAGCAGTTCCCCGGCGTCCAAATGCCCGACTTCACCGGGGCGGTTGGGTTCGTGACCTACGGATACCTTGATACGAGGGTTTCGTTCACGACGCCCTTTGTGGACATGAAGCAGCCGATCCAATTCTCTGACGCGGCCGGCGGCATCTATTCCGTCAGTGGATTTGGCCTGCACCAGGGAAGCGACTGGGATTTGTTGGAAAAGCAGGCGGCACAGGTGAGCGTGCTGTTCAGCCAGACCGACGACGAGAGTGAAGACTTACCGGAGGCCAAGCTGACCGCATTCGCCCTCGACCTGACCGCGGATCAAGGTGAACAGCAAGTAATCGTCGCGGTACTGCCGAGAGCGAAGCACTTACGCGCTGCTCTGAACGACTTGGAAAGGCGGATCAAGGAACTCTCGTCGAATGGCTACTCGGCGAAGCTAAGTGCGGCCGACAGCTTGAAGATTCCGAACATAGCATTCCACGTGGATCATGAATTCGCCGAACTGCAAGGTGTCGATAAGGTGATCGAGAATGCGGGCGAGTTCCAGGGCCTGTACATCCGGCGAGCGGCGCAGTCGATCCGTTTTCGTCTTGATAAGAGTGGCGCGACGATCATCTCGGAATCGAACATGTACGCAGAGGCAATTCCGCGGGATTTCGTCGTCGATCGGCCGTTCCTGATCGTGATGAAGCTCCGATCGGCCAAGGAACCGTATTTCGTGGCGTGGATCGACAATGCCGAGTTGCTTGAGTTGAGCGGTACTTGACGGGATGTCATGCACCTAGCCATGCCCAGGCGGTGATGGCATTGCAGTAGTGGCTAACACAGACATTTGCGGAACTGCTAAACGCTCGCCGGAACCAGCCAGTTTATTTCCGGCTTACCCGCCTCACGCAGTGCCGCGTTGATTTGAGAAAACGGCTTGCTGCCGAAAAAGCCCCTCCGCGCCGACAAGGGTGACGGATGAGCCGACTGGATTACCGCGTGCCGATCTTCGTTGATCAGAGAGAGCTTTTTCTGAGCCGGCTTGCCCCACAAGACAAAAACCACGCTATCTTGTTTCTCGTTCATCTTGCGGATCACGGCATCGGTGAAGGTTTCCCAACCCTGACTACGGTGCGAGTTTGCTTCGTGAGCCCGAACGGTGAGGACGGTGTTCAGCATCAGGACACCTTGCTTGGCCCACGATTCCAAAAACCCGTGCGGGCTGGGCGGATGTCCGAGATCAGCTTGCAATTCCTTATAGATGTTCTTCAGGGAAGGCGGCACTTTCACGCCGGGCTGCACCGAGAAGCATAGCCCATGGGCTTGCCCATCGTCGTGGTAGGGATCTTGTCCCAGCAGCAGAACGTTGGCCGATTCATAAGGAGTGAGCTGAAGAGCCGTGAAAACGTGTTCGGCCGGCGGGAAGACCTGATGTCGCGCTCGTTCCTCGGCGACAAAACGAGCCAGTTCAGAAACATAAGGCTGTTCGACCTCGGTCGACAACTCGGCGGACCAGCCGGACGGAATTGCAAAATCCATTTTCGTCTCCCAAGATGGCTTGGCGCGAGTCACTTTAACTCGAACGAATCCAAGAAATCATTGGCCTCGGCATTCTCGGAATTGCCGGTCTTGGCTACGACCATGACCTGATACATCCGATCTCCAACAAGGTACATCCGATTACGCATTTCCATTCCCTTGCCAGCATCTTTAATCTTGACCTCTTGGCCAACATGGTTTCCGAGGGTAATCGACTCATGATGAACGATCCGCCCGCCCACGCTCTGCGCCGCACCATTCCGGGCTCCGGCGAGTACATTCTCGGCGCCTGTTGATTGCACATGTCCACTTGGGTAATCACTATAAACAACTGAAAAGGCACGATTGCCGGAAGCGTATCCCACATAGTGGACCTCCAGCGTCATCCCGTTTCTGGTCACCGTCCTGGTGATTTTCTTTGGCTTGCCAGGGAACTCAGCCGTAAACGGTTCCGCCGCTGGGTCGTACGAGGGCGAACAACCCAATCCAGTGAACGCCAACGCAAGTAAAAGGATGGAAAAGAAGCGTGTCATCGTTGCCCCTTCGGTCTTGGAAAAAGCCGTTGCATGACTTCGGCGGCGGATAATTTGATAGAATACGATCCATCATACCGAATGATTTGGCCGCATGTTGTTTTCATAGCGAGACCATCATCTGACTCCCAGATGGGTTATTCCTTCACAGATTTTCCTGTAGCAGACAGGCTCGCATTCTGATGTTCGACTTTCAATTCTTTTCGACAAGTCGCCGCCGTCGTCCGTTAACGATTTGCTCGGCGATTCCAATGGGCCTGATGTGGTTTTTCGCCGCGTGCCTCGCCTCGGCCGACGACACGGAAATTTCATTCAGCCGCGATATTCAGCCGATCTTGGCTCGTAAGTGCTTCGCCTGTCATGGTCCCGATGAAACGCATCGAGAAGCGGACTTGCGATTGGACAGCCGCGAGGTCGCCATCGATCTGGGCGCGATCGTTCCTGGAAAACCCACGGAAAGTGAGTTGGTTCGCCGGATCTTATCGAACGACCCCGACGAGCGGATGCCGCCCGCCGATGCGAACGAAACACTAACTGACGAAGAGAAGCAACAGATTCGAGCTTGGATTCGCGACGGAGCCAAGTATGAACAACATTGGGCCTTCCGGTTTCCACAACGTCCAGCCGTTCCTAAACCGCCAGCCGATGCGGCGACAGTGGCAAGTTGGCCCCGAAACCCGATCGACCATTTCATTCTGGCGAGGCTTTTGGGCGAAGGCTTGCGTCCGTCGCCCGAGGCGGATCGTCATGCGTTGGTGCGTCGTGTTTATTTGGACCTGATCGGCCTGCCGCCGACGCCGACGGAAGCGGAGCAATTCGTGGATGATAAGGACCCGCGGGCTTATGAAAAACTCGTCGACCGATTGCTCGAGTCAAAGCATTACGGCGAGCGCTGGGCGCGTCAGTGGCTTGATCTGGCGCGTTACTCGGATACCAACGGCTATGAAAAGGATCGGCCGCGTTCGATTTGGCCGTACCGCGACTGGGTGATCAAGGCGCTGAACGACGACATGCCGTTCGACCAGTTCACCATCCATCAATTGGCCGGCGACATGTTGCCGGATGCAACGATGGAGCAAAAGGTCGCCACCGGATTTCACCGCAACACAATGCTCAACGAAGAGGGCGGCATCGACCCGCTCGAGTACCGCTTCTACGCCATGGTCGACCGCGTGGCGACGACGGGGACGGTTTGGCTGGGCCTAACAACGGGCTGCGCGCAATGTCATTCTCACAAATACGATCCGATATCGCACACGGATTACTATCGTCTGATGGCGTTGTTGAACAATGCCGACGAACCCGACCAGATCGTAGCCGACGCCGCAGTGGAAACGAGACGCCAGCAAATCGAGAAGCAAATCGAACAGTTGGAAAGTAAATTGGCGGACCAGTTTCCTCCAAGCGACGGGGCGGAGCCCGTTGACGATCGTCGCCGCAAGAACCTTGAACAGAAATTCAACGCTTGGATCAAAACGCAGCGCGGTCATGCCGTCCGCTGGAAGACGCTACGTCCCTCGCGGATGAAGTCCAACCTCCCACGGCTAGAGCAGATGGCGGACGGTTCCATTTTTTCGAGTGGAGACATTACCAAACGCGATGTTTTCACACTGACGTTTCAACTCGACCAGTCGCAGACTCCGCTGACCGCGTTGCGACTTGAAGTGCTGCCCGACGATCGATTGCCGGCGCGAGGCCCCGGCCGGGCCTACTATGAAGGCCGCAAGGGCGACTTTTTCCTCAGCGAAGTCAGCGCGACGCACGAAGGAACGACAGCCCCGTTCGGTTCGGCCTCGCACAGCTACGGCAAAATCAGCATCGGCAGCGGCGGCGCGGACGCAATGAACGTCACGGATGGCGACGGTTCAACCGGCTGGGCCACGGCGCAGCGCGAGGGCAAGGCGAGTCAGTTGGTGCTGGTGTTCAAGAATCCGCTCACGAATCCGCGCGTGCTGGAGATCGAGCTACTCTTCGAACGGCATTTCGCGGCCAGTTTGGGCCGATTTCGACTGTCGGCGACTTCCGGCAAAGATCACCTCGTGGCGAAGGTTTTGCCGGTCGATCTGGAGGCTCTTTTGACCACCGAGTCCGATTCTTGGACTCGCGCGAAGGCCGCACGGTTGAAACGTTACTTCCTGCGAATTGCTCCTGAACTGGCCGAAGCCAACAAGAAGATTGATCAACTTCGCAAGCAACTGCCCGCGCTCGCCACGACGATGATCATGGAAGAGCGGCCCGCCGATCATCCGCGACAGAGTTTTCGACACCATCGCGGCGAGTATTTAAGCCCGCGCGAGCAAGTTTCCGCCGGGGTTCCCGCCGTCTTTCCACCGCTGCCGGATAACGGACCGGCCGATCGCATGGCTTTGGCTCGTTGGCTGGTCAGCGACCGGAATCCGCTCGTCGGACGCGTTACGGTCAACCGAGCTTGGCGGGCGTTTTTCGGCACGGGCATCGTGGAAACGAGCGGAGATTTTGGAACGCAGTCCAACCCGCCCTCGCATCCCGAACTTCTAGACTGGCTGGCCCGCGAGTTCGTGGAGCCGACGGGCTCCGGTCTTGGCGACAGATCATCGCCGGCGAAGGCATGGTCGCTCAAGCAACTGCATCGACTGATTGTCACCAGCGCGACCTATCGACAACGTTCGCGAATCACACCGGAATTGTTACGTCGTGATCCAAGCAACCGCTGGCTGGCGCGTGGTCCGCTGTATCGAGTTGAAGCGGAAACGGTACGCGACATCATGCTCAAGGCGAGCGGGCTGTTGTCCAGTAAAATGTACGGACCGAGCGTCTTCCCGCCGCAACCCGCTAGCGTCACGGGACTGGCCTATGGGGCCACCCGGTGGAATGTTTCGAAGGGCGAGGATCGATATCGCCGATCGCTCTATACTTTCAGTAAACGAACGGCACCTTTCGCTGCTTACTCAGTTTTCGACGGCCCGACGGGCGAGAACTGTCTGGCCCGGCGCGACCGCAGCAACACACCGCTGCAAGCCTTAACCTTGCTCAACGATGAGATGTTTCTCGAAATGTCGCGTGCCTTGGCAAAAGAAGCAGTCGGCCGGCACTCGGCAAACCGCGAAGCGACCGCGACATTCATCTTCCAGCGATTTCTCACTCGTCCGCCGACCGCGGATGAATTGAAATCGCTGCTGGACTATCAACAACGGCAACAGCAGCGGCTGGCCGTTGGCGAACTGAATGCCAAGGTATTGAGCGGCAACGAAGAGGCCACGGCTGAATTGGCCGCTTGGTCGATGGTGGCTCGCGTTGTGATGAACTTGGACGAGGCGATCACCAAGCCATGACTAAAAAACGACAGGAGCCAACCGTGGACGCCAACCATCTACAAAGACAAACTAGGCGTCACTTTTTCCAAGACTGTGGCCTGGGACTGGGAAAGATTGCGCTGGCTTCACTGCTGGCGGACGGCCTTGCCGGACCAGGCCAAGCGGCGGGCCCGTTGGCGGAATCTCCAACGTCTCCCAAACCACCGCACTTCGAACCCGCCGCGAAACGCGTGATTTACTTGTTCATGGCCGGTGCGCCCAGCCAGTTAGAGTTGTTCGATCATAAGCCCAAGCTGACCGAACTGGAAGGCAAGCCGATTCCGCCGTCGGTGATCAAGGGCCAACGATACGCCTTCATTCAACCTGACGCGGCGGTACTCGGGCCGCGCTTTCGGTTTAGCCAACACGGCAAGTGCGGGGCCGAGATTTCCGAAATGATGCCACATCTGGCAAAAGTGGTGGATGACATCGCCATCGTGCGGTCGGTGAATACGGATTTGTTCAATCACTCGCCCGCACAGTTGTTTGCCAACACGGGCAGCGGCATTCCGGGACGGCCCAGCATGGGATCCTGGTTGAGTTACGGTATAGGCAGCGAGGCCAACGATCTGCCGTCGTTCGTGGTTTTGAAAAGCGGCGGCAGTTTGAGCGGCGGAGCGTCGATGTGGAGTTCGGGCTTTCTTCCGTCGGTCCATCAGGGAGTGCCGTTTCGCGCACAGGGCGATCCGATTTTGCATGTCGCCAACCCGCCGGGTTACGACAAGAAGGCTCAGCGCGATTCGCTCGACCTGATTCGCGAATTGAATCAGCGTCGCTTGGATGTCGTGGGCGATCCGGAAATCGCCACGCGCATCAACGCCTATGAAACGGCCTTCCGAATGCAATCGCGCGCGCCCGAACTCATGAACTTCGCGGACGAAGGGCAAGAAACTCTGGACCGGTTTGGTGCCAAGCCGGGGGACGCTGGATCGGCCTTTGCCAACAACTGCCTGTTGGCCCGGCGGCTTGCCGAGCGGGGCGTAAGATTCATCCAGGTTTATCATTCCGGTTGGGATCATCACAGCGACGTCGCGGGCGGAGTGCGTCGACAGTGCAAGCAGACCGATCAAGCCTGTTCCGCTCTGATCAGCGACCTCAAGGAGCGGGGTCTGCTGGACGACACCTTAGTGGTGTGGGGCGGCGAATTTGGCAGGACGCCCATGGTTGAGGCCAGCGCCGCGCTCGGCCGCACCAACGGACGCGACCATCATCCACAGGCTTTTTCGATGTGGTTTGCCGGTGGCGGAATTCGCCCGGGGATATCGGTGGGCCGCACGGATGATCTTGGTTTTCACGTCGTCGAGCGCCCCGTTCATATGCACGATGTGCAGGCCACGATTCTGCACTGCCTAGGTATCGACCATCGCCGCTTGTCATTCAAATTTCGCGGTCTGAATTTCAGGTTGACAGGCGTCGAAGAACATCATCCGGTCAAGGAATTGTTGGCCTGACCTGCTGGAACATGTGGGCCAATTTACGCAACTCATGGCCATGGAAGGCGTTACGGATTGGCGTCGCGATGTTCGCCGTTGTTCCGTCTACTGCCAGAAGACTGGGTCCCGTCCCGACCCAGCTCGTCGAGAAGCAGATTGCCGCGGTGATCTAGTTGACGGGAAGCCGATTATGAAATTCTCTGTGAATTCGGACGCTCCGTGTGCGTTATTTAGCCTATGAGCCGCGGGCCGCTCTTCTTCTGCTGAACTGACGCAAGGGAGAACGCTCGGCAAGGGCGACGTATTCGCCCAAACTGTTTGCCTGCAATGCCTTAGTTTCCTTCGGTGGTTGGAATGGTGCCCGAAACTTTGTGGATTAGAATGGGTATTATCAGTTAGTCCACACCCAATTTGACGCCGTCCCTGCCAACTACTCACTCACAATTCCAAGAGTTTGGGAGAAAAATTGATGAAAACTCGCCGCCAGCTTTATGTTGCAGCACTGGCTTTGGTCTTAATTCCCGGAAGTTTGGCGATGGCCCAGCCCGGACGTGGTCGCGGTGGCGGCGGTGGTGGACAACTCGATTTGTTGCGCAACTCGCAAATCCGCGAGGAATTGGAAATCGTTGACGATCAGATCGAGCAGATCGAGGAATTAGTCAAGAAATCGCAAAACGTGTTTCGCGAAGTCTTCCGTGAAGTTGGTGCCGACTTTCGCAACATGACGGACGAACAGCGCACCGAGCTACGGGAAAAGATGCAAGAGAAAACGGAGGAGATTCAAAAGGAATTGGGCGGGGTTTTACTGCCGCATCAGGTGAAGCGATTACAACAAATCCAGCTTCGTTCTCGCATGCAATTCGGCACGGCGCAAGCGTTTGAACGCGGTCCGCTGCGCGAGGAGCTGGGGTTAACCGACGATCAAATCGAAAAACTTCGCGAAGCTTCCGAGGAAATCACCAAAGAAACAAACGAGAAAATTGCCAAGATTCGCGAGGATGCTCGTAAGGAGATTCTAGAATCCGCGTTGACGGCCGAACAAATGGCCAAGCTGGAAGATCTACTCGGCGAACCGTTTGAAATCAGGCGAACGTTCCAACGTGGTGGAGGACAAGGAGGACGCGGCGGACGGACTGGCGGCGGGAATCGTCCCCAGCGACCGGACCAATAAGCAACCTGAACAAGCAATCGGTTGTCAAGAAAATATAGTAACGTAGCGGACATCCCCGGAGGCTGGGTCACGCCTCCAACCGCCTGCAAGTTATTCGCACATCCCTACCCAACAGATTGAGTGGGCGACTTGACCACTCCCCGCTCAATCTCTGCTTTTATTCTCCCCAAAGGGCGGTATTAGTTTCGTGGAAGCCGGTGAAATACTTGTTCGGCGTGGTTTGATTAGTCGGCAACAGCTTGATCAGTCTCGCGGTCTCAATGGCGATGGCGGGCAACTGCTGGACAATGTCGTGGGGCTCGGTTTCGTCGAAGAGGAAGCGGCGTTGCGGGCGATTGCTGATGAAGTCGGCATCGAATTCGTTGATCTGGCCGAGGCGGAAGTGGACCTGTCCCTGCTCAAGGACTTTCCCCAAAAGCTGATTCATCGTGCGGCCCTGTTTCCGATTCGCCGCGAAAACGGCACGTTGGTCGTGGCCACCGCCGATCCCTTCGATCTGTATCCGTTGGATGAAATGAGCGCTTCGACCGGTTTGTCGGTCGAGCCGGTGCTGGCGGGCCGTGCTGAAATCACCAAGCTGATCAAGCAACATTTGGGTGTCGGCAGCGAAACGGTCGAAGGGCTGATCGCGCAAAAATCCGATGACGACGCCGTCGAACTGCTCGACGAGATCGAGACGGACGGCTCCGAGCTATCGGAGATGGCCCAAGAGGCGTCGGTCGTGCGGCTGGTCAATGAAATCCTCTTGGAAGCCATCGAGACGCGGGCCAGCGACGTGCATATCGAATCGCAGTCGAACGGCATCGTCATTCGTTACCGGGTCGACGGCATTTTGCAGCCGCAGCCCGCTCCCCCCGAGATCAATCAGTTTCGGGCCGCGATCATTAGCCGCCTGAAAATCATGGCCCGGCTGAACATCGCGGAGAAGCGACTGCCGCAAGACGGCCGCATCAAACTGAAAGTCGCCGGGCGAGAAGTCGATGTCCGTGTCAGCGTGATCCCGATGATTCACGGTGAAGGGCTGGTGATGAGAATTCTGGACAAAGGGGCGATGGTCTTTGAATTGCGCCAACTGGGAATGGACGAAGATATCTACCAGGTCTTCAGTTCCATCATCCGCATTCCGCACGGCATCGTGCTGGTCACCGGGCCAACCGGTTCTGGAAAGACGACCACGCTGTACAGTTCGTTGCTGGAAATTCGCACGCCGGAAAACAAGATTATTACGACCGAGGATCCGGTCGAATACCAGCTTGACGGTATCAACCAGATTCAAGTGCATGCGAGAATCGGATTAACCTTCGCGCATACACTGCGCAGTATCTTGCGGCACGACCCCGACATTGTGCTGGTGGGTGAAATTCGCGATTTGGAAACCGCCGAGAATGCCATTCAGGCATCGCTAACCGGTCATATGGTATTCAGCACGTTGCACACCAACGACGCGGCCGGCGCTTACACCCGCTTGGTCGACATGGGCGTGGAGCCGTTCTTGGTCGCCAGCACCGTGGAAGCGGTCATGGCCCAGCGGTTGGTGCGACGGCTGTGCGACCATTGCAAGGAAGAATACTTTCCCCAAGCGCCCGACCTGCCTCCCGATTTCCCGTTGGACCAAGTGGAGGGGCCACTGCTGCGCCAGATCGGCTGTCGAAAGTGCCGTGGCATCGGTTACAGCGGCCGGATGGGTGTCTACGAATTGATGGTGACCACGGAAGAAGTCCGTCAAATGGCGCACGACGGCGCAAGTTCGTGGGAAATCAAAAAAGCCGCTGTCAACGGCGGAATGGCGACGTTGCGCCAGGACGGTTGGAAAAAAGTTTTGGCTGGCCAAACCACGATCGATGAAGTGCTGCGAATTACCAAGGGTGATCGCGCCGTCAATCTAAAATAGTTTCATGCCCGATTTTGCCTACATCGCCCGAGACCCTCGCGGTCAAAAAGTAACCGGATCGTTGACTGCGTTGTCGCAGCGCGAGGCGGTATCGATGTTGGCGGGCAAGTCCCTGTTTCCCATCGACGTCAGTATCGAGAAGCCGCAGTCCGCGGGAGCCTTTCAATTCGGAAACCGCGTCAACGGCCAATTAATGGCGATGACTTATGGCCAAATGGCGGCGTTGACTCGCGCTGGAGTGCCACTGTTGCGTTCCATCGCGATCTTGCGGGATCAAACTGCCAACAATGCCCTGAAGGAAGTACTCAACGACGTCCATCGGCAGGTGGAAGATGGCTCGTCGATGGCCGATGCCATGGGCAAGCACCCGCGCGTGTTCAGCGAGATGGCCACGAACATGGTTCGCGCCGGTGGCGAAGGCGGGTTCTTGGAAGATGCCTTCTCGCGGGTCGCTAAATTCACCGAACAACACGAAGACCTCAAAAGCCGCACGATGGGCGCGTTGGCCTATCCGGTCATCTTGATGTCCGCCGGCACGATCATCGTGACGGTGTTAATCGTCTTTTTTGTTCCCATGTTTGGCGAGTTGTTTGACCAATTGCGAGAAGAAGGAAAGCTGCCATTTCTGACCACCGCCTTGCTGGCGTTCAGCGATTGGCTGCGTTCCCTGTGGGGAATCGGGCTGGCGCTGCTGATGGGCGTGGTCGCGGCACTGGTGTGGGCTCGACTGAGTACCGAGGCGGGACGATTGGTGTGGGACACGATCAAACTTAGAATGCCGCTGTTGGGCAACATATTTTTGAACCTGGCGGTGGCCCGCTTTTGCCGTGTGCTAGGTACCTTGCTTCACAACGGGGTGCCGATCTTGCGATCGCTGGAAATCAGTCGCGAGGCGACCGGCAACCGCGTGCTGTCGCAAGCGATTCAGGACGCATCGGAAAACGTCACCGCCGGCGAATCGTTGGCGGGGCCTCTGTCGCAAAGCGGGCATTTTCCCGCCACCGTCGTGGAAATGATTTCGGTCGCCGAGGAATCCAATACGTTGGAAACCGTATTGGTCGAAATCTCCGACGACCTGGAAATTCGAACATTTCGGCGGCTCGATCTGGCGGTCCGTCTGGTCGAGCCGCTGATGCTAATGATTTTGGCGGGCGTCGTGCTGTGCGTGGTGATCGCGCTGCTGCTGCCTGTAATTAAGATGAGTGAACTAGCCTAGATTTTTGAAAGGGAAAGGTACTATGCGCAAAAGAACGAGAAGACAACGAGGTGGCTTTACGCTCATGGAACTGATGCTTGTGCTGCTGATCCTGGTGGTATTGGCTTCGGTGGTGAGCGTGTCGGTGGTGACGATCCGTCGGAACGCCAATAATCGAGTCGCGCGGGCGCAAGTCGGAATGCTGGAAGAGGCTTTGCAGTATTATCAATCGGACGTGGGTGCGTTACCGGCCGATTTCACGGCTCTCTATAACCCGCCCGCGGAATTGCAGAATTCCAAAAAGTGGCAAGGTCCCTATCTAGATAAGCAAATCGCCAACGACCCCTGGGGGAATCCTTATACCTTTGAAATTTCACAGGACGAATTCAGCCTCCAGCGGCCAACGATCAAGAGTTCAGGTCCGGATCGGCAGCCTGGCACGGGCGACGACATCAGTAACCGCGACACAAGCGATTAGTGCGAACAGTTAGGTCGCCTTTCGCTCGGCGAAAGAAGCGAGAACATGGCCTACGCCACTTTCGCGGAGCGAAAGGCGGCAATGGCCCGTCACCGAGGTCTCCATGAAGCGTCAAAGGGTTCGCGGATTCACGCTGTTCGAGTTGCTGCTGGTGTTGGCAGTGATCGTGGCGTTGGCCGCGCTGGCTGCCCCGACGTTGACGGGAACGCTGCATGGTTATCGCTTGCGAAAGACGGGCGACCTGATTCGGGCCGAGTGGGCCAGAACGCGCAACGACGCCATGGAAACGGGCGAGATCCATGTGTTCCAATACGAATTGAACGGTCGCGGTTATGGATCACAGCCCTGGGTCGCCGGCCAGTCGGCGCAAACCACGGCTCGGGCGGTCGGCGACGACGATATCGGCGCGGGCGGCAACTCCAGTCAATATGCCGAACAATTGCCCGACGACATTGTGTTCGCGTTGGGAGAAACGGCGGCCGACTCGCGGGTGGAAGAGGATACCGGCTTTGCATCGGCCGCCACGACGACGGCCACACCGATCGTTTTCTACCCCGACGGAACCACGTCGACGGCCCGGCTGGTTTTGAAAAACGACCGCGACGCCCTCATCGCCGTTGAACTACGCGGTCTCACTGGAATCTCGCGGGCGACCGACTTATTCGGTGAGGGCGAACAATGATCCAACCACGAACAAGGATTCAACAACAGCGCGAAGCCCGCCGCAACGGATTGACTCTGCTGGAGGTCATGTTGGCGCTGGCGATCTTGGGCGTTTCGATCGCGGTGGTTGGCGAGCTGATTCGGATCGGCACCCGTAGCGCGGCGCAGGCCCGCGACCTTTCGACGGCCCAGTTAATGTGTGAGAGCAAGCTCTCGGAGATTCTGGCCGGAATTGAACCGCCGTCCGCGTCGTCGGGCGGTCCGCTGGATGAATACGGCGAGTGGAGTTACAGCGTGGAGTCTGAATCGACGGACCAAGAGGGCTTGCTCTTGGTCCGCGTCACCGTCCAGCAGAATCTCGATGCGGGCCAACGTGCCGCGTCGTTCACGATCGCTCGGTGGATGACGGATCCCGGCCTGATTGAAGAAGCCGAAGCGGCTGATGCCGAGGAAGCGGAAGCGGCGGCTGCCGAAGCCGAGGCCGCAGCAGCAGAGGCAGAATCCGGCGCGTAACCTGACAGAATTGGCATCTCCATGAAACCATTTCGTTCCAACCAGCGGCAACGACCATCGCGCGGATATACGCTGTTGGAGCTGATTCTTGCCTTGGCTTTGACGGCGCTGATCATGGTGGCCATTGGCATGGCTTTGGATTTACATCTGCGCACGCTGCAGTCGCGCCGCAACTATGTGGAAGAGACCCAGCTTGCCCGCTCGGTCTTGAGACTGATCGCCGACGATTTACGGGGCGCGGTTCAATTTCAAACCACCGATTTTTCGGGCGTGCCATCCTTGCCGAGTATCAGTTTGGATGACCTTGAGGGGCTGGCGGGTGACGTCGACCGGACGCCGAATGGACAGCCGGCCAGCGGCAGTGGCGGGCCTTCGGGATCGTCGCAAGATTTTCCGCTGGAAGAAGACAGCGAGGAAAGCGAAAGCCAAGCAATTGCTTCCAGCGTGGCGCCTCCCACACGGCCGGGCATTTATGGCAATCAACTTGAATTACAAGTCGATGTGAGCCGTCTGCCCAGACTGGATGAATACGATCCCTCGCTATCTAGCGGGTTCACGGGAGGAGACATCCCCAGCGATGTAAAGACGATTGCCTATTTTCTTCAGGTCGCTCAACTCGATTCTGAAAGCGAACTCGATGTGTCGAATGCGACCGCCGAGGGCGAGTTGGCCGATACGGGAACGAGCGGGCTGATTCGACGCGAGTTGGATCGCGCGGTAACCCAGTGGGCGGCGTCGAACGGCGGCGTCGACGATACGGCGGCAGGCGGTGTACTGATCGCCCCCGAGGTTCAAAGCCTGACGTTTGAATACTACGACGGCAGCGGTTGGCTGACCGAGTGGGACTCGGACGAAGCAGGCGGGCTGCCGGTGGCGGTCCGCATTGAAATCGGCATCGTGCCCCAATACTCCCGTCCGACGTCTGAATCGGACGAAGCCGAGATGGTCGAAGAACTTTCCTATCACAGTTTGACCGTTTACTTACCCGCATCCGAAATCGCCGAGCCGTCCGAGGGAGGCGATTTGGAAGATGCCGACATGGAATTAAGCGAGGAGCCACTGTGACTCGCCGGAAGAAATCTCGAAAGGCCAACAACTCGCAACGACATGCGTTGGTGTTGATCGTTGTCTTGATCGTTGTCGTGGTCTTGTCGCTGTCGGCGTATACGTTCACCGCCTTGATGGTCGCCCAACGTGAAGCCGTCAAGCTGACGGGGCGGCAGATTCAAGCCCGCGCGCTGGTCGATTCGGGCGTCGAGGTGACACGCATCGTTTTGGCCCAAGACTCGGCCGCTCGAGAAGACGCCGGCGGGATCTACGACAACCCCACCATGTTTCAAGGCCTGCTGGTGGTCGATGATGAATTGCCCCAACTGCGGGGACGGGTTACGATCATCGGCCCGGCGATCGACGACGAAGGGAATCTGGGCGGTTTTCGCTTTGGGCTGCAAGACGAGTCCACGCGGCTGAATCTGAATGCTCTTCTACTGGCCGACGATCAGCAGGAAGACGGCGGACGTGAACTGTTGATGGGATTGCCCGGCATGACGGAAGAGATCGCCGACGCCATCTTGGATTGGATCGACGAAGACGACGACCCCCGCGAATACGGCGCGGAAGTCGACTATTACACCAGTCTCGACCCTCCGTATGCTCCCAAGAACGGGCCGCTCGACACGGTCGAGGAATTGTTGCTGGTTCGCGGCGTGCTGCCACAGTTGTTGTTCGGGGCCGATGTGAATCGCAACGGAATGGTGGATTTGAACGAATCCGCGGGCGTCGACGTCAGCAGCGAGGGAATCGACAACTCCGAAGGGCTGCTCGACCTTGGTTGGTCGGTTTACTTGACGTTGTACAGTCTTGAGAAAAACGAGACGTTGGAGGGTGAACCTCGCATCGACATCAACGGCCAAGACTTGGAACAATTGTATAACGACCTGCAAGGGGCGATCGACCAGAATTGGGCAACCTTCATTGTCGCTTACCGCCAAAACGGACCCTACACCGGCGACGATGAAGCTGAATCTTCAGGAAGTGGAAGTTTGGACTTTACGCAGGAAGGTCAAACGCAATTCGTGCAAGTGTTGGACTTGGTCGGTGCCAAAACGCGAGTGCGTTTCGACGGCGACGAAGAACCGACGATCTTGGCCTCGCCGGTTCAAGAAGATTCGCTGGGCCTCAGTCTGCCGACCTTGATGGACAAGCTGACAACCAATGCCACGCCGACCATTCCTGGCCGCATCAACATCAATCAATGTTCAAGAGCGGTTCTGTCGGGCATTCCCGGAATGGACGACGAAATCGCCGATGCGATCATCAGCCGTCGCGATGTCGAGCGGGACGACGACGATCCAAACCGCCGTCACGAAACTTGGATTTTGGCCGAAGCCATCGTCGAATTAGACGAAATGCGCGCGATGCTGCCCTATGTGACTGGAGGCGGGGGTATTTTTCGGGCTCAAGTAGTGGGCTATTTCGAGGGGGGCGGCGCGTCTTCGCGAGCCGAGGTCGTTTTTGATGCTACCGGCTCGATGCCTCGCATACTATTCTGGAGAGATATGAGTCATTTGGGGCGCGGCTTCGATTTGGAAACATTGGGGGTCGATCTTGGTGAATAAGTTCGCCAAGACCAAGTCCTATCAACCCGTGGTTTACTGAGAACATGGCAAAACTGATTGCATTGGAATGGGACGGTCGCGAGGCGCGGGTCGCCGTGGCCCGAAGTCGCCCCGGAAGCATCGTCGTCGAGCATGCGTTCGCATTGGACTTAGGCCCCAGCGATCCCGGGCAAACGTTCGCGGATGTCAGCGTGGGAGAACGAGTCGCCCGCGAACTGGCCACCCGAGGTGTGCGTTATACCGATGCGCTAGTGGCCGTCGGCCGAGCGAGTATCGAACTGCGGGTACTCAACGTCCCGCCCGCGCCGTCGGACGAACTTCCCGACATGGTTCGCTTTCAAGCTATGCGCCAGTTTTCCGCGTTAGGCGACGACTGGCCCCTTGATTTCGTGGTGCTGGAGCAAACCGAGGAAGAGACCAATGTACTCGCTGCGGCGATTTCTCCCGAAATGGTGTTGCAGTTACAACAGACCTGCGAGGCGGGAAATCTGAAGCCGCGCAGCTTGGTGCTGCGGCCGTTTGCCGCCGCGTCGTTGCTGCAGCGGTCGAGCCTGTCGAGCGGCTGTCGTCTGATGGTCGACATTTTGGCCGACGAAGCGGATTTGACCGTCGTGCTCGATGGCAAGGTAGGATTCATGCGCACCGTACGGCGCGCCCATATCGACGACCCTGAAAAATCCAATCGCTCCCTCATCGGCGAAATTCGCCGGACGATGGTTGCCGCCCAAAATCAGCTTGGCGGACGCGTGGTCGAAGGCGTCATCGTCTGTGGCGATGCCGAGGATCACGGCACGCTAAAAGATCAAATTGAAGAACAGCTTTCGCTGCCAACGAAATTGTTGGATCCGTTCGAGAGTGTCACGTTCGATTCGCAACTTCGCCGGCCGGTGCATCCTGGTCGATTCGCCCCACTGTTGGGCATGCTGCTCAACGAGGTTCGCGGCTCCGAACACTCCATTAATTTTCTCAATCCTCGCCGTCGAAAGGAAGCATCTAGCGGAACGGGCCGGAACCTGCTGTATGCCGGACTGGCGGCCGGGGTCTTGGCGGTCTTGGCCGGGGGAGTGTGGATGTTTTGGGCCGACCAGCAAAGTCAACTTAGGGCCTACAACGAAGAGTATCAAAGTCTACTCAAACGTGAACCGGTGTCCCAAAAAGATATCAAGGAAGCCGAGAAAGTGGACCTCTGGGTCGAAGGGGATATTAACTGGCTGGACGAGTTGCGGGATTTGTCCGAAAAATATCCGGATGCCGATGAAGCCATCGTCACGAATTTCGTCGCCACCAGCCGCGACACGGGCGGACGCATGACGCTCAGTTGCCAAACCGCCAACACCTCGGTGATCGCCGAGGCGGTCGACGGCATTCGCGACGCACGCCATCAGGTCATCTCCAAGAACCGGGGACTCACCAAAGACCAATCTCGATACAGCACCAAAGTCACGTTGCAAGTCAATGTGTCCCCGGCGAGCGAGGCCGAAACAGAGCCTACGCCACCCACCGATGGCCCCGCGGATAAACCGGCAGGCGATCAGGGCGCAGCGGAAAAGCGGGGATCGCAATCATGAAATTCACGCAAAGGGAAAAATGGACCGCGATGATCACAGGGTCCATCCTGCTTGTTGCAATCGGCGGTTTTGCCGCCTACCAGATCGTCAGTTCCTTTAGTGGATTTTCGGAAACTGCGTCGTCGTTGGAAAGTAAAATCTCGGGATTGCGGAGACAGAACAACCTCGGCTCCAACGCCGCCGAGCGTCTTAACGCGTACGCCGACCGTTCGTTGTCCAGCGATCACGGAAATGCTCGAGCAGAATACTGGAAGTGGCTGGACGAGACCGTGGAAAAACACTTTCCAGGATCGCGGATTACGGGACCCAGCGAGACCTCGGCCCGCCCCATCTATCGCCAGTTTGAATACAAGGTGCAGGCGGAAGGTCGACTGCCCCAATTGACCGCGTTCCTCCACGATTTCTACGCCATCAATGCCCTGCATCGCATCAACCAACTCAATGTCCAGCCGATTGAAGATTCCAAGGAACTCGATTTGATTTTCGTGGTGCAAGCCTTGTCGTTGGTCCGGGCGAAGAACGAAGCGGGCGTCAACACGGATCCCGGAGATCGCCTGCGATATGAAGAAAAAGACGCGGATAAGTATGTACAGGCAATCCTCGACCGAAATCTGTTCGGCCAAGCGAACAACGCTCCGAAGGTGGCGTCGATCGACAAGGACAGCGCCACCACGGGCCGGCGACATTCCATCGAAATCAAGGGCACCGACGCCGATAAACTGGATCAGGTTTTCTTCCAACTCGGCGAACAGATTCCCGCAGGCGCGACGATTGAAAGCAAGGATGGCACGGCCAAGATTCGTTGGACGCCGCCCAAGGC
>JAJDEH010000441.1 GCA_029259935.1 Planctomycetota bacterium
ATGGGCTGTGCGATCCGAAAGTAGTACCTACGATTCCGGATCCGCGAATAAGATATATCTCACGCCCCTTGTTTTGCAGTCTATTTCGTCAACTGGCAACGGTTGCCAGTTGACATCCAGGACGCTCGCACCTCTCCCACCCGCACTCGACCCAACCTTTAATTTCGCCAAGGCTTCCCGGATAGGATTCTGATTCGATCACCAATAGAACGGAGGGAGCTTCCGTTCTCCCCCCAGTTCCCAGGAACGACCCTCCCCCCGGTTAATCCCAGGCCAGAGAGCGCCCTAGTCCACTACGACCAGCGTCACGTCCGCGGCCGTTGTGCCGCCTCCGCTCGCGTCGTTGTAAGTTACCGTAACGCGGAGAACATAAGTTCCGGCCGTTACGCCCGTGATCTCGATTTTCGCTTGCGTTTTGTCGACGCCTTTATTCGCCGTGTCGAACGTAACGCCCCCGGCCGTGCCGGTTTGTATCGCTATTGAATCAAACGCGGAGAGACGTCCGTTTGTCGGTAGATCGCTATGGAAATCGACCGCGAACGTTTTCGCCTCCCCGACTTGAATACTCTTCCGCTGTTCGCCCACGAGCCCCGCGGTTGATCGGACCAGATCGAATGTCCTGGAGTCGGGCACAGGGACTTGTGAGACAGGGACGGCCGATGCACTCACCCCCGCAATATCAGTAGCCAAGTCAGTAGCCGGCGTGCCGATCTTGGGCTGCATATCAGCCGTGTCAGTCAAGATGTCCACGATGTCCGTCGTATGCCCGCTGACGATCGTCTGTACTGCGGTAACTGATGCAAAGTTGTCGTCTAGGATCGTGTCTAGGCGGCCAGCGTCGGCCCAGTCGGCTGCGAGTGCTGCTGCATTAGTCCCCACCTGTCCGGCCTCAACTGCTGTGTTAATCGTGGCTGCAGTCAGGTCAGTCTGCATTTCGAACGCTGACATCTGAATCGTCTCACCGATAACGATCATGCCGGTAGCCGTGCCTTGGATTGTCACAGCGTTGGTGGCTCCGCTTCCTGTGGCAAACGCCGCGTCAGGTACACCTAGCATGTAGTTGCCGTGGCCCATGTTGTAGAGCCCGCCATCCTCGTGGCTGACTGGGTTCGCATCGTCGCTAACGGAGATCGCTACAGGCACAGACCCCGTTCGACAATACTCAAGCACAAGACCAGGCGTAGCTGCAGTCACGCCCGTTTCTGGTGTGCCGTCCGTGGCATCAATGATCCTGATCACTGACCATTGATTGATAGCGGCTTTAGATATGATTCTCATGCTGACATCCCGTAAGACATTTGTTGAACAATTAGCGGGACACCGCCACTAGCACCCGCCTGCAATGCTGTTGAAATAACAATCGCCTCACCATGACCACCATCACCAGAGGCATGATTGGCGTCGACAGCAAGCCACACCCGAGACGTGTCGCTCTCTAGGTCAGTTCCATTGGCTGTGTCGAAGTCTTTGAGTGCCTGCCAGGGAGCGTCGTTAGCTTCGTTCAAGACGTAGCTAGACGAATCGTGAAGCTGAGCCCCGTTGATCAGCTTGTGAACAGAGACGTGCGCTACCAGGGGGTCGCTGTTGGCAAGGTCGTCGTAATCAACTGCAATACCATCGGCGTCTGATCTAGCGTCTGCTTGATCCGATCCGCCCCTGGGAGCCCAACTAATTAGCAGGAAGCCATAGTTCGTAATACCAGCCGAGGTGCAACGTGCCTTCATCTTGGTAATCCACGCAGCCGTATCTGCCTTTTGAGTGCTGCCCTCTTGGGCAATCCCCATCACGAAGATCATCTTGCGGCCCGCTTCATGGAACGCAGAAAGCACTGGCTCTAACTCAGCATCGGAGTAGTCTTTCTGATTCAGCGAAGTGGCCGAGATGTTGTCTTTGTGACCATCAACCTGATAGGAAGCGTCCGCAATAACCGCCATGCCAACGCCAGTCGGCTGGGTCTTGTTGCGCAGGATAGCACCG
The DNA here is from genome assembly GCA_029259935.1 of Planctomycetota bacterium. Next base: position 1,978 of record JAJDEH010000441.1, read on the forward strand.
GCGGACGTGTGAAACAGGTTCGCGGCATTAGACATAACGCCGCTCGGCGGCTTCATTGCAAAACGCCGCTCGTTCGTCCCGCTGTCGATTGTGAGATCGAATTCGGGCAGAGCGTTAATTACCCCATCAGAATACGAACCGCCCGACAAGCCGCTCACCTCAGTGCCATCGGTCGTGTTGTTTACCGGGACATAGCTGTCGAGCTGGTTATTGGGATGCTTGTAGAAGAGTGGCGTGCAGCCGATTGTGTCTGAGCTGTTGAGCCAATTATCAGAAGGACCACCGGTTAAGGCGCTGACATTCATATTAGAGATTTCCATCTGGAGAATCTCCGAGCCCGTTGGAGTCGCGCCAAATGACATCTGCCGTTGTGCTATGGGCAAAGACATCCAGTCGGTGCCGCCAAGCCCATCATCGTGATTAAAGCCGTTGCCAGTGGGCGTCGCAACAATCAAAGTCGTAGAGTCAGCAGATGATGTCGTTCCCGCAGCAAGCTGTGTCGACTCAGCTACATTGGCCGTCGTGTGGGCGTATTCGTCCCATCCCTTGAGCGTTTTGTAGCATCGAGTACCACCGGCTGCCGCCAACTTATCCCACAGATACACAGGGTAGCGAGCAAGCTGGACGCCGCCCCAATATCCGCCGAAAGAATCAGAGAAGATAACAAAATCGTGAGACAATCCCTTGCTCAGGATGCTCAGGTTACGTGTCGCTGGTATCGTCTGGATGGCAGGCGCGGTCCACGAGTTACCCGTAAGCGCCTCATCATCTACAAACGTCGGTGTGATGCCTGTTATCGGTGCGATTGCTGCCTCAGTCGTACCGCCAGCGGTCATATTCGCACTGAGCGGTATCCAACCGATAGTCCCGTTCAAAGTTGTTGCCGGATCGGCGACCGGGACGCCCGAGTTATACATTGCCAAAAACTCTGATGCAGAAATCGGGTCGCTGGCTACCGAGAGCTGGTACATCTCAGCGTCGAGGTAGTCTGTTGCATCAGTGGTCAGCGAGCGCCCGTAGCTTGTCCTGGTGAGCAGAGTATCGGGCTGGGCCGCAGCGGTTGAAGTAAATAGTAGCGTGGAATCGCCATCTAGTCGGAAGTATTTAGAGCCGCCCGAGTTGCCCCACATGATGAGATGCCAGCCGGCGGTCAGTGTAAGCCCATCGGTGTCGTCGTCGGTATTAGCTGCGGTAGAGTCGCTGCACTGCCAGCGCAACCTGTGCAGAGTCGTTAAAGAGAGCTTCTCGAAGCTACTGTCTGCCCCATCGTTGTCGCTATGGAAGATACATTGCTCGGCAGCCGGGAACGAATCAGGAATCTTGATCCAGACGCACCCGCCCTCAGCCCCCGTGCCATGAAACAGGCCGGGGCTGCCGGTACTCTCAACGTACCAGCGGAACTTTTTCGCGGAGTTGAAGACTAGGCTCACTTCCCATTCCCCCAATCGTGATGCAGAATGGTCAGACCTTCGGTCGCATTCTCCATATCCTCATCGTCGACGGTCTGAATCGTCTCCCCCCAATGCTTAACGCTGTAAGCCAGTTCTTCGGGATGGGCTGCATCGTATTGGTCAGTCGCCATCGTCCCATCTACGTACTTGCGGTACTTCAGAGGCACGTCCGGGTGCATGCGCGGCTCGATGTAGATTTTCGCAGAGGGGTTCCGACGCTTGACCCACTTGAACATCTCAATTGCGCCCTCGATCTCTGCGGGCAGAAAGGTGTGGTCGAACACTAGACCCACATTCTTGAGATCGACGAACGGCTCTATGCTAAGCTTCTGTAGCGCAGGGCTCACTTCTGCCACCGGACCAAAGTAATACTGCACTTCCCTCATTCCGTAATCGGCCATCAGTAGATCGTGGAAGAGACGCAACTCTTGCCGGTCGGCCCACGGCAGGCCCAATTGCTCGGCCAGCAGCCAATGGTTGATTCGGTATTCCGATACACTGAGCTTAGGCACACCGTACTCTTCGACCATCCGGGCGCGGTTCTGTTTTGGCGTTAGTTCAGGATCGTACCAATACAGAGTCCAGATGCCGCCGATTGATTTTGCCTTAACGCGGGTAAACCCGTCGTCCCGCAACAGTTTTCCGTAATGGCGAGCGCACTCCGATAACCCGCCATGCTTTAGAACGGTATTGTTTCCACCTGGCACTACATGCGGTGGGCGCGACCATCCGAAAGATAGTTGTGCAATCTTGTCCTGAGCCATTGCCGAAGTAAGCAGGCAGAGGGCTAGAAGTAGAGCGGTTAGGTGTTTGTAGAGGGTGGTCATGGCTCGCCATTCAGCTTGGGTTCGATCTTTTCCAGCACAGTTGCGGTACGTGCTAAGGTATGTTCGCATCTACCTGCGATTGTCGCAGTCGTCGTGATGTTCTCCCGATGCTGTTCAAGGCTGGCGTCCTGCATGCTCCGCATTGTCTGCATTCGGACATCTTCCTTGTCAGAGTTTTTTTGCACGACTGTGCCGATCTGACCGTGCGACTTATAGACGAAAACTATTGACACCACGGCAACGACAGCAGCGAACAGCAGTACTAGATAAAGCTCTGGCGCTTGCTTCTGCGCTTCAACGGCCTTGACTACTTCAGCTATTGCCTGCAAAGCTTCTGGGTCATCTGCGATGGCTGCTAGGAGCACCGTATTCTCCTAGGCGGGAAGATTTCACGCGGCTGACTGGCTGGCGTCTCGATACTCTGCGGAGCCGTGTTAGCTTCGGGGAGGTTAGGCGCTTGCTCAGGGGTTTCAACACTCTGGCAATCTTGGCATTCGCTAGACACCGCCTGCTCGTGGCACTTTTCCTTACGCTTTACTTGCCGGTGTTCGCGTCTTGCTCGTGCTTTGACGCGGCGTGGCTTCGACTGACGCCATTGTTGACGCGCTTCGCGTCGGTCCTTCATTCGCTGCAGAACTCCGGCCTCCGAAGTTTCGACAGGCATTACGATAAAGCTGGCAAACGCGAGCAGTACAATCATCAACCATTTCATTTGGTTTCCTCTTTCTTTCGTATAACTTTCATCGTCATGTATCTCTTGCCTTTCAAGAGATTAGAAAACTCCCACTTGCTGGTGGGACACTCAGCACGGCCTAGGACAATTCCGTCTCTAATCACGACAAGAAACGGTAGGCCCATCTTTTCTTTGCCGCTCCATACCTTCCAGTGCTCCGGGGCAGACTGCACCCATTGAAAATTGTCGCGGTTCATTGCTTCATTCATTGCCTCAGCAATTTCTGGGTCTCCAAAGATGCGCCGCTTTACAAATTCACAAGCACGGCACTTGGGGCCGGATACATACACGATCGTGTCACCAGGCCAACCTGCCTTCGCTTGCTTTCGATAGTCGCCCCACTGGACGACAGAGTCCGACGCCTCAGACTGAACTGCCGTCTCACTGAGCATCAGCCAGAACTGAAACTCATCAGCGGTCGAACCTTTTGCCGATCGGCAGATGACAAAGATCATCACTGTGGCCATCAAGAGCACGCAGATCGTCAGAATTTCTAAGGCGGATCTTGCTTTGGGAGTCATGCTATTTCCTGACCGTCACGCTACGTAGCACAAATGCCCAACGCGCGGACTTCTTAATCTGGCTCAACGTGTCGTAGCCGTAGCCCTCATCGCCCCAGTTGCCCCAGCTGTTCGCGTACTTCACAACGAACTGATTACGGTCGTTTACCATCGGGCGCACATAACAAATACTGTGTCCTTCTCGGCCTACAATGACTGGGAACTGATTGCAGAGCGCCGTCATCAAACCTTCGACGGTCTCTACCGAGTGATACTCGACTCCCGCGAACTTAGCGGCGGTTTGTTCCCAGTTGTTTGGATAGCGCTCTTTGAATCCCGTGTTGGGCATCACAGTACTGCCGAACTCAGCGCGATTCGGTTCGTTATCCACTGGCAGAATGCCTCGACTCTTCATCTCTTTCAGACCGTGACTGACTACCGCCCCACTAGATGCGCTGCGCCCAATCCGCTTGTAGAGACTGATGGCCGAGAGATGCACTACGTTGTCTTTGCCGAGCTGAACAGCCTGCAGGATTTCATGGGCTTGTGAACAGGCATTCGCTACGCAAGAGCCCTCCCGCTTCTGGTTGTAGATGCGAGTCACCAGCCGATCGAGCCCGCCCTCTGCATCATCGATCTGCTCGATAGCTTGGCGGATCTCGTTGTCGTTTAGCTTGCGAACATCTGTGTCCTCAAACCTAGTGCCGAATCGCTCTAGCGCAGGAACCCCCAGGTCTCCGAACACATACTCATCGCAGTCGGGGAAGTGAACGTCTACAAATTCGTCGGGTATTTTAGGCACGCTAGCCCCCGTTTTGTCTGAGGATTTCAATCACGTTGTCCGCCGTGGTGCCGTCTTCTAACTTGGCCGCGTAGAGAATCGCTCGGCTGTCGGCCTCCAGAATCAACAGCGCAGGCAACCCCGTAGAATCAAACGACTCTTGGACTTCGGCCAGTACGGATGCCGGTGCTCCGGTCTCATCGAGCGAATCATCGTCCAGTATCAAGAGCCGGTGTTCGTTGTTGGCTAGATAGTCTGCCGCTGTGCCGTCGCGTAGTGCCGTGTAAAGCAAGCCACGTTCAGGGGAGGTATCTGTCGTCTCACGAACAACGAGCACGACTCGCTTGCCCTGTTCCGGTTCGGGCGGGTCGCACTCGAAATCAACAGACAACCCGTGCAGACACGCAGCCAACGTGGCGCGTAATTCGTCCGACAGTTCGACATCACCTGAGCCAAGTATGATGTTCAAGCGAGCTGCTACTACGTCTATTGCGCCGTGGCCCTCCAACCCTTCCTTAACTATCTGCGAGTCGTGAGCGGTACGGAATTGACCCGTGGTCTCACCTCCACCGCCTTCGATGATAGTAGCCTGCGCCCGGTATACCGCAGCCAAACGAACCGCTTGCCCTGCCGTCACCAGTTTGCACAACGTGTCTTCGTCCGGCTGCGGTTCCGGTTCGCTGTTGGGGTCGGGTACTGGGGTAGGAGTCGGGGGCGCAACTCCGATGCGAAACACCTTAGAAAAATGCTTCACTTCCCAATGCTTGGTTTCCCAGTCGATGCACGTGCGCTGCAAGTTAGCTACGTGGTCTCCAGGTGGGCCGGTGGCGATCAGCTTTCCTGCGCCCTCAGCATTTGTGACGATACCATCTGAGAATTCCCAGAGGTATTGCACTGTCGCATCGTCGGAGAGACCTTCTGGCTTAGCAGCCACGACCTCGATCAGCGTATAAGGCGGGGAGACTTCAGGAACGGATATCTGGCCGTTCAAGGAGGCTGCTGTGATGGCTACCTTGCCCAGAACGGCAATGATTCCTGTGGCCTGTTTCCAATTGAACATCTTGCTACCTTTCTAGATCCTCAATGGCTTCGCCAACAGTGACATGCAGTTCTTTCAACAGCGGCACGAGAGTCTGCAGAATCCACACGTCTACCGTCTCGTTGATTTCTGTTGACTCTTCTACAGCCCACTCAATAGCGGCCTTAATTACTGGTCCGATGAATGGCCGGATGAGGGGCGGTGGTTTTACCGAAGCGCTGGCAATCGCATCATTCACCATGCTTTCGATTTCTCGTTTCAGCTGCACGAGGTCGCTCTGCTGGTCTTTACTGTCCACTCCGACCATCCAACGGCGGACAACATCGGTAAACTCCCGCACCACATGGTTGAACTTGGTATGCCACGGCTCTTCCGCGTGAGCATCGCCCCAGAGTTCATCTAGAACGTCTTGAACTTCCTCTTGCAGAGTTTTCATGGCTATGCCGCCTCTTTGACCAAGTTCAACAGTGCTGCAGCATCATCTTCGTTCGTGATGTCTTGTCGCAACACACGAAGCAGATTCCTTTTTGCCTTAAAGCCACCACTGACACCACGCACCCGAAACAATAGGGCCAGCTGTTGCCCACGGGTTGGACTGGCAATGGACTTCACAACCTCCTCTTCCGGCTGCTTGCAAGATTCAATCAGTGCTACCAGCGCTTCGATGAATGCTTGTATGACTTCTGGGTCAATGTTCATCTCTGTATCTCCCGTAATACGGTTTCATGGAATTCAGGCAAACTATCGATTGCCTGGTGTGTTGTGTTCTCTACCCAGCCGTTCACCCATACTTTCGTGTGGTTGTTGGAAGCCACTTTTATGTCGCAACCGCGAACGATTCCGCTTCCCTGCCTCCAGGCCCATAGGTTGGATACCGAGCGTGCAATGACTATCTCGCCCCAACCAAAGAGCGAACGAAACGAGGGCAGGTAGTGGCGCGGTCGATAGACTGGATCGACAATGAACGCACGCTTTACATGCCCGCCCGTTCTGTGGATTTCGTCGAACAAGTCTGCGGCAGTCTGGGCTCCGTAGCTGTGCGCTGCCACGTTGATTGTGAGTGCTCCCTGCTGGTCTCGTAGATGATTTAGATAGCTCGCTACTGACCTGTATTCGGTCCAGTAAAAACGGCAGATGGACATCTCGGGATTCGACCTGCGCGCTTCCCTGAGCAATCGGTCGATGCCCGTGTTGTCGCTGGTCGCCGCGCCGAAGCCCGTGATTCCGATTAGCACTCGTTGCATGGTTCATCAGAAAATAGTTTCTTGTTTCAGGGAGAACGCCCAGTACATTGCAAAAGCGATTAGCACCCATTGAATAATTCGATTGGCTCGCATCAAAGCACCCGCCCCGGTCGGGAGGTTGAACTGTGTCTACGGTCTTTCCTTTCTCTCAAGAGTGGGAACGACCAGTACAGCTCCGTTGCGTGGCGGGCGCGGCGGCTCCTCTGTTTCTTTCAATCGCCGCTTATTACTCCGGCGGTGCATGCCCCCAACTTTCCGCTGGGTCTTGTTTGCCTTCGCTCTACGTGACCGATGGCGTGAGATAACAATCACCTGCTTTCTGGGGTTGGCGAGTACCAACGAAAAAAGGGCTCGCGAATCTACGCACCCGTTAAGGTGTGCAAACTCGCGAGCCCTGTAGTCCAGTGCCGCTCGCTAGTCAGTAAGTTGAAAAACTAGGTTGACTTGCTCCCGATGTCTGATTTGTGAATCTGGTCCTTTGAGAATCAGCATGATGCCGGTTTCCCCGCGACCATCACGACTGATGCCGTCTATGGCTAATCTTACCAATCTGTCGACAGCTTTGTCAACTTCTGGGTGTTGCTCTAGGTAGTTTAGTGTTTTTGCGTCCATGCTGGCGGGGCTCAGTCTTCTAGCTCACGTTCGATTTCGTCTACTTCGGCCTGCAGTTTGGCGTCGCACATTTCGCAAATGGGGTCATAGGTAGTACGTGCCGCCACTGAATTGTCGCAGTTCTGACAGAGACCGTTCCTTCTGCGAGCACTTGCCGCCTGCAACTTGCCGAACTCTGACGCCATTTCGTTGGGAAACAAGGCCCAGGCACGACTCCACAGTGAGACCAACTGGCCGGCTATGATAAGCTCGGGTACATCGTCATTTACGTTTTCTTGCAACCTCTCAAGGGTGTGCGCGAATCCGTTGCGTGTGTTCTCCAGGTTTCCCATCCTTCACCCCTCCTTAGCCTCAGCTTGCTCAAGCTCGGCGATGCGGGCGCGTAGCTTGGCGTTTTCTTCTTCTACCATTCTGATATAACGCATGACTTGCTTTTCGGTGTCAATTTCAAACACTTGCATCACTCACCTCCCCGCAGCCGAAGCTGCTACTTGTGTGATGGGAACTAAATTGTCAGGTGCGTCCCATCGATAGACCTTCGTCCCGACTCTAATTCGCTTAGGGGCGATTGAATTCAGAACCCGAAGCTCATCTGCCATTGAGCTTTTCTGAGCGCACAGCGTCAGGATTACTGCCTTGAGCGCATCTGCCTCTGAAAGTCCATGCTTCAATAGGCGGTCCATGCTCTTCAGGGCTGGCTCTGTGCAGCACAGCTTTGCGAAGCTTTCCAATGAATCGTTGTCAAGTTCCATTTCAATCACCTTTCTGCTCTAGCTCTGCCTCCAGCTCGGCGATGCGGGCGCGAAGCTTGGCGTTTTCTTGTGCCAGCCGCTCAGAAGAGTTTGAGGAACCGGCAACCTGATCGGCATAGGCGTCTCGCTCTTCTTTCAGCCGCTCGTTCTCGACTTGCTGCTGCTCTGCTTTCCTTACAAGGTCAGTCACACACGGACGACACATTCTCACGGGACTGAGACACCAATGGTATCCATGCTTACAAGACATCTACTTATCCTCCTGCTCATGTGCCGCCAACAGTGACCGAAGTGCTGTGTTGTCTGTTCTCAATTTCTCGATTCTTTTTAATAATTCTGGTACTGACTCCACCTCTGCCATTAGTTTGTTGGATATATCTATCAACTCTAAGCATTGATCCCGTGTCCGTTTCTCTTTTGGTATAGAACATAATTTTCTGTATAGAACCATTTCCGGTCTGTCGTCCTGATGTTCTCCCATCCAGAACCCTAATTCCTTTTCCAGCCTCTCGATCTCATCAGCCATCACAAACGCTATGTGCTTCCATTCTCTCTCGCTACGAAACACCCCCCGGTCCTGCTTTTCGATATGCGGCGGTATCTTGTCCACAAACTTCTCGATTAACTCTGCTCGCTTGCTCATCACCTCACCTCGCTTTCTGCCCGCTCGGGCTGATAGTTCTGCGCCCACTCGATTAGGTCTTGCTCAGTGTGGTCTTCATCAGACATCAGGCAACCGCCGAAGACCGTAATAATCCCGACCGTCATTTCGCCGTAACTAACGAGCATCGCAGCGCGCGGAAAGTTCTCGCGGTCCTCGCCGGTGTTATTCAGTTTGACGCGCAAGCCGTTTGCGTCTCCGCCGATTTCCAGAAGCTCTTTCGGTATGGGCTGGCCGTGCGCTCGGGCGAAAGCATGAGCCAGTTCAAAGTATAATTTCGAGTTTGTTTCTGTCGTCATGCTATTGCTCCAATGCTCGCCGGAATATCTCCAGAGTCTCGTCTGCCAACTGCGTGGCAAAGTCTAATTCTGGTGGCTCGATTTCACAAAACTTTTCCTGGTACTCTTCCCAGGTGTAGGTTTTTTCTGTCGTCATGCTAGTCCTCCAATAACTTGAAAGTTTCTGCCCACACCCAGCAGTTCGTGTCCCAGCCGAAGCCGCGTTTGGCGTTGATGGAATCCCAGAGCTTGCGGAACCCAAAACGAGTGGCTTCTTCAGCGCCGGGCGTGTTGGCGTGCTCGTTCACACAGCCCTCCGCAATACAATCCTCAACACTGATATCCTGCACATGTTGGGCACGCACGTCGGTAAGCTCCAGTAAGATGCGGCACGCCCACCTAGGCATGTGGATGGAGGGCTTCCAAACCGCATCTTCGTCGTGCTCCTCGTCAGCCCTGTAGACTGGCACGTCACCATGAGGCAATGGGTCGTCTCCGTCGCGGTACACAGTATTCCAAGTCTCCATAACCCAGAGACGATCTCCAGGCTGGCCCTGGGGGCAGCGGAACGGGTGCGACTCATAGTCCTCGCCGACAATGGCATACGTGCCGTCCTCGAAATCGTACACGCCCTGCCAGTGTTGTGGCTGCGGCTTAATCACCCGGCGCGTTTGCGTCTTCTGCCGGGCCAGTATGGCCTTCACCATTTCGCCGGAGAAAAGTATCGGGCGCTCTTTTGTTTCTGTCGCTGCCATGCTAGTCCTCGCTTTCAATCGGAGTCCGAGTACCAGCAAAGAACCACAAGAGCTTTTCTCTTATAAGACCGAAGCACGTCTTGGCAGGGGTACTCCTCTCTACCATTCCCATACATGCACGACAAAAAATGTAGCTTTGCGGCCAGCTATCAATAGCTCGTTTTTTTATCGTGACTTCTAGCCAGCGATTCGCGGTATGAAGTCCGTGTTCGTTTGGGGAAATCTTGCCGCATCCGTCGCATTGCGTTAGGTCTGCCATATCTGTCTCGCTTTCAAACAACTACTAACTTCAAGTTAGGGGCGGGGTTAGGTTACCGATTAACTGCTTCACTCTCGGGCAACGTCGGGCGCTCCCATTGGAAGAACGGAAAGAGCCGACATATCCGATGGTCTCCGTGGGTCTTGGCATCCTCCAACGTGTAGCCACAGGCCGGACATTTACGCTGACTGTCCAATTCGTCCAGTGCGTCATTGAACATGTCCCTGAGTCTTGCCAAGCGGTTTGCGTCAATCGTCAAGTTGGTTCTCAAGTCTCCACTAAACACCTGTATCGCAATCAGCTCTTTGTCGATGTCGTCTTCACAGACGTAGATGTGCGGGTCTTCTTTAGTGTCAGAGAATTCAGAGAGTGACATCATTTCCCTCCTAGGTTGCTAATAACACGCGGCGGGGTTAGGCAACTCAATTGCCTCGATCACAATTCTTGTTTCTTCAACTCGGCCTTTAACTTGGCGATGGCGGACTTCCTGGACTTGTTGGGGCGTATCGTCTGAAAGTACATGAGCGTGAACAAGTCCGTCGATAATCGCTTTGACTGATAGACCGTCCACGTCCCCCAGTCTCTTCCGTGTGTGATAGAAAGTGATACGGCATGGTGAAGTAAATGTCGGAGCGTCATTCGCTGGAAGTGCTGCATCGCCAGAATCCGGTTCCATGTTGGCATCGGGATTGGCAGAATTATTTCCATCCATGTCGCTTCGCCTTTCTCGTTGCGGATTACTTGGCGGGGCATTGGTCAGCCTTTCGCTTCCTCAAACTTATCTACAGCATCTCGTAATCGCTCTGCCGACCTCTCGACATCGTTAACCAGTAGATTGAATTGCCTGGGCAATCTCACAGGGTTCTCGATTCGGTCTCTAACCTTTTCCTCCGTGAAATAGCCATGGATGCTAAGCTTCTCCCTCTCCAGAAAAGCTTGGAGGTCTTTGTAGTTGCCTATCTCTTTGGTCAGGCGGTGGTTTTCTGTTTCTACCTTCCGTACGTCCGTTGAGTATTTTTCTCGCAACGCTCTAGCCACCTGATGGCCGATGTCCCGCTTCTCATCCTTTTCCGCGAGCCACCCACGCCAGAAATCCAGCCCGGTTTCTTCGCCGTGGTCCCATTCTTCAGACACTCGCGTACGGCACATTAGGATGTAGCGCCACAGATCCTCTGGTATCTTGGTGTCTCGCCACGGAGCTTTTTTCTTCGTGTAGAGTCTCGCTGCGTTCACGGAGCAGACGATTAAACCCGCGTCCGCCGGCACCTCAGTAACGTCACAGACACCTGGGCAGGTGACGAAATAGAAGTTGGTGCAGTACCCCAGGTAGTCAGTCCACTTGTCGTCTCGCAGGAAGTCGTTGCGACTAACTTTTATCTCGTAGCCGAACGTATGGGGCTTCGACCAACTGCGGTGCATCGCCCAAGCATCGAGGCGACGGTGGTTAGCGCCGTGAGTAGGCCCGGTCTTGCACTCGGAGACAAACACATCGCGCGAGTGGCGACACTCCAGCAACTCTACAAGCTGCTTGGCGGTTACTTTCGGTTGTTTGCGGGCCTTCTTACCCATCAAATCGCCCCCACATGAAAGTCTTGCCGACGAATAACACGAATCCCTGATAGCTCCAGTTGCGTGGCCGCAGTGCGCGATTTCATCGCCGCGCCATATTTGCTAGGACTGTTCTCGCTGACGGTTGGGAGGTAGTTATCACAGAGCACGCAACGCTTGGTGTAAATCAATGCCCTGCATTTGGGGCAGCGGTGAAGGCGGTTGTTTCGCTTGGGGGTTGGCACGCTCGCTCCTCCGGTTAATCTTTCAACGCTAACAATTTCTTGCGGTTCTCTTCCTGCCTCTGCTCCAACTGCTCGCGAGTCTCGATGCGATTTAGCTGTAATGCCTTAGCAATCTCTGAACTTGGTCCGGTTATCGCCGCCAACCGCTCTGGGTTTTCTTTCGATAGCGTGGTGTAGGAGGCCAAAAAGTCTTTGCGCTTCCATGTAGAAAATTCTTTCAGCGGTATCTCACGCAGCGAAGCGAACCCTCCTAGCTGTCGGGCGACTGCGGCGGTGATAGGCGACATCAGCGAAGGTTGGTTGGCGTTTAAGGCACGCTCCAATTCTTCCCAGGACACGGCTGCCTGCGCCTCGTAGCTGACGCCGCCAGTGCGGGCTAGTTCGATTAGCTCTGATGGGGTTGGCATGAATTTACGGCCCTCGGCGGCGGTCACCGCAGCGCGCTCAACCTGCTTGTCGTCAAGGCAGTTGAGCGCGGCTACGTAGAGCTTCACAGCGGGCCGGGTCATCTTGCGCCCGAACATCTCGGCTAGTGCGGTAACGGCATTTAGCTTGGCTTCACTCACCTCGCATCTCCTCCATGAGTTCGTCGCGTAGTGCTAGGTTGCCGCGCGGGTCGTCAATGGAGCCTTGGTTGGGCAGATTCGGGAAGCTGCTATCGAAATCCCAACCTTTGTGGCCGTTCGCCATCGCCTTTTCAAAAGCCTTGACGACCGCACTGACGCCATGCTCTTCTGCGCGGCGACTGGCTCGGGTTATCAATGCCTTGAGCCCAGGCGGCTTGTAGGGCGGCTTGTAGTCCAGCCAAGCTGCTATGCCATCACGGAAGGTGTCGTTGTCCAGATTGGCCGGCAAAGGGGGTAAGGGGGTTACCTTCTTATCCTTCTTAAAGTTATTATCCTTCTTAGGATGTGCGCGTTTGTTGCGCGTTTGATGTTCGCCAGATGTTCGCTTGTTGTTCGTTGGTTGCGCACTTTCGGGTTCGCTGACTTGGTAAGTCTCCCAGTTGCATATAGTTACGACCGTAAATCTGTTGTTCGTTTGTTGTTCGATTTGCTTCCAGTTTTCCAGTTTTTTAAGAGCCCTACTTAACTTCGTTCGATTGACTTTTAGTTCTCTGGCAAACGACTCTTGGCCGAAGGCGATTTGCCCAGCTTCAATCAGTAGTCCCATGAACCACGAGGGCTTCCAGTTGGCTCTTAGAAGCAATTGGACCCAGAGATAGCACAGCCACGGGTCGGACCCGACGGCGCTCTCTAGGAGCTTTCTGTGTAGCTTTATCCAATCGCCTGCCATCGATCTTTATTCCATCCATGCAACGCAGTTTTCAGTGGAGCATTTGGCCCATACATGACCGTTGAATTCCGACACGGAGTAGAACAGCTCACCAGACTTACAGACTTCGCACGGGATGGTTCCAGTAACACCCCGTTTACCTTCAGCAGCTTCGATAATGGCTAGACGGGCCAACATTACAGCGTCCAGAACTCCCGCCATGCGCTGGTTGTTTTCTTCGACTTCCTCGTCGGTCGGGAATTCTTGCAAGTGACAGCAACACACCCCAAGCGGGTCGGAGTCACGAAAACACGGCGATGAATAGCTCGCCCGAAAAATGGGGCTGTCTTGCTGTCTGTAGCGGTACTTGTAGCCACCATCCACGAACACGTCTCGCAGCCTGACGCCAGCATCGCAGCGCTTCTCAGGGTCTGTGAAGTCAATGCCCGCGAAGTGTTTGCAGCGTTTAGGGAACGTGCCTGTATGTTCTTTCTCGTAGACTTTTTCTGCCATCGTTGCTCGTGTCCATTCCTTGAGCTGGGAGAGTCCTAGTTTATTTAGTGTCTAAAACACGCGCCCAATCTTCGGCCTCTTGGATGGTTCTCGCGCCCGCATAATCAAACACAAGTTCGGCGCAATGCCTGACCAGCCGGATTCTCGCCTGATGTTCAGCCGTAGACACGGGTTCTGTAAATTCATCCATGCAGTCGGAGAGGTCGCTAGAAGTGTTTTCAAATCTGCAATAAGACATATTTCCCATCACATACCTCGCTTCCGTGTTAGTGGTACTTCTTCCCCCGGTGCGCCGGGTTCTTTAACGTGTAGAGCCCGCAAGCACTACCCGTGGGCTGGTAGCAATCAATGACGTAACCGTCGCCGCGTAAGTCGCTCATGCGTTGAGTCATGCTGTGCGGAAGCTTTTCTCTAAGTAGCCTGCTCGATACCGAATCGCAGTTGCGTAATATATTCAGGATTGTCATGCAATCTTCGTAACGCTTGCTCTTGGTCGGCCCTTGCTTCGGCGGTGTTGGCATCTCCGGCTTGCTGCGCCGGCGCTCCTCTAGCCGCGCTACTTCGGCGGTGTTCTTTTCGCCTGTGTCGAATAAGGTTTGTTGTTGGGTCACAACCACTCCTTCACATCTTCCATAGTGACCTTAGTGCTATTCCAGCTACGCTGCTTTCCAGGTTTCAGTGGGGTCTTGCGGTTTAGGGGGGAGCGTTTCAAAAGGGAATTTCATCGTTAGGAGCGTTGCGCATTGCCGCCTGCGTCTGCGCGGCAGGGACGCCCTGAGCCGCTGGTGCTAGGGGCAACTGAGATGCCGGCTGCGCGACCGGGTTCAAAGCAACTCGTACGCACGGCACAATCTTTCCCTGGTAATCCGTAGTCGTACTCAGTAAGAAAATCGACTTGCCTACCCAGAGTGAAAAGTCGTCCCCATGCTGTTCGGCGATTGCGCTGGCGTTCGTCTTGTTACAGATCAGCACCTTTTCCTTATTCAGGAAAGTAAGTTCCAATTTGTTGCCGTCGTCGAACTGAAGTGGGCGAACTGCCTGGATGACAACCGGAACCTGTATGCCGGCCGGCAAGTCAGATGCTCTGATCGAAGTTCCAGTGCCGTAGATGTCGTTGATAGAAGCCATGTTCATTTCCTTTCGAGTCAAGTTAATTAGGGTTCTTGGGATTCTTGGGTTACTTCCACTTCTTTCAGCAGTGGTACTCGCCGGTGTATCTGGTACTGCCCAAACTCTGGGAATGCAAACAATGGGTCATGGATTTGCCCGCCAGAGATCAATACTATGTGCTCATCTACAGGGACCGGGGGTAGCCGTGTGACGTAGTAGTACCCGCATTCCAGTCCATGTAGTTCAGTTGTCGTTGCCATCGTGTTCCCCTAGTTAATCTGGACCGCCCGGCTCGCGGAGTAACGGCCACCAGCGCGGACGGTCCTAAAATGCCGGGAGCAGGATTTGAACCTGCGACCTCTAGGTTATGAGCCTAGCGAGCTACCACTGCTCCACCCCGGTCTGTGTTTCCATTCCCGCGAGTGCGTCCGTGCGCCGTCCGTCGGCTCGCGGGAGAGTGTTTTGTAAATTGGCTGCTGTTGAGTCGAAGCCGCTCGCTGAAGAAAGAATTAAGTGTTCGATGCTCGATTCCTAAGAAAGCGAGCGGCTTCAAACCAACAGCGTGTGTGTGAGCACCGAACATGCTCGGAAGACTACACGACGATTTAGCCGATAATCGGCTTACGTCGTGACTCGCACGATAAAGACACCCACTCGCCGTCTATCGCACGATTTTGTGTATTGCGGCCTGCTCAGAATGGGCCGGCTAGAAAAGATTTCAGCGAGAGGTGCGGTTGCACACAAATTGCACCGCGCAAATAGCCGAGAGTTGCGATTCTTACGTTCCGAAATACCTTGTATCGCCGTCTGTCGCACCAAAGTTATTGACTCTTAATCAATAGGTTGTAGGTTCGATTCCTACAGGGAGCACTAGGCCCTGTAAGGGTTTACGTCGATCTTTGACAACTTATCTTCGCCTTGTTGCACACACTTTGCACCGCGCACGGCTTCAACTATCTCTGCGTCCATTTGGTAGAGTACGGCAGTCTCGCCACTTGGGTCAGTTTCGGCGTCCTCGTAGGGTGGCAGCCACAGACTGCGTATCGTGTGGATGCGACTAAGGAGATCTTTGAGTTTTGGTATCTCCCTTTCATAACGAGAACAGTTCAACTCCAGCTCCTTTATGTAGGACCTGGCGTTATCGCTAAGTGAACCAAGAATCGGCTTTACCATCCTGCGGCCCTCGCTAGTTCTTCCGCCTCGTGGCGGACGTAGAATTGGGAAGTGGTTTTTGGATCTGAGTGCCGAGCCAGTGCTTGTGTGTGGCTCATTGTATTCTTGGCAGCAACTCGTGTCAGGTAGGCCGCTCTAAAGTCGTGAGCAGTTGCGCATTTGCCCTCGCAGACCTCTACACGGGCAAGCCTGCCACAATCGCCAATGCGTCGGCCAATGTTTCCTGTTTTCATCTGTTCGCCCCAGCGGCCGGCTATGGGGAACACTAGGCCGGCTCGCGAGACCCCTCGCTGCTTAACCAGTTCCCAGAATTCAGGGGGAGCGGGCAGGAATGTATCGGCTTGATTCTTCTGACCGCCCAGGAAGACAATCAGCGGAAGCTTGCCGTCAATGTCGACGTGGAGCGTTGCTCGCTTTGACCAGTGGATGCGATTTAATTCGTCGATACGTAAGCCCGACCACCAGAGTCCCCACATGAAGCGTTGGAACTCTTTAGAGTCGCCATTCTTACGGACCTCTGGTACGACGGCAATCATTCGCTCGAATTCCTCTAGGGTGATTGTTCGGTTTCGCATGGTTGCGGAAGTGCGAGCTTGCTTGCGATGTCGGATTGTTGGCACATTGCCCATGAGATCCATCGACTCGGCCCACCCTAGGCCAGCACGCAATGCTCGATAGTAACTGCGGACTGATGCGGTCGATATTTCCTTCGCTTCAAGTGCTCCACGGAATTGCGATAGCATCGACTTGCTAACGTCGGAAAGTTGCTTGGGGTGACAAAGGTTTTCAAAGTGATTCGCTGCTACCTTCCAACCGTTGCGACTGCCAAAGCTCATGTTTTCGAGCCATTCCAATTCGTAGCGCGCTCGGAAGTCTGCCCAGGTGATAGCAAACCCTTCGGAGCGGCCCGGCAATTGCCCTGCCTCCAGTTGCTGTTCAAGTCGGCCTGCGGCCCGGAGTGCTCTTGCTTCGGTAGTCTCACCGCTGCTAACCTCCCCGGACCGCTGGCCATGCTGCCAGATCAATCCAATTGGTCGGTCGGCATATCGGTGGAGCCGGACCCGTATGATCGGCGTCTGCTCCATTCTTCTAACTCCTTAAGGTTTAGGAAGGTATTCCTGCCGTCGCTGAAACTAGGTGCAGGTCCTACGGGGTCGTCTTCTTTGGGTTCGAGCCAGTTTTCCCGAATCCACCGACGCTCCAGGCCCATTTGCTCGGCTAGGTGGTCAATGTTTATGACCGGAATCTGATAGTGGACATGGATTTCGCGGTGAATAATCTCGGTTTTCTTAGGTTTGTCTGACATCCTTGGGTTTCCTTGACAGGCTGACCCACTAAAGATACATTGGCGCGTACCTTTCACGGGTCGAGCCGCTA
Source organism: Planctomycetota bacterium (assembly GCA_029259935.1). Next base: position 19,111 of record JAJDEH010000441.1, read on the forward strand.
AGCTCGATTTTTTGGAAGGCTGTTTCGGGGGTAGGTCGCCAAACTGAATCCCGATTCAACCACACATTTCAAAGAAGAAGGCGAGCGGTTCGGCCCGCCTTTTTCTTTGCGCGGTCAACGCTAAATCAGCTCATAGCACACCTCCTGCCGCCCTCTTGCGGCTGTGCGTACCCGGAACACAGAACATTCCATAGCGCGAGAATACGCGCAAGAACATGCTCGACGTAAGCCGGCATGAGAACCTCGAGATTTTGAGCCTGCCTCCCTGCTGCGGGACCGAAATAGCAACGCAAATGATAAGCCAAACGTAGGCTGGCAGTGATTGCGTCGACGTAAGACGGGGCAGGGCAGTGAGTGGCGGCGAGAGTGAGAAGCTGGCCACTGTGAAGAATATACAATCGCGCAAGTTTGCGCATGCATCCATGCGGAAAGTATATGGCGAAAAGCGCCATGATGCCTCCTTGCGAGTCTAGGGGGCGGAGTGGTGTGGCCGGGTAGCCTGGAATTAGAGTTCCGGGTCCGGCCTCGCCATCCTTTGATTCTGTCAGTGTGCAGATTACGATACCCGCTGTCAACTCGATCTCTGGAGTCCTGAATATGGCTATGACGAAGTGCAAAGAGTGCGGCAATGAGGTCAGCTCCAAGGCGACAAACTGCCCCTCGTGCGGAGCTCCCACGAAGAAACCGCCCAACACAACAGCCACTTGCCTGGGGTGTTCCCTGATAGTCTGCCTCTTTTTCGGTGCTTGTGCGCTGTGGGTCGCCAAGGATGTGGCCGATCTCCCGCCCTGGAATGAGAGAGAAGACTCGATCGGCGCCTACATAATGATGGAGAAGTTCGTCAAGGATCGCTTGAAATCGCCCTCGACGGCAGAATTCCCCGGCGTTTTCGACGGTCAACAAGATCACGTAACCACCCTCCCAGACAACAAATATCAGATTAGCTCTTATGTCGATTCTCAGAATGCTTTCGGAGCGACGATCCGTACAGAATTCAACGGAGTAATTCAACAAACTGGCGAACTCGAATGGCACTTAGACTGGCTGAAACTCGCTGAGTAACCATTCCTAGCCCACCTCTCCCAACACAAGCAGCCCCTTGGGCCGGGAGATGGTGCCCGCAGTATTCGACTCCCAAGTAACGAAGCCAATCTTGCGAAGCCGTCCTAGCAGCTCATATACAGAGTTGATCTGAACGCCCAACATGCCCGCCAGTTCCCTGATACGAGGCGGCCTCTTGTGCTCACTCTCGAATAGGTCAATCGCGTCTAGCAGCTCGGCCTGAGTGTTTGTAGGTAACTTCTCTTCTAGTGCGCGCATAGCATCCCCCTCGATGTAGATGTGGACTCTCCCCGACAACTCTGAATGAGTCGAAAATTGACAGAAATTGGTAGCTTTTCCCTCAGCTACCGGACGATATTTTTGTACTCTTTATGTTCAGGCACTACTGTACATTCCTACACTAACGATTGCAAGACTTTTTTGGCCACCCTGGGAGATCTATTTGGAGGGGTGGTTTTGTGTGTAGAGGCACAAGAATTGCGCGTCTCGGCTATACTGTCGAGCATGACCGAACCTGAATTAAAGGACGGGAATCTGGGGCTGCCATTCAATTGGAAATGGTTGCTGGCTGCTATGGTCATTGCTGCTGTGGTGGGGCGGGGGTGTTAGAGATCAGTGTTGTCCCAGTTCTGTTGAATTGGCAGCTTACCTTTGTTGGCCGGATCTCCAGGATAGGTGTCCGGGAAGTTCCATCCAGTAGTGGGGTTCAGTCTGTTGTCTGGGTCCCAGATTTCCGATCCACGCCTGCGTATCACCTTATTGACGTTGGCTGTAAACACCGTGTTACGACAGTCGAGGTAGCCGCCACTAAGCACGTCGACGGTCGAGATCGTTCCCAGGCCACCTATGAAGAACATCTTAGCGCCATCGTGGACTGTGATCTCTGTCACGTTCTCCAAGCATTGGTAATTCATTACTCCCGCTGTGACTTCGTAGCTGTCGAACGTACCGCCATCGCCATTGGGAAAGAAATTCACTGTACCGCCGCCCTGCGTTGCCGATGAACCCGATCCATCCGTCTTCGTGTTCTCACCGATCAGAACTTGCACGTCCTCTAGGGCATCGGTTTGATACGCTGTGATCAAGCTACCCAATTCAACGACCGGTTCCGACACGTCCGTTCCCGCAGAAACACTTCCGCGAAAGACTTCAAGTCGAACATCTTCACCGCCAGACAGCTGAATCGCATAGCCCGTGGTGGACGACAGCTTCGGGGCATCGTAGACCCTGACGGTAGAGAACGTCGCGTTGGTAAGAGACAGATAGAAGTGGCCTTCGGCAGGCATTGGGCTATTAAGCTCGCCTAGCGTGTACGTCAACGATGTAGCATCGTTGCGAGTTGCCGTAATCTTTGTCGTGCGATCTTCTACGAACGGCTTGCTAGAAGTCCAGGTGTTGATCTTAGTGAGCCCGACATTACCCTTGAATGAATTCTTCTTATTGAAGTCGAGATCGTTCGGTATGGCCCCCAAGCCGAAGTAGATACTCTGTGAGCTGTCGGCCAGAACTGCTGTCTCGTCTTCTAGGGGAATGCGAGCGGTGCCGTTCGGATCGACCCAGTTGTTAGCACCTCCAAAATGAAACCTGCCGCCAGCGGCCTGTGTGTTGGTTGGTGTGCCGATGCTGCCCGTCGCCGTGTCACCAGCCGTTACCACAAACGGTATGCCGTTGGTCTGAGTGTTGTCGATCGTCATTGTTGCGCTTGTGAGCGTCAGCACCGGCGCATTGGGGTCGCTGTAGTCGGCTGCCGCATCGATCTCATAGTATTCGCCGTACTCCAGGCCACCGTGATCCCAAGTGCCTGTCACGCCGTCAGCGTCATTGGGGTCGGTGTCTGACCCAGCCGCACTGGCTTCGATGGCCTTTTGCAGAAGCACGACTGCCGCTTTGCGACTTGCAGTAGAGTCCATCGTCACTGTTAGGCGTTTGTTGTTGCGCTCGATCCAGGCCGTGTTGCCCGTCGCCCACGCTCCTGTCGGGCTGATCGTTGTTATCTGTGGCTGATCTTGGGCAGCGCTAGTTCGGAGTACGTCGACTGCTGAAAGAGGCTGCGTGAGCAAGGAGAGAGCCAGTATTGCGTGTAATAGTTTGGGTTTCATCGTTTAAGTTCCTTATTCAATTGATTATTCAGCGGCTGAATTCGATATTAAATCGCGCCCCTACTGCAAATCCTAAGTTCCTGATATCCGAACAATCTTCTGATATGCCCTCGTACCAATCACCAGCCGTAACAATGTCTCTATACCAAACGAACCTTCTGGTTTGTGCGTGGAATATTCCACTCAACATAGTGCCCGGTAGACCCTGGTCATCAAAATCATGGTAGAGTACTGGGTCCGCACCGGGGTCCTCCGAATCTAGACTCCAAAATTGACTAGCATTAGGATTTACGGCACCGCCTCTAAGTCTGTGTAGAATTATCAAATGAGTGCCGTCCCCCTTCGGCACAACCATCACGTTTTTGCGAAATGCTTGGGTGACCGTGTCCTTCCAGAGCACACCATTCTTGAGAATTCTAGTTTGCTCGATGTGATAAACAGAATCAGAAGCCAGATCGTAGTCCAAAGGAATGAGAGTGCTAGTAAAAGACAAGTGAAATGTCGCCGCAGCCATTTCTCTGATCACTACCCCAGCATAATCAAATAAAGTCCACATACCTTCGGTGATCGTCGACGGACTCCAGTAGATAAGAATCCTACTGTTAGCGGGATTGTCTTCATCGGGGTAGAATCGCATAAGCCGCCCTCTAACCGTTCCGTTACCTATAGGCAATACCCCTGCTGCCCATTCCACTTGTCGATCTGAATAGTCTCTTAGGGTCGAAACTACTTCTGTGGTAACCGTGTTCCACATCCAGACACGACCAGAAACAGGCTCGAAACCCATTACACTATCCGTACTGATCGGAGGATCTAAGTGTGTGACAAGGTCGTAGTAGGGTGGCCTCTGTTTTAGTGCGCGTCGAGCGTATAAGCCAACTTGACCATCCATACCCGTTGCAACTAACTTCTGACAGCAACTATCACCGCCACCATGCGGGTTGTTCTTGAAGACCATTACGTGCAATCCATTGCATCGGCCCAATAACGGCCATAGATTTCTTTTACTTGAATCGTTTTGTTTACCTGAATTGCGTCTCGCACCATGTTGTAAACGATGATGTCATCGTCTTCCGAAAACTCAAACACTAAGTTATCGTCGGTCGGATCATCGTGATGCAAATCGCCATCATCGTCGATTGACTTGAGTACTCGCGCCTTGCCCCATCCAGCAACCAGTTTTCCGTTTTTGCTTAATGCGTTGAAGTTGTTTCTTGGTGTGCCGTCGTCGTTCTCAATAGTCGCTGCGGAGATCTCATCTAGCACGACTACGTCAAGCGTGGATGTGCCGGGTGATGCTGCCCCGCCCCCCAGCTGCACGATGCCCCATTTGATGCCGGTGCCGGATTCCTTCCAAACTATGGGGGTAGAGCCCTGGCCGGTCTTTAGCTTTTCGATGTCGTCCTTAACTGGACCGCACGTCGTATCGTCTTCACTTTGGATGTCCAGCTTCGCCCACGTCTCACCCGTAAGAACACACTTGATCAGTCCGTCTTGCTTCGCGAACTTCTGGCAAATACAGAACCTCGCCTTTCCACTCTCTGTGTCCTCGTCCGGTTTGACACCCTTAAACCGAATCGTCCGGCGGTAGGGCTCGCCCTCTCGATCGGCCGGCTTGTTGAGCGGTCCGTCTAATTTCAAAACGGCAAACCACTTTTCGAGATCCTCTCCAGACTTATTAACAACTAACACTGTCGACTGCGCCGCCCCAGAACGCGGACCGCGCCCGCTGCGCTCTGCAATTAGCTGTTGCATGTTATCAACGAGCCAATTGTGTGTACCGCCTGGATACGTCTCGAGAAGTTCCCCCGGTCTGATTCTGGCCGGTACTGGCATGACTTATACTCCCGGCAGACCTAGAGGACCGAACGACGCACGATCGAGCAGCCTCTCTATGTAGGCAAACCGCGGTTTGGGAATGGCGATAACCGTATTCCCATCGTTGAACGTCTCAATGTCGTTGTAAGACCACACGAAATCCCAACCGTCGACCGTGCCGAGATTTATATCTCCGAGCTTTTCTGTCCGGTTTTGACGATTGGCGAACTTGAAGCTGATCCGCTGCGTTGAGTCGGAGCTTACCGAAGCGCTACAAGCTACGAACCGCATCGTCCCCGCCGGCTCGCCTAAAAATACATGGTTAGCCACTTTTCCGAGCAAGCTTCGGACCGTTGCACGGTAGCTGTTAGGGATAACTGCCGCCGGGTATTCGTAGGAGATCTCGTCCGTAACCGGACCCGCGGGGACCGTGATACCCGACCAACGCCCCTGTGATTCATCTAGCTCGACGCCAATCATGCCGTTAATGACAGATGGCGCAGATCCGGGCGACGAGCTGATTCGGTTCCGTGAGTATAGAAACGTCTCTGGTTCAACCTGCATATTGAACGTATAGGTAGCACTAGCTGACGGCGGATTCGGGACGCCCGTTGCTTCGCCGTACAGTGCCTCCCCGCTAAATAGTCCGCTGCCGATTTCGTTTGCGGATGCGTTGACGACAACCAGACCGCCACGCAGCGCCGGAGCGGTTGCCAGTATCAGAGAGATCGCCTCGTCCTCATCCGTCGCGTCGCGAACTAGGTATCGAATCCGACGATCCTTCGCGCTGCCGGAGTAACCTAGAAAGAGCTCTTTGATCGTCGCTGCCATTTATGAACTCCCCGCGCGGAAACCGAACCTAGAGGACGTCACAAACCTGACGAGATCCTCGAGGAGATCCGTCTGCCGTTGGCTTTCCCTAAGAATGTCTTTCTCAGTTTGGGAGGCTGTTGCCTGCACCGCACCCGACGGGATCGCTCCGACGTTCGGAAGCGATGGCAGCGACGCTGCAAAGTCCGATTGAGCCGCGGCGGCGCGTGACTGCGCCGCTTGTTGTCGTGCTTCGATCTCTCGCGCGGTCTTCTGTGCTTGCTCGCGGTTTTTTTGGCCCGCCGCTTCCATTTTGTCACCGGCGTCCTCAGATTCGTCGCCGAGTAGACCCATCCAGTCGACTAACGCCGCGATCGCCAGCCCGAGAGCGACAATGCCAGCAATAATCAACACGATCGGGTTCGCGGAGAGGAACGCTAGAGCCGTCGCGAGCCCTCCCGCTGCGATAGTAGCAACAGACATCGCTGCGCCGATCGCCACAAGAGTTCCGCCAAGAGTCACGAGTATACCGCCAACGACTCCCGCCACGATCACAAGAGCTTGATTCTCATCTACAAAATGTACAAGCCACTGAACCGCCTCCTGTGTGGCATCTGCCAGAAAGATCAGCGCCGGCGCGAGTGCTTCTCCGACCTTCACCGCCAACGCTCCGACTGACGCAACAACCCGGTTGAACGCATCACCCAGGTCGGCGGCGGACTGCGCCGTCTCAGAGGACATAGTGATTCCGAGCCTCTGTGCTTCGTCGCGTAGCATTTGCATCGATTCGAACATCGGCAAGAGCTTACTTCCCGACCGCCCGAAGATTCGCATTGCAACTGCCGCCCGTTTGCTGGGATCCTCGATCGCTGCAACAGCCCCTGCGATCTTTTGGAACTGATCCTCCGGCGCTAGCCCCTCGAGCTCGGACAGCTCGAGCCCGAGCTCTGCGAGCGTGTCGGTTGCCGTCGTGAGACCCTGAGACGCTGAGAGTAGCTGTTTCTGCATTGTCGCGATTGACTTTTCGACGTTCTCGATCGAGCCGCCTGATTGTTCCGCCGCGAACTTGAGCTCTGAAAGAGCCTGCACAGAAACGCCTGTTCGCGCAGACATCTTATTAAGTGCGTCGCCCAAGTCGAGGAACTTCTTAGTCGCTAACGCCAGAGGGGCGACGATCGCGGTTCCTAGTCCACCGATCGCGAGACCAGCGCCGCGGATCTTCTTAGCAGTCTGCTGGACTCTCCTTGCCATTTTGTCGAACTTGTCGCGGAGCTGCGCGTCGTCGATCGTGACTTTGAGGACCGCGCGGCCTGCGTCAACTGATTTTGCCATTTTTCGCTGCTTCCTCGATGATTCGTCGCAACCCGCTCAAGTCGCCGTGCTGTGGTTGCTGTTGCTTGTAATCGTCGGGGGTCCGAAAGGGGTGAATATCCCAAGGCATATACGGTCGCGCCCTTTGCTTTGGATCTCTGATTGCGTTCGCCGTGTTCTGCCAGAGCACTGCCGTCTCGTCCCAATTGGCCCGAAGGCGTGCCTCCGCCATTACTGCTAGTTGCCCAAGTGTGAACCGCCAGGGTTCGACTCCGCAAATTGCCGCCCACTCAAAACATAATCCGTAAGCCTTGCCGCCGTTTCGCTCGAGTCGATCGCCGCTAGTCGCTCCGCTGCTTCTGTCGTCAGCAGTCCCGCTATCTCTAGGTGCTTCTCCATCGCTAGCCGGAGATTCTTCCGAGTCTCCGGGTCTGCGAAAAAATCGACGGCACCTTCCAAGACCGCTTTCCTTAACGCCCCTAGCGGATCACCTAAGATCGATTCGGCGAAGTCTTTGACGTCGACGTCGCGCTCCGCTGCCTGATCTTCCACCAGTCGCCACCCAATGTCAGCAAGTAGGATCGGATCTGCGTGTAGTTTGGCGAACAGCTCCCCGTTTTTTTCCATCAACGAGGTTAGGAGAACGCCGGTATGGTCCTTAACTCGCGTCAGCGTCCAGACGTTGACGACAACGTCCCAGCTCCGGCCCTTACTATCAGTAAAACTTGGCACCGATTAGCCTCCGAATGAGTACGAAATAACACCACCGCTTATGCTGGACGATACCACGACGGGAAGCTAGCCACCCGGAGGGTTGCGTCCCACGTCTGCCGATCCTGTAGCGGTTGATTCTGCGTTAGCTCGACGGAGAAGTTCGCCGCAAGTCCCTCCGCGAAACCAGTGTTCGTGATGTCGTCGTTTAGTGCGACGCAAGGGACCGTTGTTTTCGCTAGCCAGGCGTCGATGAATTGCCGGAGAGTTGCGTCTAACGTCGACTTCTGCGGGAACGTCATAGTTAGTTCGCCCGTAGAAAGGATCGTCTCGGCCGATGTCCACCCGGTTTCGGCCGTCTCTCGAGTCGTCGTCTCGACGGAGATCCCCGAAAAGTTGCCGACGATGTCCGTAACGTTCTTGTATTCGTCCCACGTCGCCAGCGCCGGCGTATTTGCCGAATCGTCGATATCCGCGTCCGCAACGTAGAACTTCGCATCCTTGCCGAACAGAAACACGCCAGCAATCAGGAAAAGAGAGATCAGAAACATATCCATCTTAGCACCTCGTTTTATAAGGGAGTTTTCTCGTACAAATCAGCTAGACGATCGGCCGTCGTTTGAGTCGATAGTTCGACGAATGGTCTCGGCTTATAGACCAGCGCCTCGATCCGCTTGGATCCTTCCCGGCCAACTTCCTTGCGAACCGTTCCGCCCTGGTTGATCAGTTGCGGAATCGTCTCGACGCCCGCCGGGAGATTCTTTTCGGCACCTTCGAACTTGAGCGGACCGATCGACACCGATCCGGCGGCCAGATCCACATTAAAGAACACTAGGTCGCGCAGCTGTCCCGCGTGCGCGTTCGGATAGCCTCCGTCACTGCTGGCACCTTTCTTGCGACGTTGCCCGCGTCGCATCACCTGCCGGCCATACGCGCCCGTTCGCCCTAGGACTCGCTTGTCCTTACGGTCGATCCGCTTAAACAGACCGGCCCGGTCGAATGTCGCTGACAAATTGGTTTGCACGAAGGATCCCATATTCTCAATCTGTAAACTCGAGCCCTACGATTGCCGCATACGTCGAGTCGGTCTGTAACAATGCCGCCGAAAATGGGAGGCGGTCTGTCGACTCGTCGAACGTCGAGAACTCATAAGGATCATAATCGCCCGTTGCGGACGCCTCGAAAAATGCTTCGATCGTCTCGAGCAGTTCCACGAGCTCGTCGACTTCGGTTGTGTGTGTTGGGCTGCCTGCTTCTAGCTTCTTTTGGATCGCTACGAAAATAATCTTTGTATGACTCCACTCGCCGCGACTGAGTCGCACGCTTGATCTCGGCCCCTCGAATACTGAGACCTGTGTCGCTTTTAGTTCGTCGATCGATCGAATCGGAAACGTCCGCCGCTCGGCCGTGAACTTAACCGGCCATTCGCTATCGTCCGCCGCCTGGTTGATCGCGTCCACAACTTGTTGAGCCAGTTTCATACGTCAACCTCCGTCTCTACCGTGTAAACGCGAACGAGCCGCGCCGCGGGGAGCACTCGATAGGTTTCGGGTTCTCCCCTGTGGTGTACTTCGTAGGTCTGATCTTCCGTAACCCACTTGTCACCCCGTTCGGGCAATGTCTTAACGCCATCGATGATCAACTTATCTAGTTCGAACAGCCAATCTTGCTCTAGGGAACTAACTCGCTCGATCTCGTCGCCTCGTTCCGATGTCCGCAACCGATCCGCAACCCCCACGAGCTCTACCTCGTGAGCTCCCCGAATGTACCGCCCGCGCACGCCGTTGGTCTGCCGGAGCGTAGATCCCAGCAGACCAACTGACGCGCTATTCAAGGGGAGAGCCATAGATCAACTTACTAGGCGACTACCGCCTCCGTATTGGTGAGCTGATCTGTGACGATAATTCGCTTCCCGAACGCTTCCGTCGGGAACGGAGCCGGGGTGCCAGTCGCGTTAGTAGCCGTTCGGCTAGCTTGCAACTGTTGCAACGTCTTGCGGTTCGCCACGATCACGTTCGGCTGATTGCCAACGGGATGTAATGCAATCGCCTGCGAAATCAGATCGTCAGTCAACGGAGAGCCCGCATCGATATTGCAGATTCTCGAAACCGACCAACTGCCTCCGACCTGCAACCCGAACCAGCTTGTAGCCGACGTGTAATAAACCGGGTAATGTTTGCCGGTTCCGTCAACCATATCTTGAACAATCGATTGACCCATCGAGATCGGCATTCCGTCGCCCTTAAACACGCCAGCAACGCCTGTGAGCTCCGACTGGTTTATCAGGTATACAGAACTGACCGCGTTCGCATCTGCTCCGCCAGCACCTAAGCACATGGTATCGGCTAGACCGTCTAGCCCTGGGAGCGTCTGCAAACCGATAAATCCAGCCGCGTCGCCCTGGGTGCCAACGCTATTGAGGATCTGGGATTCCAGCGCCTGCATAGCGGAACGAATACTCCGCGCGCCTTGGTAGGCAATGAACGATTCTGCTCCGGCTCTCCAAGCATCGGCAACGGCCTTATCAGCCGCCCAACTCCAGTCGAGGATTTTCAGAGCGTCGGTCTGGACGACGTCGGTCGCTTTGGAAAATTCACGACCGGCATTCTCGCCACGGAACCCGACAGCCGGGTTCGTTGTTTCACGAATATACTTGTGATTAGTCCCGTCCGAACTGGGGACCATTGGAATTTGAGACACGAACGGAGCCGCGTCTAGGATGTCGTTGACCTGAGCACCGGACAGATCGAAAGCGTCCGCCAATAGGTCAGCGATTACAGGAAAACTGTCGGCCATTTTGTTAGCCCTTTATATTGCGACTACGCCCGGTAACTTCACTTCGTTGTGACGTTCTAGCGTTGTCTAATTGTCGTAGTTCTTACCTTGGATTCTTACCCTGCCAGACAGCCCGCCGGCCTCCTTGGCCGGCGCGTCGACTTCTGCTGAGAACTCTACGGGAGACAGTTCGCCGCCCGTAGCCGTGAGCTGTCGCTCGAGATCTGCGATCCGTTCGCTCTGTGCTTTTGAATGCAGTTCGATCGACTCGTCCCACGATTTCCCCTGAGCAAACCAGACGCCGCCCTGCTCGCCGAATCGGTCCAGGAAGTCCTGCCCGGTTCGAGTGTCGGATAGCGTTCTAACAGGGTTCCCCGTGCGGGGATCGACGGCCGGAGTAGCCGCCTCTTGAGCCGGCGCTTCCGCCGCCTCTTCCGCGTCAACAGCCGTATCGTCGGCCTCTGCGCTATCGTTAACCGCGTCGCTCTCAACGGCCGGTGTCTCCACGGCCTCCGCGACGGCGGATTCTGGTTGCTGCTCGAGCTCGGCCGTTCGGCCTTCGTTCGTGTTAGCCATAACTTCCACCTCTATAGAGTTGTCGGATTCTGAAAAAACGCTTTCGGTATTCTGATCTGCGCCGTATGGACAGACCGCGATACCACGGAGCGGCCATTCCCTTATGATCGTTGCCGGCCCGCTGAATTCCCGTCCGTTCGCCGATGCTGTCGCGCCTTCCGGAACGTCTTCGATCTTGATATCACCGCGAAAATTGATCGACGCCTCGTAAGGAACGCCTTGCCGCGACTTGTGGAGGATCTCCGTCGCTCGATCGGAATCCTTGAACGGAGTTAGCGCTCCGCTTGCTTGGAGATCTCCGCTCGAGGCGTCGAAGTGATTCGCGTACCCGATCACCTCGTTTTGATCGTGACAGTAATCGATCGCGACGCGCCCCGACTTCAACTGCATCCCGTCGAGATCGTGAACAACTTTTCCCCAGAACGGATGCTCAATCGCGCCACCTGATCGCGCGACCATCGCGAACGGAGCGGACTTCGAGCCCTCGCCGTTGTCGCCTATGGAGAATGGTCCGGTTATGAAGTGAAGCGCAGACGCGGGAACGGTTCGTTTCTTGATCATTGTTCTACCTGTTCTGGTGTGGCTTCGGTTTCGTCCTCGAGATCTTCAACGACCGGAGTCGATAGCCCGAGATTCAGATCAACGCCCTTATCCTTGGCGTATTTTTGCTGCTCTGCGATCCGGTCGATATTCGCGAAGAAATCCGTACCGCTCTCACGCGAAACGCGCTGATAGTCCGTGAGCCCCGCCGCGATCGCCCGCGTTTGCCCTTTGACTTCCTTCTCCGGATCCCACCAAGGGATTCCGTCCGGAACCCACTCCCAATTCAGCGTGTTAAACTCAAATCCGCTGGGGAGAGTGAGCTCGCCGTCCGCGACGAACAGCCCGAGACGCCAGCGCGTGATCTCGTCCAGTGCTTCGCGTAGATCTTCAATCTTATGCCTGCACCCCTTGAGATACTGAATCAACGCGCCGCGGGATCCGTAAAAGTTCGTGTGCGATTCGTCGAAGAACGAGAACGGAATATCGAGACTCTTGAGCGAAACGTGGATCATCATCTGGAGGAACGCCGTCGTCTCTGCCGCCGGTGTCTTCGCCTCGAGGAACTCTGCTTTGTCGCCCGTGTCTAGATCGAGGTGAAACGGACCGCGCCCGAAATTTACCTCGTCCGTTTTCCCGTCGCTGTCTGTGTCGGTTCCGTCGCCGATCTCTTCCGGATCTTCGCGATACGTCGCCAGCCCGAACATCTGTGCAACCTTAATTTTCGCCAGTGCGTAGTCGAAGCCCTCGTAGACGTCTTGCAACGAATTTAGTGCGGAGATCAGTGGAGAGATTCCGCGAATCTGATCGAATCGATCGTAGTACGCATGGAGCACAACGTTCTTGGCGTCCACGACGCGCGAGAACTGCATCGCCCCGTTATCTGTACGCTTACAAATCGCGTAAGCCGCCGCCGCGCCGCTGGCCTGGAGTTGAACACCGTTGACGAAGCTATCCTTGTCGAAACTCGTCGGAAGATCTGACGGAGTACAAATCCGATCGGACTCGATCGCCTGCAACTTGCCACGCAATGCAGAGCCCGGCGTCGCCGCGATTTTCAGGAACGCAAAATCGCCGTCGACTGTTCGGCGTGCTTCGGCGAGTCGGATCATTCTCCGGAACGGATGCCGCCGCGCGATGTCGCATCGATGCCGATTCGACCAGCCGCCGATCAACGTCTCGAGATCCCGATCGAGTCCAGGGTCTCCGGTCTGAGCTTGAAACGAGAAACTCGAGACAAAGTCCAGATGCTTGCCGATCGCCCAACGTGCGATTGCAAAATTGCGATGCACGTCGCGCGCTGTCGCCTGTGCTTTGATTCGGTCCCGCCCTGGTAGAACTTTGTCCTCTGCGAAGGTGCGTGTCTTGGTTGGGCGACGCCGATTCTTATTGACGATCGCGTCATAGCCGCTCTGAATCCAGGAAGTAAGGGACATTAGAAACCCCCTAGATTGATCGTTCTAGCGCGGCCAGATGTTACCGCCGTACTGTCCTCTTGTTTGAGCCGGCGGATCTCATTTAGGATCGATTGCCGATCGCGGTAGATCGTCGTTACGCCGCCGACGGAGACCTGGAGAGTCCCGCTCTCGAGCACGCGATTCAGATGTTCGATTTTTTCCGTGTTGTCCGGCATAGAAGCCAGTCTACGGAAAACGGATCAGCTGTCGTCACCGGCTGAGCGGGTTTTAACGCTCGCCGCCGTATTTTCCACGCCAAAATAGCTGTGCTTCATACAAAACCGTTCGCAATCGCCGCACTTGCAACGCCGGACTTCCTTTCTCTGGTAGGCGTCGCCGGCGATCGTGCGGCCTGCGTATTCGATCCGTTGGACTCGATCCCCTACCGGCTGTAGGTTGTGACCACCGCAGTAGGGACACGCCGCCGGGATCTCCGCCACGACTGCCGAATAGTCTCGATTCTTAGCGCCCTTCGGTCGACCTGTGGGCTTTCGTTTCTGTTTTGCGCTCATTGGTAAGTTATCCTTTTTCTACGCTTTCGACTTCGTTTCGCCTTCGGTAGATCTCCAGTCGTAACGCCTGAGACAGACGCTCCGACCATACAACCGACGGCACAATCTAGTGGGTGATTTTCCCGCCCCGGTATCGCTTGCCATTCCTGGACGGTTCGACCCGTCGCCACGGCTTTGACTTCGATCGGACGTTCCGCTCGGTAACCTTCCGCCGAACGAACGTGAGCTTGTTGCGTGTTCCGCGTCGTTTTGTAGACGCATAGGCTGCCCGGTTCCGCGATCGGTAACGCCAGTTGAGAATGGAACCGAGTTTTCCAATAGTTCGCATCGAATACGATCCCCTGTTTCTCTCGAGGTTTGCGTTTCGTTTTCGTCCACTCCGGCCCCGCGCTGCGCGTCTCGATCTTCTCGGTCCATTGACTGATAGGCTTACGCCGCGCCGTGATGCCCATACCAAACGAGACCATAATCCGAGCGGCATACTTGCTCCGCTTCGCAGCGAGCTTGATCGCGTCCGACTCTTTGCCGTTGCCGTCGACAAGCAGCAACGCGACGTGTTGAGGCGTTCCGTCCTCTCCCATCCACTCGCGGCCGAGAATGTCCTCGAACAACTGCTCGAGTCCCGCTACGATTCGCGCCGGATCGCTGCCCGCGTGTTTCTTCGAAAGTGGTATCGGCGGATCCGTGTGAACGAACAACGAGCGACGCTGATCGGGGTAGGTACCGCCGGCGATCTTGCAACCTCCAAACCGATCCGCCCACGACCAGACCTCGTAGTCAAGGATCTCCGGGTGGACGTCGATCATTGCCGTTACGACGCTGTGACCCTTCGGCACGATTCCCCGTGGGGTATGCGACTGCTTGCCCATGATCTCCTCGACCGTGAGCAAGTCGATCGCGTGTTTCTCGCGGAGCGGTTCGTTCTGGCACTCGCACGCGAACACCGACTCGCCGGAATCTATGATTATGTTGTAGGCGTGCTGAATCGCGGAGATCTCTGTCGGCTCCTCGTCGGCCCAAGCGAACGCCCACTTCCAACTAGCTACCGCGCCGTCGTCCATCGCTCTCCGATTCTTGCGGTAGTATTTCAGGCTATCCCGCTTAGCACGTTCGCAATCGTCGGAGCTCTCCGGATCGAAGCTATGGCGAATGTCTTTATATTTGCCGAACCAGTGCTTTTCCTCGAGCGTCGCCCGACTGACTAGCATTTTGTAACGGACTCGACGCCAGCCCGGCTTGCTGAGATAACGCTCGGACAGATCTCGAGACTGCCGGACCGTGCAACTCATAACCGACGCGATCGACTTCGAATGTCCGCCTAGCAGCATTGCTCCGTGCTCGATCAGATCGTCTAGCTTCGCGACCGTGTTCGGGTTCGAGGCGTCCTCGTCCCTCTGGACGTCGTCCAGCAGCACGAGCTCCGGCCGCTGGACTTCGCCCTCACTGTTGGTGTGAGTCGCGCCGCGGCAACTCTTGAGCGGCAAGCCTAGCAAGATCGACCCGGACCCGCGTTCGCCGGCGATCGTCGGCAGGACGATACGGTCCGATGTCCAGCTCGTCTGCGTGAGCTCTCCTCGGAACGTCTGCGTCGCCGATCGCTGGTATCGATTCTCGAGAGCTCGGAGCGGCCAGATCAGATCCGGGAACATCCAGAACAAGAGATCGTTGCCATTGAGCTCTTGCTTCCAGCGGTCCATGATCGTCCGCGACTTGGCGAGACTCGAGGAGAACACCGGGACCATTTTCCGATGGCCGTAGAGCGCTGCCCATAATGCCGCGTTCGTTGTCCGTGTCGTCTTGCCGAACCCGCGCGGCTCGGCTTTGCAAACCTTACCGCCGGTCAGAATTACAGATTGATCGTGAGCGATTGAATCTATCTGAATCTGCCCGAGCGGTTTTAGTCCGGTCGAGTTTGGGAATGCTCGAACATTGAACGCCAGAAGATCACGCTCGCAACGCTTTCGAAGATCTCGCCCGCGCCGGCGTTGCTTCGCGGTTATTGGTGGTTCGCCAATCTCGGAAGCTAGTAGTTGATAGCCGCGACTCGTTTCGACCTGATAGGCGCGAGCTTCCGCTGCCCGACTCTTTATCTTTTCATCGGACTTTGTTTTGCGTTTCGTTCCACCCTTAACTTGCGCCATTGCCTACGCTTCCGATTCCGTAAATTGCTGGGACACTGGCCTATTTTTGC